>NZ_QPEX01000024.1:0-300000 GCF_003335505.1 Bremerella cremea
GGCGAGTTGCCCTGACCATTTTAAAGCGAGACACTTCGCAGCGGAAAATGAGCATCCGCCTAAAACGAAAAGTCGCCGGCTGGTCACAAGAGGCGCTGGAAGCGATTATCCTCGGGAGTTAGGAGGGGTTTCGAATGCGATTACCGTGGATGATCGAGTAGACTAATAGCACTATCTGAGATAATATGGACACATGCAATGCCCGTGCGTTACTCAGTGACATACATGTCACTATCAAAAGACTGATGGAAACGCAGGTTAACATTACATCTTGAATGGAGAACTGCAATGTCTTGTATACGCTCAAAGCACCTGATTCCCGTCGGAATACGGTAATGTCACTTTCAGTTCGCGGTCTCCGGCCGTTGAAGAACACGTTATTTTTTCAACGCAGGGAGATCCATTGTGACACGCCATCGTCATCAACGATGACCAATGGGAATTGATTACTATAAGCTGTTTCAAAACCTACGTAAACAAATGAGCCCACATGCTACATGCCGACGAAGAGGCCAGCCTCTTTCCACTCGGCCAATCGTCGCCAACAAGTGCTTGGCGAAGGACACCAATCCGGCAGATCCTTCCTGCAAGCGCCGCTACGAAGCACCCACAAAATACCTTCAAAACAGGCCCGGTCGTCCGCCACGTCGTGTTGTCGGGACCTCAGGAATGAACGGTTTGACCATTTCCCACTGCTCGTCGGTGAACAGCACTTCACGTTTACCTACCATCGAAGGACCCCCAGGGCAATCGCACGTTGTAGTCGTTTTGGTTCAAGGATTGCACTGTTCTCTGATTCGTCAAGCCCTCGATGGGTGATGGCTGTTTTTGCTGGCATGGAGGGGAACGATGTCTGGGCCTGCTGCTCTGATTTACAAACAGTTTGTAAAGGTTACCGATCCGCGAGCTGATCGGGGCAAGAACCATAACCTACTGACCGCTAAGGGGAACCAAGAGACGCTACATCGAAAGTTGCTCGAGATGTTCGCCGACTTCGGCGAGCGAAATTACCAAGTTCCCGGGCTTCGCAAACATACGACTCGCGAGCGTTCGCACGGCCGCGAGGAGCTTCGCATTTACTACACGATCAAGCCGCCCAAGGATGATGTCTTCGCGCGGTGGCCCAACTTGGGATCGGTGGGGATGGTTTATCGTGAGCGTCAGTCAGGCGGCAAGCAGCAGTGCGAAACGTCTTTCTTTATCAGCAGTCACCCGCCCCGCGTGAAGCACCTGGCCGGGCTGATTCGAGATCACTGGCGAATCGAGAACAGCCAGCACTGGGTGCTTGATGTAATTTTTGCCGAAGACGCCAGCCGCATCCGCCGCGGTCAGGCCCCAGAAATCACCGCCGCGTTCCGCCGCCTGGCCCTCAATATTTTAAAACAGGACACCACCGTCAAAGATAACATCCGCGGAAAACGCCTCCGCGCCGGCTGGGACGAGACGGTGCTGGACAAGATTTATGCCGGTTTTAATAGGGATTGAACATGCGATTGCCGTGGCGAAGCGTGGGAGGTTATCCGCCGCAAAGCTTGAACGAAGATGCCGTGTTCTTTCGGCGAATCCATGAGACGCTGAATCAGTCGTTTGTCGCCCATCCGCTAAATCGAAATGATCGCTTCTTCCTTCTTCGCGGCAAATCGAAATACAAACACATGTGCATGAAAGGAGGAGAGAGCCCACTCGATCTCACTCCTGGTCATTACGAGTTAAAGCCGAGCCCCATCGCAGACACGGTTCTGCGTCAACGTGTCGATCAACTCGTGGAAGCACGAAAGCCGTTCATTTCGATTTGAACGAACTCTACGACGTCGACAGCAATACCTAAAGCGGCCTTCTTTTGTCGCAAACCCATAGAGGCTAGTCGTTACTCACATGTCTCATCACCCCACAAGAATCCAAAAATGCAAAACACCCCATTAATCATCGGAGCCCTCTCTGCCCAACACTATGACGATCGTCGCCAGGCCTGTCGTGATACGTGGGCGAGTAATCTCCCTAAGGAGGTCGACTTGGTTTTTCTGGTGGGCGATCCCCAGGCCAAGTCGGCTTATCGCGTTGACGATGTCTTATATTGTCCTTGTCCGGATAATTACGAAAGCTTGCCGCAAAAGACACGCTGGTTTTGCAATTGGGCCTTGGCCAGTGCTTCGTTCGACTTTCTCTTCAAATGCGATGACGATACCTACGTGGCGATTGATCGCCTTCTGTCGGTGCTTCCCAACCGCGATTATGTCGGGTACGACATCGGAGGTTATGCCAGCGGTGGAGCTGGGTATCTGCTAAGCCGCCGCGCCGCGCAAGTCGTGAGCACCAGGATGCATCAGTTAACTGGTGCCGAGGACGTGCTGGTTCAGGTCGCCTTGGCTGCGGCAGATATTCCTTTCGTCGCCGACTCACGATTTCATCCGTGGAATAATCAATGCCCCCGGCCTGAGAACACGCTTATCACTTCGCATTACTGCAATCCCCTGCAAATGAAGCAGGTTCATCGGAGGCTAGTCGGCGGCGACTCGCCGAAAAAAGAACTCCACCGCTTTTCGGCCGATCATCCGCACTGGCGCGATGAAGTCATTTTGTTTGATGACGGAACATTCGCTCGGGCCGCTGGCGACGAAGGGGATTTTGAGTGGAAGCCAGAGGCAACGCTGCTGTTGGAATGGTACCACTGGTCGCCTGAGCGGCTAGACTGGAATAAGGAAGCGGATGCTTTCCAAAGCCCGGATAAAGAATTTTCACTCCGAAGTCTGACGACATCGCTGGAATGAACGCCCCTCGGCAGCCAGCCTACAACAAGTCGGTTGATTACCAAGTCATCGAAAGCATCAGCAACCAAGGGAAACGTTTGGTTGCTTTTTTCGATTGCATTACTTCAGCTTGCCTTAGTGGCACTGCTTTCCAGAATCTGCTTGAGGCAGCGGAAGGATTGTAGGGCACGCTGTTGCCGCAGCGGCGTCAGCGTACCGAGTTCCTCCAGGTAGTCCACTTCGGTTTGGCTTTGCACCTCATCAATCGTTAGCCCCTCAAACATTTCGCAGAGATAAGAGATCGAAGCCTGGCAAACCATGCAGCCGACGGCGTTATGCCAGATCTGCTGTATCACCGGGCCATCGACTACCACTTGCAGCGAAACACGATCGGCACAGGTTCGGCTTGCGATGTCGCCGGTTTGACACGGCTGCTCGATGCTTCCTCGATGATAAGGATGTCGGGAGTGCGTCAGTAACCATTCCAAATCAGACATAATCGTAACCTATCGAAATGACGGTTAAGAACGATGCGATAGCATCAGCAAAAGAAGATTTCGGGCGAGGCAACCGCCGCGAAGCAAAAGAGCCATATCACTACCTCGATGGCGATCGAAACGGCCTTCGGCTGCCAATGAATATTGTAACCGACGAAGTTTACATTCTTGCTTGGATCGCCGAATAACTATTGAGATCACGACGACTCGAACTCCGGCCTATGCGATTCTACGATGTCAAATCGAATCAAGGGCGAACTCCATTGCTTAATCGTTCCACCGCCAAAGCCCCAATCACAGGACTCTACTCCACCCCGACCGCCTGAATGCCTTGACGGCGTGCTGCCAGCAAGGTCGTCCAGCTTCCGGCGAATGGATCGAGGACCTTAGGGTTTTCTTGGTGCCTGGTGCAGCGGCAGACTTCGCTGATGAGTTTGACTGTTTTTTGGGCTGCGTGAACTCGCTTGGTTCCCCTGACGAGTGACACCCGAAACGAGCCTGGCAAGCTGATACCGACGCTAGGTGCTTTGCCCTTGGATCCCCAGACGATGAATTCGCATTGCTGGCGGAACCGCCGAGCTTCGGCCTCGCGTTGACTTTGTCCCAGCTTGCTACGCCTTGCCAGATGAACCTGGCAAGCGTTTCAACAGTTCAAGCGTGCGGCGAATTATCACCAGCCCTGTTTATGCCGGGGATATCGTTTCCGGGCGACATCAATGGGGCGTTTTCGTAGCTTCTTCGACGACGGAGCGTCGGTTTGCGAAAGCGCCCGATCAATACGAAGCCGAACACGCCCCGGTATTAGCGACGTAGAAATCTGGCCCGCCACTGTCCGAAAGTCGTGGGCTATCGCAGTACTTCCAAGGAATCCGTTCTCTCACGAATTGCTTTCTTCGTTCTCGCTAAGCAGTTCAAGAAGATCACTGATCATCTTGTGCGATTCGATCGGGTGTCGAAGAGGTTGATCCGCGTTGATCAGGTAATGGTTTTGACGTCCTACCTTTTCTTTACGAATTACGCCTGCTTCCTCTAGATCGGCAATTATTCGCTGGACTGCGCGCTCTGTTATCCCGACTTTGATTGCAACCTCTCGGAGGACCATGCTCGGATTTCGCGATAAAATGACCAACACATGGGAGTGGTTCGTCAGGAATGTCCACCGTGCCGTGTTCGCTTTCTCTGGAGGGAGAGATTTCGTTGCGACGCTTCGGGAAGGGGACGCTCTTGTCTTCGGTACCGTACTAACAGGCTTTTTTTTTCTGGGAGGTGCCGCCATAGTTTCGCCCTCGCGAGGGATGTATCCAACTTGGGATCTCTTATCCCTAAAGTCTCATGGATAAACAACTTATCTTACGGCACGATTCGTGATTTGGCAATCCTGACACCAATGTCGTGTGTTGCCAGATTCATTCTAGACTCAAGTCCGTGCTCCCTTCCTGCCGAAAATCAACGACACGCAATTGACGACACATTTGTCGTGCTTTAAACTTCGCGTGTTATCTTGACGAAGCCACAGGACAATTTGGAAGAGGATGCCCGATGCCGATACCGCCGATGCTTATCTATGCTGCCCCGTTTGTGCTGGTGCTGGCACTGGCAATCCCAAGTTCATGGGCCAATCGCCATGCGGCTTTGATGCGACGGGTTTCCTATGCCTTGGTGTCTGTGAGCGGCGTCTGGTTTTCTTTGTTCTCGGTGCTCTTATTTTTCCGAGGAGAGGTCACTGACAGTTGGACATGGGGAGACCTGGATGGACATTTGAAAATCAGCATTTATTACGATCGAGTATCGGCATTGATAGCCCTCTTGATCTCGTATGTCGGATGGATCATTACTCGCTACGCCTACAGCTATATGAACGGCGATGCGAAAGCAGGGTATTTCCATAAGTGGCTGATGGTTTGCCTGGGAGCGATTCTCGGTTTGGTTATCAGTGGCAACTTGATTCAGCTTTTTGCGTTCTGGGTACTAACGAGTGTTGCACTTCATAAACTACTGACGCACTATTCCGATCGTTCCTGGGCAATGTGGACTGCCCGAAAGAAGTTCTTAATAAGTCGGCTGGGAGACTTATTTCTAGGGATTGCCATCTACCTCGTCTATCGGCTTTGGGGGACCGGCGAACTTAGTCAGCTTTTCGCTCGATTCCAGTCAGGGGGGCCGGGCGCGTTCGACGATCCTCTTGTTGCCCCCATCTGCATTCTCTTGGTACTGAGTGCCTTAACGAAGTCTGCTCAATTTCCTTTCCACAGTTGGCTACCAGATACCTTGGAGACGCCAACTCCTGTATCAGCACTAATGCATGCCGGCATTATTAACGGAGGGGGATTCCTCTTAATTCGATTAAGTCCCCTCGTTTCGCAATCGAGCAGTGCCCTGACGCTTTGCACCGCTGTCGGCGGCGGAACTTGCCTACTCGGCGGTGTCATCATGATGACGCAGTCTAGCATCAAGAAAAAGCTGGCCTACAGCACGATGTCTCAAATGGGATTCATGATGTTGCAGTGTGGACTAGGGGCCTTCTCAATTGCTTTGATCCACATCATTTTTCACTCGCTTTATAAATCCCATGCGTTTCTAAGGTCGGGCAGCGCCGTTACCGCAACGCCAGTCCCCCAGCCAGATGTGAAGGGCATGCAAAGGTTCTATGCGTTGGCTTTCGGCATGGTGATATCGTTAGGGATCATCGGTGGATTTCTATGGGCGACGGACACCGTGTCGATTCAATCTGCCTCTGGTCTGTTACTTGGGCTAGTCCTGATTCTCGCACTTACCTATTTGATTGCGGATAGTATTGCCACCGGATCGCCCAAGATTGTCAGTTTAGGAATTGCTACGGCTATCTTCACTGGCGGAATCTACTTTCTCAGCCATAAAGTTCTCGCTCAGTTCACAGCCGAAGCACTTCCTCATGAAACCACGCACACAAGTCTTGCCTTTTACATGGCGACGGCGGTGGTCGCCATTGGCTTCCTAACGCTTGCGGTGCTTCAACTTGCAATCATCATTTTTCCAAACGCTCGCCCAGTTCAAGTCTTGTACGTTCACGCCATCAATGGCTTTTACTTTGACATTGCTGCACGGCGAGTGACCGCGATGATCTGGGGAAAGTCTGCTCCCACTCCGTAATTGCAAAACACACCACGATACTCGGCATTTTTTGGAGAACTTCGACGATGGTAGTCGCTCTTAATTCCCTAGACGGAAGTGGCAAGAAATTGCCGACAAGTCCCCTCCCAATAACGCAAGACACGTTTCATGAATTTGATCGCACGCTGCAGCGGCTCATCAGCGTTGTGCCACCTTCCTGGCCGCTGAAGGACTTCGTAGCAGTAAATCCATTCCTCGGATTCACTGGGCAAACATTACAGGACACGAACGCTCTCTTGAAAGCGGTCTGTGATGTTGATTTGCTTCCTCCGCTGAGCTATTTCCGACAGCGTCAGCGAGATGGACAACTATCGCTCGACGATGTGATGCTTGCATACTCCAAGCTCGAACACGTTCAGCCGAACGATGTCGATGAAGTATCGATCGATGAAGTATCGATCGATGAAATCAACGATTGGCTGCGTAGCGATGTGGAACCACACGATCCGACGCAAAGGAAAGTTTGGACCATGGCAGAGACGTTAGACCAATCCAATGAAGGAGAACGAAGCAACCAAATAATCAACGATATCACACGGTGTTTGTCGGTCTATTTCGATGAGTCGGAATCGGTTTGGGCAATTCCTTGGCGAAAGAAATCGGTCTTCGCGGCCTGGAAACAAATGAATTCCATCAGCTACCGTATGGACCTACTTGGCATGCGAGGTTTTCGCCAATTTGTGCAAGACCTTCCGCAGGATACAGACAAGGCGATTTTACAAATGCTCTCAAGTATCTCGCTGCCAAGCCACCTATGGTTCGCTTACTGCCTTACACAACTAAGCTCAATACTCGGTTGGGCATCCTATATCAAGAACCGTTCCCCAGTTGAATTACGAGAACTCCTAGCAATAAGGCTGGCCTACGAGGTATTTCTAGTACAAACATCTGGTGGTGGTGTCGCGACATGCTTTCACGACGATCTCTGGAATGGGGAGGCATCGCTGGAAGAAATTGCTACGCCAGGCAAGATGGATGTCATTCGTCACATCCTGCAGGTCGCGTGCGAGACAAAATTTCATGGTGGTCTTGTATCCGACATTTTGCGACAGGACGACGCGAAAGAAGTCCCCAATGAGCCGCTCGGACAGTTTGTCTTCTGTATCGATGTTCGCTCCGAACCGCTTCGCCGCCAATTAGAACTTTCTTCGAATCATATTCAAACATTCGGGTTCGCAGGCTTCTTTGGAATGCCGCTGCGGAACATTTCGCCGAACGACGCGACGGGTAGTTCCCATTGCCCAGTGCTTATCAAACCAACGTTTCAGGTCGAATGGGAGAGATCACAATCCTCCAAACGTCACGACAATTATTGGAAATGGCAAACGCGAGATAAAGAAAACTGGCGAAGTATTTTCACGCTCTTTCGATCTAATCCAATTTCAAGTCTGACGTTCGTGGAAACTCTCGGCTGGTCATCGGCGGGGAAGTTGCTATCCGACTCACTCGGCTGGGTTAAATCTCGGTTCGGTAATGCCCTGTCAGATACCGAACCCGATGTTCTCTCGGAGCCGGATTGTTGTGGGGACCATCGAAACGCACTCTCCATCGAGCAAAAGGTCGAATACTGTCAAGGGTTTTTGAGTAACCTGGGACTACGAGATCACTTTGCACGATTTGTGGTCGTGTGTGGTCATGCTTCGGATGTCCAGAACAATCTCTTCCAGGCGGGTCTTGATTGTGGAGCATGCGGCGGACACTCCGGCGAGCCGAACGCGCGTGTTGCATCGATAATGCTGAATGACCCCGATGTTCGTTCGGGTCTGGCAGAGCGGGGAATATCTATTCCCAAGACGACTTGGTTTGTCCCTGCGGTACACAACACGACGACCGAAAGGATCGTCCTTCCCAAACTCGACACCATTCCACAAGAATTCCGAGAAGACTTCCGCGAGCTTGAATCGTTATGCCATACAGCAAGTGAACGCTGTGCCGCCCAACGCGTCGCACGATTTCCGATCGAAGGAAATCAGGATCTGGAAAGCAAGAGTCGGAACTGGGGAGACGTCCGACCAGACTGGGGCCTGGTCGGTAATGCCGCATTCGTTGTCGCGCCTCGCGTGAGGACTCAGGGGCTGGATTTGGCAGGTCGCGTATTTCTTCACAGTTACGACGCTGCCAAGGATCCTTCCGGCAAGGTACTCGAACTGGTCATGACAGCACCCATGATCGTCACCAGTTGGATCAACTTGCAATACTTTGCATCGACAGTCGACAACCGAAAATACGGAAGCGGCGACAAGTTGATCCATAACGCCGTCGGTAAGTTTGGCGTGCTGGAAGGGAACGGAGGGGACCTGAAAACCGGGCTGCCGATCCAATCCATTCACAACGGGATCTCATGGCAACATGAACCGCTTCGACTTCTCGTCATCATCGAAGCCCCGCGAGATCGGATCGAGGTAATTATCCAGAAACACCCAGGCGTACGAGATCTGGTAATTAACGGTTGGATCTCGTTGGTAGCGTTAGAGGGGGATCGAGCGTTCTGTAGGGGATTCGAGGACTGGCAACCTTACGAACTTAATCGATCACGCATGACAATTCAGCATATCTAACGGAGACAAAGGATGAATCCAATGGCAAGTCCAGAAACAAACGCCGCAGATGAGCTTCAAGGCAACTTCAAACATCTTAGAATGCTGGAAGAAGAGAGCATTTACATCTTGCGAGAAGTTGCCGAGTGTTTCGAGAATCCAGTCCTCCTTTACTCCATCGGCAAGGACTCCAGCGTTCTCCTGCACCTCGCTCGCAAGGCATTTTATCCTGAGAAGCCACCAATCCCGCTGCTCCATGTCGACTCGACATGGGAATTCCGCGAGATGATCGAATTCCGGGACACCTACGTTCGCGGAGAACTGGGGATTGAGGTTCTCGTGGAAATCAATCAGGACGGAGTCGAGCGAGGCGTGAATCCGTTTGATTTCTCTAGTAGCGTCTATACCGATGTCATGCGGACGCAACCGCTGAAATCCGCCCTGACACGCAATCGTTTTGACGCCGCAATCGGCGGAGGACGGAGAGAAGAAGAGCGATCGCGGGCGAAAGAACGCATTTTTTCGTTTCGTGACAAACATCATCGATGGGATCCACGCAACCAGCGTCCAGAGCTCTGGCGCCTCTACAACACGTGGGTCCATCGCGGTGAGAGTATGCGTGTGTTTCCACTTTCGGATTGGACCGAGGAAGAAATATGGCAATACATACTTCTCGAAAACATCCCACTTGTACCGCTCTATTTTTCCAAGGACCGACCAATCGTTCATCGTGATGGCAACTTGATCATGGTAGACGACGAGCGAATGCCGCTGAGCCGAGGAGAGAAAGCAGAGATGATGAAGGTGCGATTTCGGACACTGGGATGTTACCCAGTGACTGGCGCCATTAAATCGAACGCATGCACGGTATCGGAAATTGTGCGAGAACTTCGATCGACACGTTTGTCAGAACGTGCTGGCCGAGCGATCGACAAAGATGAAGAAGCAGCAATGGAACGCAAAAAGCGACAAGGATATTTCTAATGTTCACACACCCAACTAGCACAACAGATATCGATCTTCAGCATGAACACCCGCCGTTTGGGATTCTTCGACTTCTGACATGCGGAAGTGTTGATGACGGAAAGAGTACTTTGATTGGACGCTTATTGCTGGAAACTGGCGCAGTTTACGAAGATCATCTGCAATCGTTACAGCTTGAAACGAAGCGTCACGGAACCACGGAGTTGCTTATTGATCCCGCGTTACTTGTCGATGGCCTTGAAGACGAAAGGGCTCAGGGCATTACGATCGATGTTGCTTATCGGTATGTTCGATCACCTCGGCGGAAGGTCATTATCGCCGATAGTCCAGGACACGAGCAGTATACCAGAAACATGGTGACGGCTGCCTCGCGATCGGATGTTGCCTTGATTTTGGTCGATGCCAGGAAGGGAATTGTTCAGCAAACCAAGCGCCATGCCATCATTGCTTCGCTGCTCGGAATCAAGCGATTCATTTTGGCTGTCAACAAAATGGATCTAATTGACGAGAAGCAGCGAGTCTACGACGCCATCGCTCGTTCCTTCCGAGAATTCGCCCAATCACTTGGCGAGCTAGAAACAACCGCGATCCCCTTGTCTGGCCTTTGCGGCGATAATGTTTGTCGCCGAAGTTTGCAGATGCCCTGGTACGAGGGGCCTACCCTGCTAGAAGCGTTGGAGTCTTCTCCTGATTCTCAATGCGTTCAAAAAGACCTTTTTAAATTTCCAATTCAGCGTGTCGTTCGCCCTAATTCCGAGTTCCGGGGAGTCAGCGGCACCATTCTCTCTGGCTCGATCCGCGTCAACGATCCAATCATTGTGCTACCTCAAGGAACAAGGTCAACGGTGCGTTCGATCGTCACGATGGAGGGAGAATTATCATCAGCAAATGGCGGACAAGCGGTGACGATTACGCTGGAAGATGAGATTGATCTTGCACGAGGTGATTGGATTGTATCGCTCGACAGTGAATCTCACGTGAGTCAGAACGTTTATGCCAAACTGGTCTGGATGGCGAGAGACGAACTCGAATTGGGAAGAACCTACTTTCTGAGATGCGTCACCAAGAAAACGATGGCGGAAGTCGAATCCGTTGAATCTGTGATCGACATCGAAACGGGCAGCGACAAACAGGCGACGACTCTCCGCCTCAATGAGATTGGTCGGTGCCGTGTCCTACTTCACGAACCAATCGTGCATGATCATTACAACGCCGCCCGCGACACCGGCGCATTTATTCTCGTGGACAAGATTTCGCACGAGACGGTCGCTGCAGGAATTATTTTACCACCGGAAGAAGCCAGAGAGGGAACCGGCCGTAGCAATGACGGTCGCGTTCACTCCGGAAGTTCTGTGAGCAAAATCCCGGTGGGTTCTCAAGCTGCTCGACTGGAGCACGATTCTGTCACGGTACTTGTATCAGGAGATGACCGCCAGAAACACGTGGATATCGCTCAGAAGCTTTCGTCTGAGTTATACGAAGCGGGGTTTCATGTGGTGGTTGTGGATGAAGCTTTGATTGGTGAAGGGATCGCCGATGCATTTGGCATTTCGAGCTTGGAAGGTCGTAAACGACTCGTTCGCAACCTTCAGATTGCACATGTTCTCAATCAATTCGGAATTATCTCCCTCGTCCCCGTAGAAATGGCTGACCTACGAATGAACGAGAACGCTTTGCCAATGCTTGAATGCGAAAAGTACATGATCGTTGAAACGAAGTCGTCTGATAGCTGGAGTGCGAGTCCGATCGAGAGGAATCTGTCCACCGAAGAAGAACCCCGATCATCAAACGCTGAGAAGGAAAGCAGCCCGATAAGGGTGCTTCCAGCTTACTCGGATGGAGCGGAATCGATCCACCATTTAATCGACGCGATCGTTACCAGGGTGCGAAAATAGGGTGTCTTCGCCCTTCGTTTGAAAAGTCGTTCGATTCGATAAGGGGATTTTGAGTCATGGTGTCGTCAAACGGATTTTTTGGCTGGATGGACGCTCATCCTTCTAGCGATTCGCCGGAAGATTATGTCACACAAAGCCATTCCACGTTGTGGATAAGCGACCACGATCCGTGCGTGGACTCTTTGCTAAACCGGGTAACTGCACAGTTTGGCGATCCGGTAGCCAGGTTTCCAGCGGATGTCTTTGAATCGTCACAGAACTTGGTTCGAGAGATTCGTGGCACCACAACGGATTGGCAGCAATTAGATGTCATCGTCGTAGGGCATCCATGCTTTTTGCCTGTAAGCCAGTTGGTACACGGTAGCAATGAATTCAGCGAAAACGACAATTTGAACTTGGACTCGCTGACGATGCGAGTTACCCGTAAACAGCGACAAAGTAAGCTGGCAGAACAAAGACTATTGGGAGTCTCCGCACAATTAGCCCAAGCATGTACCATGCTAGACCACCTGGCAATTCGCCATGTGCTCGTAACTCCGATGTTTTTCCGCCCCGAAAGCGGTGCGATATGTTTCTACGACGAACGTACATCGGGTTTTCAAGCGATCGGCAGGAAATAGGAGTCGAACCGCGAGAGGAGGTGCCCGATGAGATTGTATTCCGAGTTCAGTAAGTGCCAGCAGCTGGCATAAACCATAAGTTACCGGCGTTGGGCCAGTTGATCATACGTGCGGTATCGACCTGCGAACGTGTGAGCAAGCTGGAACATGGCGAGTGCGAGTATCTTTTACGGCAGGAATGATGCGAATGCTTGCTGTTATGGATCTACCAATCCAGCCGCTCGTTGATCTTCCGCCTGCCTACGATGTCTATTCGGGCGGTATAGCCAAACGTCGCGCTGCTGTTGATGACGCTTTCGGCTTGCCAATCATTTTGGCTTAGTTAGGCCGCTTTTCGCTGCTCTGCTTTTCCCGTTGCAATTAGATGGTGCTCACTTTTCTGTTGGCGATAGATTCTTAGGCTGGGGCGATCGTGCCGCTGGGATACATATTTTCGTTCGTAATAATCGACGAGCGATCCCTCTTGAAAGGGCTGATCCTTATCGAAGCCGTTGCTACGCAACATTTCGTTCCACAGATGAACGGCTCGGGTCTTTTGAAAAAGCTGGTAATCTCCGACATACGTTTTGTCGAAAGGACTACGCCACAACGTGCCATGGACAGGATAGAAAACCGTATTGTCTTGCATGAATTCGTGCAGTTCAAATTTTTCGACGGCGTAAGCAAAACCTTTGGGACCGCCAGATCCGCCCCACACCACCGGCGAAATCGATTTACTGAAATGACGCCGATACCATTTTTGAAGCCTGTGACGAGGTCGATCGTGCTTGTCTGGTCGGTGCGGATGAAGACAACGATCCACCATATACTGAGTTACCGCATGACCGGCAGGAAACTTCAGGACTCCAACTGCGGCACTCCAGAAAACCTTGCCATACGCTTCGGTTTCTTTGCCAAAGACAATTTCCTCGGCAAAATCAAAGGGGCGGATGCAGAGCATATCGGTATCGATCCAATAGCCGCCCCGCTGCTGCAAGAGCTTCCAGCGAAACAAATCTGCGAAGCCTGCAAATGAACCACGAAAGCTCGAGAACACCTTATCCTGCGGAACAATTTCGTTGGCGTCACAAATCCGCACCCCAGCCGGAACGCCGGCAATCGGGGCATAGGTATACAGATCGACTTGGCCTGGATGGTGATAGGTAAACGAACTGAGGCAAAGCTGTTCCAACCGCGAAAGCTGTTCACCAATCCACAACGTTTGAATGCGCACTTGAATCAATCCTTGCTCTAATTAAGAAGCTGCGGCCACGTTGTCGTCATCCGAAATTGCCGCATCGGTCCATAGACAGGCCAACGCCGCAGATCAAAACGATCCCAGCTTCCTGCGGCCTTCCCTTGGTTCACGCCACCGTAGCAACTGAAAGCGGCTTGGTAATGCTTGGCCGTTTGCTGTTTCAAGTCGGAACTAAAACAATCGGGGTTACCAACGGGATAGCTGAAGACCTGGACGTCGACATCCAGTTCTTCCTCTAAGCGGCGGCGGCCTTCGGTGAGTTCATGTTCCCAGTTGCTGGTACTTGTACGCGTAAGAATCGGGTGCGAGACGGTATGTCCTCCGAAGCTCATGCCAGCTGCGGCCATCTCTCGCAGCATTCCCCAGTTCATCCATACTGGTGAAGCCCCTTGATATCGACCGGTTTGCGCTTGATCGCCCACGCGATTCAAATAGTCTTCACTCTCAGACGCGGAGATCTCGTAGAACTTCTCGACGACGTCCACAATCGCATCGTCGACCTGGTCTTCTTCAACGCCAGCATATTGCTTTCGCATCATCCAAGCGATTTCATCCCACCAGGCAATCGACCTTTGATCGATGAACCCGCTGGTTACGAAAAACAACGCGGGAATATCGAGGCGTTTTAAAATGGGAAAGGCAATTTCGTAGTTATCGATGTAGCCGTCGTCGAAGGTAACCAGAACTGCCTGGCGTCTCTTCCAATGGTCGGCCGGTTTTCGCATGACATCGTCGACACTCACAACTTCAAAGTGGCGACGAATGAATTCCATCTGCCGGGCAAACGTCGCTTCATCCGTACTATAAACGCCGCGATCGAACTCACACTGCTCGGCATTCCCGATCCGGTGATAGGTCAGCACCAGCAAGCCACGCCACGAACCGACCAAACGCACCAAACGGTTCAGCCCCAATTTTTCGGCTTGCTTGGCCATTTTGCGATAGGTAAGCAACGTCATGCCGCAATCCTTATCTCTTCTGGCAAGTACAACTGTTGGTAATGTTCCATCAACGAGCCGGCCTGGTAAGACGCGTCTTTATCGAAGTCTTCACGACGGAGGATTTCGTTCCAAAGATGGATTCCACACGTTGCGTTATACAACTGATAATTGCCTTGATAGGTCCGATCGAATGGCGTTTGCCAGTGGGCTCCTGAGACGGGATAAAACACCGTGGTCGGAACTTCATACTTCTGCAATTGGAATTTACGGGCTGCGTGAGAAAACCCGATGGGGCCGCCAGCACTTCCCCAACCAACCGGCGCCGGATTGCCTGACAGACGGCGGTACAGCTTTTGCGCGATTTGCTTGGGGCGATCGGTCCAATCAAGCCGATGGGGATTCCGGCAGCGATCAACCATATAAGCGCACACTTCGTGCCCCTGAGGAAAGATCAACACCCCCACGGCCGCTGTCCAATGAATATGTTTCGCGAGATCGATTTCTCGCCCGAAAACGATGGGCTGTTCAAAATCAAACGGGCGGACACAAAGCATGTCGGTATCGATCCAGCAGCCGCCACGATCGAGCAACAATTTCCAGCGAAACAAATCGGCAAAGCCAGCGAACGAGCCGTTGAAGTAAGTAAACACTTGGCTCTCAGGAATAATTTCGTTCGCGTCGCATACCTGAACCCCAGGGGGCACGCCGGCAATTTCGCCATACGTATAAAGGTCGACTGGATGACCGTGATAAACGAACGATGCCAAACAAAGACGCTCCAAACGCGATAAACGTTCTCCAATCCATAGCGTTTGAATTCGTAAAGTTGCACTCATTGTTCGCCACGCTTCCCTGCGAGGGTTGTTACCTTGGATTAAAAAGAACGCTCTTCCCTGCTTAGGCGGCCACCTTGGAATATCCGCCGAAGTATTGCCGCTGGTAATAATCTAGCAATGAACCTGGAACAAAGGGGGCCTCGAAATCAAATCGATTTCGCTTGGCCTCAAAAGAATTCAAATAGACGGCTCGTGTCGAATCGAGCATGGGCCAATCATCGCGAAACGTCTCGTCGTAGGGGCTTCGCCAGCGCGCTTCATGAATGGGATAGAAGACAGGAATTGGCAATGCGAGGTTTTCCATTTCCAGCGTCCGTATGGCCACCTGAAAACCACCCTCGTCGCCGACCATCCATGAGCGAATTGGTTTCAGATTGTGGGTAAATCGCCTCCGAAAGGCTTTCTTCCAGCGATGCCGCAACTTCTCGCCAGCTACCGGAAAATGAGGCTGCAGGCAACGATTCAACATGAAGCGGGGCAGCGGATGCGCGGGAGGCGTGATTAATACGGAAAGCCCCCAAGGGCACCAATCGATATCCGACTTCCGCCCGAAGACAACCGGCTGATCGAAGTCGAAAGGGCGGATGCAAAGTACGTCGGTCGAGATAAAACAGCCACCATGTTCAAGCAATGTTTTCCACCGGATCATCGCCGCGATACCGGCTTGCGAGTTGCGGCGAAATAGCTCGCTGGACTGCGGCACTATCTCGTTGGCGTCAACAGCACGTACTCCCTCAGGCAAGTTCTCTTGCGGGCAGTAGGTCAACAGTTCAACTTCCCCATGGTGTACCGCAAACGATCGCAAGCAAACGCGTTCGATTCGATTCAACGGGCCTTGATGCTTGAAACAACGGATCTTCATGGTTGAGCTTTCCTTATCCAAGCGAGACCGAAAGAGCGGACGCATTCGAAGGAGGAGTGATTAACGTTCCGCTGGAAGCTTGAGCCACCGGCAGTGCAGCAGGCTCTGCGAGCCTGGAGGACAAGGGACGATCGTAAGTCTGATAAGGAACGGAACCATCCAAGTACTGGTTCATGCCATGCTGGCAAAACGGCATCACTGGCGATTGTTCGTAGTACGCGCGATTGGCTGTGCCTTCTCCGTTACGAGCAAACGTGGGATCGAAGGGATGCCAAAGATGAATCGCTTTCACGCGATGCAAGACCGTCTTCGTACGAATCCCGTTGCGTAAAAAGCGACGCTGGATATCGCGATCCTCGAATCCCCAACCAACGAAGTTTTCGTCGAAGCCGTTGATGCCAAGTAAATCTTCCCGTCGGCAGGCAAACGCACAACCAGTCAGGCGCGGACGCATCGGCAGAGAAAGCAGAGAATAAACACGTGCCCGAAAGGTCTTGCGCGAGAGACGCTTCACCTCGTTTTGGCAAATCAGTTTTTCCACATCCCAAGCGTCAATGCGATCGCCGTTGATTGATTGGGTGGCCTTTTCAGACAAACGGTAGCAATCGCTCGCCAACACGACCCCAGGCTGCAATCCTTCGACCATGGAACGGACAAACTGGGGGGGCACAATGCAATCTCCATCCAGGAAGATCAGCTCGGGCCCCTGCGACACGGCTGCCGCTTTGTTACGGCACATTGCTAGACGAAAACCAGCTTTGGCTTGGGTAAGAAAGAGGGTGCGGCCCCCCCATCGCTGGGCAAACTCGGCCACACACGCTTCGGTTTCGCTTCCCGCAGAACCATCATCGGCCACGATCACTTCGCAGCGTCTGGCGTCGAAATCTTGGTTCTCTAAAGAACGCAGGCAATTCCTTAGATGGCCAGGACGCTCAAACGTCGTGACAACAATACTTATATCCGCGCTTGTCATGCGTATCTCGGCTGGCATTCAAAATGACGACCGTCACAAAAAATGATCATTCCTGCCCCAGACCACTTTCCCTGCTCCTCCCCCTCGCTAGGTCCAAGAGCCTGGTAATACCATCGGAGTACAAACGCCCTGCGCTTTATAAGAATTATTTCAACTAGGCAAGATATAACGATTTTCACCAGCCTCCTGAGGTATACGAAGCATGCCTTGCTGGCATCCTCTAATTCCGAACCAGCTTAGGCGAAAGCACGACAAGCCCCCAATATAGCCGCCGAGGATACCCACAAGAGAAACGAGCGCGGATCAATCAGAATGACATCCTCTGTGTCATCTTTTGAGATGAAAGTTGTCACATCGACAACACACCTCCTCGTTTCCCTAAACACTACAAATAGTGCAAGCATTTACAGCATAACGACTTGCGCTATTCGTAGCGTTTTTGGCATTCCTTCTGCATTATTTAGCTGTCAAACCACCTCGGGCTCGGCAGCTTGATCACGACAATGTCATCGCTGCCAGATAAGAAATCACTCAATTCTGGAGAGTTCATCATGAAATCGTTATTGCTTGCTGCGATTGTTGCCACTGGTTTGATGTTTGGTGCCGCATCCAATGCCGAAGCTGGCGGACCGCACCATGGTCATCACGGCCATCACGGACACCATGGCAATTACGGCTACCACCACGGGCACGGCTATGGCTACCATTCGTATCATCGTGGACCATCGTATTACGGTCGCAACTACTATCGTCCCAGCTACCGCTATTACAGCCCGTATCCGTACTACGGAGGGAGTGGAATCCAGATCAACGGTCGTGGGTTCAACTTCGGTGTTCGCTTTTAAGTGAATCACGAACGCACGGGTCACCTTTTCATGCGAGCCCCTCTATTTGGCAAAATGGAGGGGCTTTTCTTATGCTTGCCCCCGGCAGACACCCCTCGTTCTTTCGCGGCAGGGACACTAAATTGGCTTGTGAAAACCCAATTCACGAGATAGATCCATGCTGCATTTAAAGTCCGAATCAAGCCAGCGTTGGCTCGATCAAGTCGAAAAGCACACCGACTTGGTCCTGATCGATCACGCCCACTGCGAAAAGAAAGCGGCTGGCACAGCGTTGAACCTGATCTTCGCTTATGTCGAAGATGAAGAGCTATGCCGCGAAATGACTTCGATCGTCAACGAAGAACTCGAACACTTTCACATGGTGCTCGACCTACTAAAAAAACGTGGAATCAAGTTCCTCCGCCTCAAGCCAAGTAATTACGGTAACCAGCTGCACGAACTGATCCGCAACCAGGAACCACAGCGAGCCGTTGATCGCTTGCTGATTGCCGGACTGATCGAAGCACGGAGTTGCGAGCGATTCGGCCAACTCCGCAAGCACCTACCTGATGCAGAGTTACGCGACTTTTACGATAGTTTGTTTGAATCCGAGGCCCGGCATCACGCCGTTTATGTGCGATTAGCGAAGCACTATGCCCCAGAAAAAGAAGTGATGGCCCGCCTGGACGAGCTTGCCACGGCGGAAGCAGCGATTATTGCCAAGGGATACGAAAACGCGCGCATGCATAGCTAAGCTTCCCTCACGTAGGCTTGTTCCGTTGAACCCTGCCCCCGATTTGCTAAACTCACACTTTTTACTCGCCCTGCTTGCCGATGACCGAGGCGACCCCCAATTCGTCCGGCCTGGCGGAAGATAATTTCGAGCCTTATGACTACCGATACCGAAGTCACCCCCTCCCCTTCCCATCCTGCCCTAGCCGGAGCTGAAAAAGCCATCGCCGAATTGCGCGAGACCGGCCAGTACTTCTTCCAACGCGGTTGGTCAGTCGGCACCAGCAGCAATTACAGCGTGGTTCTCAATCGCAGCCCGCTTCAGTTGGTTGTCACGGCCAGCGGTATGGATAAGGGGCGTCTGCGGCCCAAAGACTTCGTTCGCTGCAACTACGACGGCGTTCAGGTCGATACCAACAATCAACCCACCACCGATCAACCCCGTTCTTCAGCGGAAACGTTGTTGCATGTTGTTCTCGCTCGGCTGGAAGGCGTTGGCTCGGTACTGCATACCCATTCGGTATGGGGCACGCTATTGTCCGACCACTTCGCAGCCCAAGGTAGTTTCGAGATCGAAGATTACGAAATGCTCAAGGGCTTGGCTGGCGTGAAAACGCACCGCCACGTCGAATCGGTGCCGATCTTCGACAATACGCAAGACATTCCTAAGCTGGCCGAGAAGGTCGACAAACGCCTGCATGACGAGTCGCAACCGCCGATTCACGGCTTTTTGATTCGCAACCACGGCCTATACACTTGGGGAGAAGACGTCGCGGAAGCTCGTCGCCACATCGAGGTTTATGAGTTTCTCTTTGAAGTCTTAGGGCGTAAACTTTCAGCACAGGGAAAGCTTTGTAACCCCGCCTAGCAATCCCCTTTTCTTATTCGCACACGTTCACCTTCCACCAAATTTCGCCCCTCACGGCGATGGGAGCTTCCGGCATCATGGCCAGCATTTCCATTCCTGACGAAAACCGCACACTGACCGAAGTGCAAGAGATTCGCGACTTTCTGCAGCCGTTTGGCATCTGGTACGAAAAGTGGGATGTCGCTGGTCGCATTGGCGAAAAAGCGACCAATGAAGAGATCTTAGAAGCCTACTCGCCGGAAATTGAGCGCCTGAAAAAACAGGGCGGGTTTGTCACCGCCGACGTGATCAATGTCTCGCCAGAAACACCCAACCTCGATGCGATGCTCGAGAAATTCAATAAAGAACACACCCACAGCGAAGACGAAGTTCGCTTCACGGTAGAAGGTCGGGGCGTGTTTCATATCAATCCTGAAAACGGGCCAGTCTTTGCTGTCCTCGTTGAATCAGGCGATTTGATCAATGTGCCACGCGACACGCAGCATTGGTTCAACCTTTGCAGCGATCGCCACATTCGTTGCATCCGTCTGTTCGAAGATCCTTCCGGTTGGACGCCGCATTACATGGACGACGGCGTGCACGTTAAGTATTCGCCTCTGTGCTGGGGCCCCGATTTCCTGCCGAAAGCGGACGACATTGACCCTGTGGTGAAACTCTAATGGCATCACCTTGGAACTGCATCCTGCTTGACATCGAAGGCACCACATCCAGCGTCAGCTTCGTGTATGACGTGATGTTTCCGTTTGTCCTGCGCGAACTAGACAACTACCTAGAGTGTGCCTGGAACGCGCCAGAACTCTCGCCGGTCCTCGATCAAATTGCCCAAGATGCCGGACACCAAAGCTTTTTGGCCTGGACCGCTGATCTGACCGACGAATCGTCACGACGCGAACGGGTCGCTAGCGAGATTCGCCGTCTCATGGCTGACGATGTGAAAGCGACCGGTTTAAAGCAGCTGCAAGGCATGATCTGGAAAGATGGCTTTGAACGTGGTGAACTGGTCGCCCAGGTTTACCAAGACGTCCCCGAGGCCCTGGAAGCATGGACCTCGGCTGGCTTGCGAGTCTATATCTATTCGTCCGGCAGTATCGCCGCCCAAAAGTTGTTCTTTGGGCACAGCGAAGCCGGCAACCTTCTCCCCTATTTCTCAGGCCATTTCGATACGACCACGGGGCCCAAGAAGGAAACTCAGAGCTACCTCACCATTGCTGCCGAGATCGGTGAAGCAGGCGAAAAGGTGCTGTTCATCAGCGATGTCACCGCCGAGCTTGATGCGGCCCGTGAAGCAGGCATGGAGACCCGACTGAGCATTCGCCCCGGTAACAAACCGGTGGAAGAAGGCCATGGCCACGAGCCGATCGCCAGCTTCTCCCAAGTTTCTCTCGGCTAGCGTTGCTTCGCCAGCAGACAACCAAATTAGCGAAAACCAGCGATTTCTCTGCTGGTTTTCGCCAACCCTTGCCGCACTCGATACGTAGCATAGGATACCTCGTGATCGAAATGGATTCGGCCAGCACGGAAGGATAGGACTTTCTCAATCGCACGGAATGCGACCTGCTTTGACGCCGCGAAGACTACTTAGGAATCGCATAAAGGCCAGCAAAAATGGTTCGCACCGTCCGGCAATTGATAGCTATTGGATTTCTCGCCACCTCCCCTGCGCTGCTTTGGGCTGGTTCGCCTGTTCAATTCGATGTCGGCTATCTCACGCCTGCCCACGATATCACGACTCCCGAGTTCCAACTGCAACGGCCCGGATATCGGCTGATGCAATTAGACGTGATGATCTCGACAATGGTCGACTCGCGAATCTCGAAAGACCTAACCGAGACCACCTTCCTGATCGAGCCCCATAATCCGAACATTCAAATCGAAGACTTCTCGCCACAAACCACGCTGCAAAGCCCTTACGCTGGCAACATCTCGCAAGAGAAACGCGTTGAATACAACGTCGACGGCAAACTGATCGCCAATCAGACGCTCACGCCGAATTTGGGTGGCAACGGCTCGCTTGGTATCAGCCGTAAGCAATCGTCGGTGGAAAAAGTCGATGTGATTCCGGAGATGAAGCTGGTCTCGGCCAGTGGTACCATCCATCGAGGCCGCGGAGTTTACTTTCGCTTCAATCGCACGCCGCAAACGAGCCTGGAAGGGACAACCACACTGGGCGTGATCTTGGCAGTTCCAGAAGGCTGGTCGGCCGATACGATGACCGTCCGTTGCCGCGCCAAGATGCGTCAGCCGATCGTGCCTGGTGGCCCCTCGAAGGAAAACGAACTCCCAGAATCACGTTACATGGTAGCGTTGTACCTGGCTGGCGATCGCCATGCGGCCAATACGGCCGGCCATTATGTACGCGAGGAAGCCAATTGGCAGGAGGTGCGTCGAAAGTACGACGCCCAAATCCAACACCGCCGAATTGATTCGCCGCTGGACTACCTCACTTCTATCGTTCACCCTTCCCAGCAACACACCAACGTTGAAAAGTGGCTACGAACCTCGCCTGAAAAAGCGGCCCGAGAACTGCCACCCCCTGTGGTTGATGCCTACTACCGGCTTCAAGAAGCACGAGCGAATTTGGATCGGTGCAACGGCATACAAGCGATTAGTCGCGCTCGCGTTACCGATGAATCGTCGATTGCGAACTCAGCCGTTTCTGTGAACTAAGCTGCAGAAAACCAGCCGGCTAATCGTCGAGAAAGGCGCTATGCCCATCGAGCTTCGCGATCCAATGAACAACGCGTTGGTCCATCCAACGACGATCTGGCACAATGGTTCGCGGGGCAATGAAACCGAGATGACCGCCCCCCTTGGTAACCTCAAGCTCGACACTGCTGGAACGAGGATTCTTTTTGAAAATCTCGATCGGGACCACGCTATCGTCGTCCGCTGCCAAGATCAGGCCAGGAATTTGAATTTTCGGTAGCAGCCGGGCGGAACTGGCTTGGGTGTAGTAATCTTCCGCCGACTCGAATCCACACTGCGGAGCCGTGAAGATGGTATCGAACTCGATCAGTCGCCACGGCTTCTCGTTGAACTGAAAACCATCGTAGTAGTTTTCGTCTTTCTCGATTCGCCCTTGCACCATTCGGACCAACCGACGCGAGAAGTCCCAATCGTACAGCCGATTGAATCCGCGATTCATGTTGCGGCTACAATAGCCCAAGTCGATCGGTGGCGCAACCGCCATCACACTATCGACGCCACCCAGTCGCCCTGAACCGATTTCGCCAGCCAACTTTAAGACAATATTGGCTCCCATCGAATAGCCGTTCAACGTGATGGGAGATCCCAGACACAGAGCACTAACCGTTTCTACGGCCTGAGCGATATCCTCGCTGCACCCAGCATGAAAAGGGCGTTTCGCCAGCGTGCTGCCGGCACCGCAACCACGCAGGTCGACCCGGAAGGTGCGAATGCCCAACATATTTAACTTATGCGAGATCCGCACCAGGTTGCTGCTGCTGTGGCTGCCTCCTAGGCCATGGACCATCAGCACAGCGCGTTGCCCAGGCTTCCAGGTTTTGGGGCAATCGTCGTGCAGAACAATTTGATCACCGTCGTCAAACACCACAAAATGTTGACGAGCTTGATACGAAATATTGTGCCCCGACCAGAACGCAGCCAATATGGTTTGCGCGTGCGAGTTCCGAAACAAAGGATGAGGCCGAAAGGGCCTCACTGAGGTCAAGACTAAAGGAGAACGGGCCAACATTATTCTGCCGCAGGGTGTTCCCCTGCCTTCCATGCAGTCGGGCGATCTAGCGTTGAATTTGATACTCTTCGATTTTTCGATACAACGTTGCTCGGCTAGTACCAAGCAATTTTACGGCCTCGGGAATGTTCCCTCCAGTTCGGGAGAGGGCTTCTTCGATCAGTTTTTTTTCCCAATAGTCAAACCTTAACGACTCTGGTCCATTAAGACCAGCATCTCGAAGCCCTAAATCATGGGCTTGGATCGATTCGCCATCGGCCAGCACTACGCTACTGTCGATCACATTGCGAAGCTGTCTCACATTGCCAGGCCAAGCGTAGTCGGCCAGTTTCTTCTTGGCACTTTCCGATAGCGTCAGCAGTGGCCTGCCGTGCGACTTGCGAAAATGCTCGAGGAAGTGCTCCGCTAGCATAAGAACATCTTTTCCACGTTCTCGTAGCGGAGGAATGTATAACTCAAAGACACTTAATCGGTAATAGAGATCTTCTCGGAACCGCTTCTCTCGGACGAACTCGGCCAAGTCTCGATTGGTGGCAGCGATCACCCGAACATCGACACTCACTTCTTTAGTCGCCCCTAAAGGAAGGAATGGGTGCCCTTCTAGAATTCGGAGCAACTTGGCCTGACCGTCGAGCGTTAGCTCACCCACTTCGTCTAAGAATAAAGTTCCTGTGTCCGCTTGCTGAAAAAAGCCAATATGATCTGAGTCGGCCCCGGTAAACGCGCCCTTCTTATGACCAAATAGCTGGCTCTCCATCAGGTTCTCTGGCAGGGCGGCACAATTCACGCTGAGCATCGGACGGTCGGAGCGATTCGAAGCCTTATGCAAGGCGCGGGCCACCAATTCCTTGCCCGAACCACTCTCGCCCCGCACTAACACGCAGCCAGCCGCTTTCGAGATGCGCGTGATCTTCTGCTTTAACTCCCCCATGGCTGGGCTCTCGCCGATTAACTCGTCGAATGCGGCCGACTTATCCACTAATCGCTGATAGCCTGCTTGCAACTGAGTCACTCGCCAGGCCCGCAACAGGGCAATCGTTAAGATATTGCCTACCGAAATCGCAAAATCGAGTTCGTTGTGCCAGAATCTTTCTCGCTCGCGATAAAGGTGCAAGGCTCCAAACGTTTTTTTCGAGTGAATTAGAGGAACACAAATCGCATCGGCAAAATGGGTAAGCTTCTTACTGGTCTCGCCAGGGGCCTCGTTGGCTATCCAGACGGCATTCCCCTTTTTGGTAACGATCTCGGTTAGCGCTTCGCTTAGCGGAGCAGGGCCTTCGGTATCTTCGGGATAGATTCGTTTGGCTCTTAACTGTCCATCATCACTGAGCCATAAAAAACCCACCACTACGGCCTGAGTCTGCTCTTTGACCATTTCCAAGGTGACCTGGATAATCGTATTGGGGTCGTCCTCCCCCAATAGGCGGATCGCAAACTGGTGCAGCAACAAAAGTCGCTGAGCCTGCTGGTAGTCTTTTAGCTCCTTTAGCGCAATCAGGTTCGTATCTTGCGGATTAACCGGCATATTCCGCACAATGGTCTGAGTCATGCTCAAAGGGAGCTCATCGTGCGATGTGGGGGGCTGGGCGCTGTGGTTAAAAGTGAATTCAGTATCACCTAACCTCAAGCGGGAGCCGTCTTTAAGTTCGGCGTCTTTAATTTGGGCGTCGTTTAAATAGCTGCCGTTCCGACTCTCGCGATCTTGGACAAACCACTTCCCCTCCTTCGAAAAAATGGCCGCATGCACACGCGAACAGAGGGGGTCGGTTAAGGTGATATCACACTCCAACCCGCGTCCGATAAGGTTATCGTGCGTTGCGTCTAAGGGAAAACTCTTCCCCGGTCCGTTACCGGAAATCATCTTTAGGTAGCTATAGATCGCCATTAGCTCAGTCGAACATTCCCCGGTTTCTGATGACACGCGAACGGGTCCGCGATGGATTCACTAAACTCAGATGCTGCCTTATCTTACGGAATTTACACGGTAAATTGCCAGTCGGGTCACAAATTTCGCCAATGAAAACGCAGGAAATAAGCCGCTGCGGTAACAACCTTATTACCGATGCCAGCGTATGGAATCGGTGTTTACATGGATTAGGCGGCTTGAATCGCCGTATCTGGTTTAGTGCATTCGGCTTGAGTGAAGTTGCCGACCCAGATACGATAAGGCTAACCCCTCCCGCTGCCCTCAATCCACTAATCTCACATATCGACGCATATTTTTGCGATTAAGGAATTACCATGGCAAACGTTCGACGGAAGTGGACTGATCTGCGCCATCCGGCGATTTTTCTTTTCACGGCATTAGCTACCTTCGCTGCTTTGGTCGCTGCCTCGCTAGTTCCTCAGGTTGCGCCGGCTCAGCCTCCCATTGGCCCGCCGGTAAACAACCTGCCGGAGCGTCACATTTCGCGGATGGTTTCGCGTTTGTTGCTTCGCGATCACCTCTCGAACGCTCCGCTGGACGACACCATCTCGGAACGGGCTTTCGACAAGTTCCTCAAGTTCTGGGATCCGTTGAAGTTGTACTTCACTCAGCAAGACGTCAACGAATTTGCCGCGAACCGCAAGTTGCTGGACGATCAGGTCCGCAGTGGCAACACCGAATTCGCTCACATGGTCTTCGATCGCTTCACCAAACGCACTCTAGAACGCGTGCAAACCGTCGACGACCTGCTCGCAAACCATGACTTTAACTTCGATGAAGACGAAGTCTTCATCACCGACGGCGATAAGGTCAACTACCCAGCCAATGCGGCTGAAGCGACCGATCGCTGGCGGAAACGAATCAAGTACGACCTGCTCTCGCAGATGGCCGACGGCAAAACATTGGAAGAAGCCAAGGAGCGGATTCGCAAACGTTACCACAGCTATTCCCGCCGGATCGGCCAGACCAGCGAGGACGAACTGTTGGAAGTGTTTCTGACTTCGATCACTTCCTCGTACGACCCACACACCACCTACATGTCGCCTGGCACGCTGGAGAACTTCAACATCCAGATGCGGTTGAACCTGGAAGGTATTGGGGCTGCCCTGCAATCGGAAGATGGTTTCTGCAAGGTCTCGAAAGTGATTCCTGGCGGTGCTGCCGATAAGCTTGGCAAGAAGAACCCAGAAGAAAAGCTCGAACCAGAAGACGTCATCGTGAGTGTCGGTCAAGGTACCGACGGCGAAATGGTCGACGTGATCGACATGAAGCTGAACGATGTGGTCGACATGATCCGCGGCAAGGCCAACACCGTTGTTCGCTTGGGCGTCAAAAAGAAAGGTAAGGGAGAGACCAAGATCTACAACGTTACCCGCGCCAAAGTGGAACTGACCGATAGCGAAGCTCGCGGCGAGATCATCGATCAACCGCTGGACGACGGTAGCGGCCAAAGCCTCAAGATTGGTTGGATCGATCTTCCCTCGTTCTACATGGACATGGAAGGTGCACGCGCCGGTAAACGGAACTTCAAACGCAGCACGATTGACGTGGCTCGCTTGTTGCTCGAATTCCGCGAAAAGGGTGTCCAAGCTGTCGTGCTCGACCTGCGTCGAAACGGTGGTGGTAGCTTGACCGAAGCGATCGACCTGACCGGCTTATTCATCGATCGCGGTCCAGTGGTTCAAGTGAAAGATTCCGACAACAACGTCAACGCCTACGACGACGTCAACAAGTCGATGTTGTGGGATGGCCCGTTGGTTGTGCTGACCAGCAAGATGAGCGCTAGTGCCAGCGAAATTCTGGCAGGTGCCATCCAAGACTATGGTCGTGGTATCGTCGTTGGCGATAAGCAAACCCACGGAAAAGGTACCGTGCAAACGCTACTCGACCTGGGCCGCGAAGAACTGATCGGTGCCAATCCGGTCAATCCACCGTCGCTGGGCGCCTTGAAGATCACGCTGCAGAAGTTCTATCGCCCAAGCGGCAAGAGCACGCAGTTGAAAGGGGTTGAAGCTGACGTCGCTTTGCCTTCGTTGACCACGAACATGGACATCGCCGAGGGTGACCTCGACTACCCAGTTCCGTTCGACACGGTGAAAACGACCGAGTACCCCAAGAGCAACGCCAACGCGGCTCCCATCGTGGCGGAACTAAACCGCTTGTCGGCCAAACGTCGCGAGTCGTCCGAAGGCTTTGCCAAGATGGACAAGATGATCAACACTTACCTTGAACAGAAGGATAAGAAGCAAGTCGATCTCAACAAAGAGAAGTTCATGGCCGAATACGATGCCCTGAGCGAACGAGAAAAAGAGATCGAAAGCTTGGTCAACGAAAACAAGGAAGACCCGAACCAAGTGGTCGAAAAAGACTACTACTTCGACGAAGTGATCGACATCACCGAGGACTACGTCCGTCTACTAGAACAACAGAAGGTCGCCGCGAACAACTAAGTTCGCCCCGACCAAAGAATGAAACCTTGCATGAAAGGGTCTGCTTCGGCAGGCCCTTTTTTTATGGCTGAGCATCGCTGGAAGCTTGCTGAATTCGGCGCCATAATTGGCACCGAGAGACGAATAACCGGTAGGCAATTTCGTTTTGAGGAACCTGTGATGCAATGCCCTGCCTGCAAGAAGGAACTAGCCGAAACCCAATATCGCTGCCCCGCGTGCAACTATGGAGTTCGGCCAAGTCCCTTGCCACAAACTGGCCCAAGGCACTTAGGTGACAAATGCTTCGATAATAAACTTGCCCAAACGTACCGTTGTGGCTGTTGTCGATCGTATGGTGCCCGAGTACGACGCATTGCGACCACAGGGAATGGCATTTCCCGTTTGATGGATTGGCAGTGTTACGAGTTCATCGTTGCCAGTTGTATTTATTGTGGTTTGATTCAGCACTACGATCCGTCGATCGTTGATAAAACGTCTAACGGCTGGAAATCACTCGATTTCTTATTCGACCTCTAACGAGCAAAAACTCCCACCGCCCCACAAAAACCTTTTCGCCAGATGGCCTTTCTTCTGGTACACTCTTCGCAAATCCTTCCCCATTTCCCTCCGCCCTGCGGGTTCCTTCCTTGGCCAGTGCGATTAGGAGCAATCATTGTCTGACGCGAAGAATGTGGTTCTTTGTTTTATGGCCCACCCGGACGATGCCGAAATTTTGTGTGGCGGCGTGCTGATTCGCCTGGGCCAGTTGGGGTGGGAAGTTCACATCGCCACGGCGGCCAATGGCGATTGCGGTTCCGAGAATCTCAGCCGGGCAGAAATCGCGGCGGTTCGCCAAACGGAAGGAATTGCTGCGGCGCAAAGCATCGGCGCCACCTACCACACCCTGGGCGAGCCTGACGTGAACGTGGCTTTCGATCAAGCAACTAACCGCAAAGCGATCGACCTGTTCCGGCAAATTAACCCCACGCTGGTCATCACCCACCCGCGCGAAGACTACATGCTCGATCACGAGCAAACCCACCTGTTGGCCCGTAGTGCCGCGTTCAGTTTTCCCATCCCCAACGCTTCGTCCCTGCCACGCGCGACCGGCGCACACATTCCGCACTTGTATTACGCCGATCCGGTGGAAGGCAAAAATCCTTACAACGGCCAGATGGTTACCCCGACTACGGTCATCGACGTTTCAGCCCAGATCGATCAAAAGGCGGAAATGCTGGCCTGCCATGCCTCGCAGCGAGACTGGTTACGAGCCCACCATGGCATGGACGAGTACCTCGATGCGATGAAGCGATTCAGTGCCCATCGCGGTTCGCTGATTGGCGTGGAGTATGCCGAAGCTTTTCGACAACACTTAGGGCACGCCTTCCCTGAAAACGATCTCCTGGCGGAACTTCTCTAATAAATCCCCAACAACGACGAACAACCTAACGAGTATCAAGGAAATAAACCGTGGCACGACCAATTAGCAAAGTAGCTCCTGGCTGGTGGGATTACACAACCCTCGACGAAGAATTATTGGCGGATGCGGCTAAGCTGACCGCCGAAGATTTGCTGCAGCTTTCTCGTCCTGGTTTCGAAGTCCGCATCTTCGACACACTGGAAGAGTTGTACTGTGCCGAAGCCCTGGAATACATTCAAGCTTGGCAGCAAAGCACGCCCGACAACCCCTGCGGTATCTGTGGACCTATCGGGCCCACAGAACAATTGCCTTTGGTGGCCCGCATGGTCAACGCCCTGGGGATCGACCTCAAGAAACATGATGCTCATTTCTGGGGCATGGACGAATGGGTCGACGCAGACGATAACCCGGTGCCGGTCGAGTTTCCCCTTTCGTTTGCCAAAGCCGACAAAGATCTCTGCTTCGATCGCATCGATCCGAAACTAGCAATCTCACCGGCCAACCTTCACTTTCCCACGGGGGGCTTAGCCGCGTTTTCTAAATCGTTTAGCGATATTCGTTGCGTCGTCATGCAAGGCGGGCAAGGCGAAGTGAAGCACTGGGCGTTTAACGATCCGCCGAAGCGCGAAGGGGACTACATCGACGCACCACCTCCGCCGGAAGTGTACCGCGAATTGGGAACACGCGTGACCGATTTGCACCCGATGACGGTCATCCAAAATGCCCGGACCAGTGGCGGCGGCTACGTGCCGCAAGTTCCCATTCGGGCTTGCACCGTCGGGCCAAAAGAAACCTGGCAAGCCGAACGCGTTTCGATCTGGCACCCTGGTCATCACGACAACCCGTTCGGCATACGGCTTTCGGCGTTGATGATTAGCAAGGGAATCGCTGACACGAGTGTTCCGATGTCACTTTTGGCGGACCATCCCAGCGTCACCTTTAGCTACTATCGCGGTGGAATTGGCACCGTTGAAACCGAGATGCACTAATGACAATGCCCACACCAGAAAGCCCGGTCAGCCTACGAGAAGACGAGTATCAACTGAGGTTACTCTCGATCTTCTATTTTATCCTGGCCGGGCTGACAGCACTGATTGGCTGCTTTCCGCTGATTCATGTTGCTTTTGGTTTTGTCATGATCATCGCCGGTGCCGCCGCAAACGCACATCCCGCCGGTCCGGCTCCGCTGCTGGGCGGCATGCTATTCATGCTGATCGGCGGGGCAATTTTCATCATCTGCCAGGCAATCGCTTTCTGCACATTCCTGGCCGGAAGATTCCTGCGGTCTCATCAGCAGCATACTTATTGCCTGGTGATCGCGGTGATTATTTGTTTTTCGTTCCCTGTGGGAACCGTCTTGGGTGTCTTTACCATCCTGGTATTGGTCCGTCCCGAGGTGAGAAGATTATTCGGCGCGGACTAGTGAAGCGAGAGAGGCAACGATGGAAATGGCAGAAGTTGAAAACGAGAACGACGCGCAATATTTATTTATCCTGTCGATTCTCTACTACATCATGGCAGGGCTAAACCTGTTGTATTGCTTGTTGCTGCTGTTTCAGCTCTATATGATTCGTTCGTTTTTCAACAACAGACCACCGTTGACAAAAATAAGATTTCCCACGGAAGCCTCAGAAGAGTTCGGTCAACACGCGACTATCGACTACCCTTCTTCGCCGTTTGATTTTTTTGGGGTTTTGATTCTCATCATTCTAGGCTTGGCGGTTGCGTTAATGGCCTGTCAAGTCATTGCCGCCTTCTCAATACAAAAACGTCGCCATTATACGTTTTGCTTGGTTATTGCAGGGATCAATTGTCTGTTTGTCCCCATAGGGACCATTCTCGGCGTAGCCACCTTTTTTGTGCTCGTTCGCCCCAGCGTGAAGCGTATGTTTGAGCAATCCTCAGCACAATTGGGGTAAATCGCTCTAGTATTTCCCGCTTCACATCCGCCAAAATGGCATGCGAGTTGCACTTAAAGCAACTTACAACAACACATGCCTAGAGAAGGATGCGCTCGATGGGATTTATCGGGGATTTCAAAAAGTTCGCCATGCGGGGGAACTTGATGGATATGGCCGTCGGCTTCACCGTGGGGGCTGCGTTTACCTCGGTAGCGAAGTCACTGGTCTCGGACATCATTATGCCTCCGTTAGGGTTCGTCCTGGGACGCAGCGACTTTTCCGATTTGTTCTTTGTTTTGAATACAAAGACCCCTGAACAGCCCTACGACACGCTGGCCCAAGCTCAAGCCGCCGGGCTCACTACCATCAATTACGGGTTGTTCATCAACAACATCATCTCGTTCTTACTGGTGGCTTTGGCGATGTTTTTGATCATTCGGATGGTCAGTCAGGTCGACAAAAGCTTGGAGGATGTGTTCGGAAACGATAAACCTCAGCCGGGCGATCCCGATAGCAAGAAGTGTCCTTTCTGCTTGTCCACGGTTCCGTATCGTGCGACCCGCTGCCCGGCTTGCACCTCGGAACTTCCCTCGGTAAACGAGCAGCCAACCCCAACAACTTAAACAACCACACTCACAACTTTTAGCTTCAACCTAGGATCATGGCACCAATTAAGATTTTCAACACAACCCCAGCAAAGTACGGAGAGGACTACCATCGCGGGTGGATTGGCTTCAACCACGCTGACAGCTGGTTCTCCAAAGGCATCGCTCACGTCGAACAGTGGCGTCAGGTTTCTGACGTCACGGTTTCGCACGTGTTTGTCGTAACTGGCGACGACGAGTGTGTCGAAGCCGCTTACCCCAAGGGAGTCGTTCGTTCGAAATTAAGCGAAGAATACTGGCCCAAAGAAGATCGCTACGTCATTTTCCGTAAACCTAAGGGGCTAACTCCAGAATTGGCCGATCGCATCGCCGCAACCGCCGAAGAGCAGCTCGGCACCGATTTCGATTACGCGACGACAACCAACCTAGCCTTACAAAAGAACTTTTTAGGCTGGATCCTTAATTGGCTGACCGCTGAAGAAGCCAACCGCGCCGGCGACACCTTGGTTGAAAGTGATAGCCGTTGGCTTTGCAGTGCCTTAGGAGCTTATTGCCTCAAGTCGCAAGAACAGTTCGACGGCATTGGCGTGTTGCAACATCGCCCTGGCATGATCACCCCGCAAGAATTATTTGAATGCGACGAGCTCTTCGAACCCGTCGCCCGGACCGACGGCAGCAAGGCCCCGGTTCGCAGCAAGTAATGGATGAGCATGAGCGTTACTTGGCAAATTGTAATCATCTCGGCCATCGCCATCATCGCGTTGGCCATGACCGTTCGCTGGCTGGTTCGCTATATCCTTTCCGGCACCTACAAAGCAGGCGAAGTCGTCGATCCGTATCGGCCTCGTAACTTCGCCGTGCCGGATCCACAGATTATCGAGTTTACCGGCGAAAAAGAGACGACCCTCCGTGGCCGCTATTGGCGTGGCTCAAGCGATCAGGCAATTGTTGTGGTCCATGGCATCGATGGCCCTTCGATCGAGATGCTACCGCATGTCGCTTACCTTTACCGAGCAGGTTACCACGTGCTGCTCTACGACAACCGTGGACGGGGCAAGAGCGATGGAGGCTTTACCACACTTGGCTTTTTGGAATGGCGTGATGTGCTGCATGCCGTGAAGTGGATGCGAAAGCAGCCTGGCATCGACTCCGAAAAGGTTGGCCTGCATGGTCTCTCGCTAGGGGCGGCTTGCGTGATCATGGCCGCCGCAGAAGATCAATCAATCTGCGGCGTATTAGCGGAAAGCCCGTTCGTATCGATGCCTCTGATGCTGGGTCATATCAGCAATAAAATCACACGCCTGCCTACGCTTTTGATTGGCAACGTAGTCCGCACAATTCTCGACTGGTCGCTCGGGACAAGGCTGCGACTTGTGGAACCCTACGCGGCGGTGCAAGCGATTTCTCCTCGGCCGCTTTATATCATCGATGCCGAACATGACCAGCTCTTTCCTGCTGAGACCGCTCGTACGGTTTACGATGCAGCAGGCGAACCGAAACAATTCTGGAAAGTCCACGGCGCCGCGCATGCCAACTGCTGGCACGTCTGCCCGGAAGAATACGAACAACGCGCGATCGCCTTTTGGGAACTAGTCTTTTCAGAGAACCCTCCCCAAGTCATCTACCCGCGATCTGCCGACTTGGGCAATTCAGCACATCCCACTCAGGTCACCAACCAGTCCCCTGCCAACCGTTGACCACGGCCGCACTTAGTCGAGTTTTCGCCAGCTTCCCTGGCGATTATCATGAACCACCGCTAGGCACTTGTGTCTTCTTCGGTGATTCTGCCTTCTTACACCCTACGACTACCCGAATGATTGAATACCAGCTTGAACCCCGTCTTTCGGTAGATGAATACCACGACATCCTCGTTCGTTCCGGCCTTGCCGAGCGACGCCCGGCTGACGACTGGGCCAAGCTGACCCAGATGGTCGAAAACGCCGACATCCTGCTCACTGCCCGCAGCCAAGGGAAACTGGTCGGCATTTCACGCTGCATGACCGACTTCGCCCATGCCACTTACCTGGCCGACCTGGCCGTTGACCGCGATTTCCAGAAGCAAGGAATCGGTAAAGAACTGATCGCCCGCAGCCACGTAGCCGCCGGCAAACACACGCTGCTCATATTGATCGCCGCTCCGGCTGCGGCTAGTTATTATCCGCATGTGGGTCTAGAGAAGCACGACTCGTGCTGGATTATTCCGCGTGAGTGAAGCTTAAGTCAGCGGAATCTCGAGCCCGTCGTAGGCCAGTTCCATCCCCTCAGGAAGCGTAGCGTTGGTTGCCTCGTGTTCGAGTTTGCACGAGATGTGCGTGAAGTAGGTCCGTTTGGCGCCGATCTTTCGGGCTGCTTCGACCGCTTCTTCGAGCGAAAAGTGAGTGGGGTGGGGATCGGGCCGCAGGGCATCAAGGATCAGCACATCTAATCCCTCTAGCTTGGCCCAGCTTTCAGCCGGGATCTCGTTGGTATCGGTGCAGTAGGCGACGTTACCGACACGGAAGCCAAGCACTTCAAACCGAGGCCCATGCTGCAGGCGAATCGGTGTGACCTCGGCCCCTAAAGTGTGAAACGGTTCGAGCCCGATAGGAATCATGTTCAGCGCTGGACGCGAGCCGACATGGGTCTGAGCTTCGTTACTAAACGCATAGTCGTACACTCGGCGGATCTTGGCGTCGACATTCGGTTCGCAGTAAATCGGAACAGCGTGCCCCAGGTAGAACTGAAAAAGCCGCACTTCGTCTAGCCCGAACAAATGATCGGCGTGGCTGTGCGTAAACGCCACGGCATGCACGACCCCAATTCCGTTGTTCAAAAGTTGCGTCCGCAAGTCTGGCGGGGTATCGATCAGCAAATTCCCCTCCGGCAAACCAAAGATCACGCTACAGCGGAGCCGCTTATTTTTGGGATTGATGCTCTGACAGACATCGCAGCCACATCCCACAACAGGCACCCCCATAGAGGTACCTGTTCCTAAAACGAGCAGCCGCCCGGTAATGTCGCGTGTCACGACTTCCTTTTTAGGTGAACTAGAGGGTGAGGTCTGACTCATACTAGGTCTTTCGGGTGGAAATTGTCTGGTCTGAGAATCGCAAAAGAAACATCCCGTTGCAACCCCTCGACTTCCGCCCGAAAACGAAACGGCAGATCATTTCGTAACCTATTGCTACGGAATTGCTTCTAAACCAAGAGAGAACGCTTATCTCGGCCCACCAAGGTCAGGGTAAGCATGGGCACGCAATGCCCAGATGTAAGAAACTTGGCGGAAACTACGCTAGCTGGGTAAGGAAATTCACTGCCGAGACGAATACCATGATATCGAGATGTGTTCCCCTTAGCCTATCAAGCGCGGTTGACCCCCTAGAGCAATCCCTATAATCTACGAGATGGGAAGGGTTTGCGCGCACGCTTCCGTTGTGGCGGTGTCTACAAAAAAGGTCTTGTTTCGCCCCAACGTGTGCCACTAATTCTCCTCCTCCCCAGGTGAAATTCAGCGATGGAGATATTGGAACAGATTTGGGAAAAGATCAGCCTGTTTTTTGGCGGTCTGCTTAGCGGGTTCGAACGGCTGATCACTTCAGCGTTTGGTTCGTCTAACGCCCGATATATTAAGAAGTTACAGTCAACCGTTGATGCCATTAACGAGTTGGAACCGAAGTACGAAGCCCTTTCGGACGACGAACTTCGCGACCAGACTCGGCTGTTCCGGCAGCGCCTGGCATCGGGCGAGACTTTAGATGACATATTAGTCGAGGCGTTTGCCGTCGGCCGCGAGGCAGGCAAGCGTTACCTTGGCATGCGGCATTACGATGTCCAGCTGATCGGCGGGATCGTGTTGCACCGTGGTAGTGTGGCTGAAATGGTCACCGGTGAAGGTAAAACCTTGGTGGCTACCTTGCCGGCGTACTTAAACGCGATCGAAGGCAAAGGGGTGTTCGTCATCACGGTGAACGATTACCTGGCCCGCCGCGACATGGAATGGATGGCCCCGCTTTATCGCGGCCTAGGACTCACGGTCAACGCGATTCAAAACGACATGACCGTCGAAGCACGTCAGCAAGCTTACAGCTGCGACATCACCTACGGCACAAACAACGAATTCGGCTTCGACTACCTGCGCGATAACATGCGCCCAGCGGCGCGCGGTGACGACCGTTTCCCGAAGCATTATCAGCAGTCGCAAGGCCGTTTGCATTACGCGATCATCGACGAAGTCGACAATATCTTGATCGACGAAGCCCGGACTCCGCTGATCATCAGCGGCCCCGCCAACACCAAAAACGAAAAGTACGCCGAAGCCGACAAGATCGCGCGCACGTTGAAGAAAGAAGAGCACTTCGTCGTCAACGAGAAGGATCGTACGGCGAATCTGACGGAAGATGGTGTCCGCATGGCGGAACGCCTGGCTGGGGTCGAAAGCTTCTATACCTCGGGCAACATGGAATGGCCCCACCTGATCGACAACGCCCTGCGTGCCCATTACCTCTACCAGCGTGACGTGGACTACGTGGTGGAAGAAGGCAAGATCATCATCGTCGACCCGCACACCGGTCGTAAGATGGATGGGCGTCAATGGAGCGACGGCATGCACCAAGCCGTCGAAGCGAAGGAAGGGGTCAAGATCAAGGAAGAGACCCAAACGCTCGCTACGATCACGCTGCAAAACTTCTTCAAGCTGTTCGACAAGCTAAGTGGTATGACCGGTACGGCCATGACCGAAGCTGGCGAATTGTGGAAGATCTACGAGCTGGACGTCATCGCCATTCCGACCAACCGCGAAATGCAGCGGATCATGTACACCGACGTCATCTTCATGACGGAAAAAGAAAAGTACGAAGCGGTCGCCGACGAAATCGAACGTCATGTGAAGTGGGACGTCGTCATGTTCAAAAATGGCGACGAGATTTGGGGGGATATCCTCAAAGAAACCGACGATTCGATCGAGATTCACGCCAAAGGGCAGAAGCAGCCTACCAAGATTGATCGCAGCAAGATCAAAGCTGTACAGTACAAGGGACGTCCCGTTCTGGTCGGTACCGTCAGTATCGAAAAGAGCGAACGACTTTCTCACCTGCTCGAAAAACGGGGCATCAAACATGACCTGTTGAATGCCAAGCAGCACAAACGAGAAGCCGATATCGTCGCCCAAGCTGGCCGTATTGGTTCGGTAACCATCGCCACGAACATGGCCGGTCGTGGTACCGACATCATCATGGGGGGCAACCCCGAGACAATGGCCTGGGCCCAACTGCAGCACAAATACGCAACCCGCTTGGATGTGCCGCAAGAGGAATGGGACACGCTGGTCAACGAGATCGAACAGCGCGAAAAAATGAAGGAGATGGGCAAGAAGGTCAAAGAACTGGGCGGCCTGCACGTGATCGGTACCGAACGTCACGAGTCGCGTCGTATCGACCTTCAGTTACGTGGTCGTTGTGGTCGCCAAGGGGATCCTGGTAGCTCGCGATTCTTCCTCTCGCTGGAAGACGACTTGATGCGAATCTACTTCGGCGATTGGGCGAAGAACTTCATCCAACGGATGCCTGCCGCGATGCGTCCACAGCCGGGCGACGCCATCGAAAGCCGCTTGATCATGCGACGGATCGAAGGTGCCCAGAAGAAACGCGAAGAACAAAACTTCGAGGCTCGTAAGAACCTGCTCGAGTACGACGAAGTAATGGACGAACAGCGTAAGCGCGTCTATGGTTTCCGCCAACAGATTTTGGAAGGGGGCGATAGCCGTGACCTGATCATGGACATGGTACGCGAACAAATCGAGTACCACGTTCGCATGTTCATGGAAAAAGACTTCGGCATCGACACCTTTACCAAATGGGCCGGCTCAGAACTCTCTTGCGAACTGAACAATCGCGACCTGCGTGGGATGGACTTCCCAGCAGCGGAGCAGTACGCCCGGGACCAAGCGGTGCGATCCGCCGAATCGAACATCATCGCCTCGATCGACGAAAACCTACCCGATAGCGAAGATGAAAGCGAATGGAACTGGGGCGCGATGGCCCGCTTCGCCAACAGCATGTGGAAGTTGAATCTCAACGACCGCGAACTGAAGAAGGTAGGCCGCGATCAGGTCGACGAATACCTGATCGAGAAAGCCCGCGAAGCGATTGCTAAGGTCGATCTGTCTGAAGGGGAAAAGTTCCTCGACAAAGACTTCGGCCTGAAAACGCTCAGCCATTGGTGCCGCTACAAGTTTGGCTTCGAGCTCGACATCGAAGAGTTGCAAGACAAGGCCCCTGCTACCGTGATCGACCAGGTCACCACCAAGGCCATCGAAGTCTACGACCACAAAGAAGCCGAATACCCAGTTTTGACTGGCCTGTATAAGTTCAGCGACAAGAGCGGCGGACACGCGCGTTTGGATCGCGATGGCTTACTGGCTTGGGCCTCGGGGCGTTTTGAAATCGATCTGAACGAAGAAGAGTTCAAGAGCAAGCAGCGGGAAGAAATCCAGACCCTGCTTATTCCCTTGAGCGAGAAGCACAAAAAGATCGCTCACGATAAGCTGACCGCTGTCCATGCCAAGGTTGCTCAGCTTTACGAGGACAACCCTGACACCCAGACCTTGTCCGTCATTAGTGGCGGCAATGGCCAAATGGGCTCGCTCACCGCGTGGATTCAACAGAACATTCATGCTGACATCCCCGCAGAAGAGCTCGAGCAGTTCGACAAGCACCAGTTGGAATCGCGTTTGATCCGCGAAGTCTACGAGCGTTATCGCCCGGAAATGACTCGCATGGAACGGAGCGTCCTGCTGGAATTGATCGACAACGCCTGGAAAGATCACCTTCTCGCGATGGATCACCTACGGTCAGCCGTCAGCTTTGTCGGTTACGCCCAAGTCGACTCCAAAGTCGAGTACAAGCGAGAAGGCATGCGGCAGTTCGATCAGATGTGGCGTAGTGTCGGCGAACGCGTGACCGATCTCGTCTACAAGATCGAAAGCCTGAACGAGGAATTCGTCAGCTCGACCTGGAAGGAATCGGAAGCACGTCACGATTCCGCCGCGTCTATCGGCGACATGGCCCAACAACAAGAACAGGCCATTAACAACTCGCAAGGCGAAGTCGAAGTTACCGCACCAATTCGTAACGTGGGGGAAAAGATCCACCGCAACGATCCTTGCCCCTGCGGCAGCGGAAAGAAATATAAGGCCTGCTGCATGAAGCAGGAACAAGCACGTTAACCCTGGGGAACCTCAATCAGGCTCCCTGAAGTGGCCAACTACCCAGCGATGCTTTCCCTGGGTAGTTATGGCCTTGGCCGAAACAACGGAATTTGTTTCGGAAGACCATCAAGCGATTGCCTTCCCAGCAATCCAACCGGACGGATCCGCCGATGATCTCGTGGCTGCTCAATATCGTCTACCTCGCGCTGGTCGTGGCCGCCTCTCCTTTTTTGGTATGGTCGGCCGTTACCAAAGGCAAATACCGCGAAGGCTTTGCCGAAAAGTTCCTCGGCCAGCTTCCTTCTCGCCCGGTCGATTCAGCCCAGCACCTTTGGCTACATGCCGTCAGTGTCGGGGAGGTCAATCTGTTGGCGCCCCTCATGCAAGCGATCGGCCAAGCGCACCCTGGCACGACCTTTCATATCACCACGACCACCAAAGCTGGCTACGACCTGGCCAAGACCAAGTACGCCGAACATATTGTCAGCTACGCCCCGCTCGATTTCTCGTGGGCCGTGTCCAATGCCTATCGCCGCATCCAACCCGATGCGGTGTTGCTGGCCGAGCTAGAATTGTGGCCTAATCTGATTCGCTTTGCCCAGCGGCACTCAGCCCATATAGCCATTATCAACGGTCGCCTGAGCAGCAAAAGCCATCGTGGCTATCGACGTATCTTATGGCTGGTGCGTCCCTTGCTGCGCCGTCTTGATTTGATTGCGGCCCAGGACGAAACATACGCTGCCCGCTTTTGTGATCTGGGAGCCGATCCTCAAAACGTTCATGTGACTGGCTCGATTAAGTTCGATGGTATCACCCCCAACCGCAACAATCCCCAATCGCTTGCCTTTCGAGAACTGGCCGGCCTTCAAGCAGATGACCTCGTCTGGCTGGCCGGTAGTACCCAGGCCGGCGAAGAGCCGCTCATCTTAGCGGCTTACCACCAAGCCCAAAAGCAAGTTCCCAACTTGAAGCTTCTGCTAGTTCCCCGCCACCCCCATCGCTTCGACGAGATCGCTCACTACCTGACCGCTCAAGGGGAACATTTTGCCCGTCGCAGCGAACTAAACGAGCCCCTCTCTGCGGAGGTTTCCATTTTGCTGATCGATAGCGTCGGAGAACTTTCCGCCTGGTGGGGAACGGCGGACATCGCGTTTGTCGGGGGAAGCCTCGGCAACCGAGGCGGGCAAAACATGATCGAGCCGGCGGCCTATGGGGCGGCAGTCGCCGTCGGCCCCAACACATGGAACTTTAAAGATGTCGTCCAGCGGCTACAAGCGGCCGAGGCCCTGACGGTAATCCACGATACCGATAGCCTCGCCCAATTCGTGCTTCACGCGGCGACAGACCATGTCTGGCGGCTCGACCAAGGCGAGCGAGCCAAAGAGGTCGTGCTCGCCCAGCAAGGAGCCACAGCCCGTTCTGTCGCCCTGCTCGCTCCGCTGCTGCAGCGGCCCACCATTGTCAAATTTCGCTCGGCGGCCTAGCTGGGGCTACTGTAACCATAGGCAGCCATCGAATCTGAACCCGCAAGCCGCCAGATCAAGGCAAATCAACCCGTTTCTTGCCTATTTACCCGGTTGTTCGCCATCTGCTGTTGTCCCTATAATGCCCTATCCGCCATTGGTCTCGGGCCAAGTGTTGGCGTGTTTCAATCCCGCTCCGTGCCCGTGTGCCGGTCTGTATCTCAGGAGAGTTAAACGGTGGCTTCTGGAAAGTATTTGTTCACTAGCGAATCGGTCAGCATGGGTCACCCGGACAAAATGGCTGACCAAATCTCGGACGGCATCTTAGATGCCCTTCTCGCTGAAGATCCCCACAGCCGTGTGGCCTGCGAAACGATGGTAACCACTGGTGTTGCGATTGTGGCCGGCGAAATCACGACGAAAGCTCGTATCGACTATCAAGACGTCATTCGCCAAGTGATCCGCGACATCGGGTACACCAGCGACGACATGGGCTTCAACGCTGATACCTGTGCCGTGATGGTCACGCTCGACCGCCAAAGCCCTGACATCGCCCAAGGGGTGAACGACGACTCGGCCAAAGGAAAAGAAATTGGCGCCGGCGACCAAGGTCTGATGTTTGGTTACGCTTGTAACCACACCCCGGAACTGATGCCACTGCCGGTCGCCTTGTCGCACCGCATCTTAAACCGCCTGACCGAAGCCCGCCAAAACGGCGAAGTCGATTGGCTGCGCCCTGACAGCAAGAGCCAGGTCACGGTTGAATTTGATGGCGATCGCCCGGTGGGCATCCACACCGTCGTCGTTTCGACTCAGCACTCCGACAAGGTCGACAACGCGACCATCAAAGAATTCGTGATCGAAAAGGTCATCAAGCCGGTTCTGCCGGAAGAATTCCTCGACGACGACATCATCTTTCACATCAACCCAACCGGCAACTTTGTCGTTGGTGGCCCGATGGGCGACTGCGGTTTGACCGGTCGTAAGATCATCGTCGACACCTACGGTGGCTGGGGGCGTCACGGTGGTGGTGCGTTCAGTGGTAAGGACTCGACCAAGGTCGATCGCAGTGCCGCTTACATGGGCCGCTACGTTGCCAAGAACATTGTCGCCGCTGGTCTGGCCGATCGCTGCGAAGTGCAGTTGGCTTACGCTATTGGCGTTACCGAGCCGGTGAGTGTTCATATCGACACCTTCGGCACCGGCAAGATCGACGACGAAAAGATCGCCGACCTAGTCGTCAAGAACTTCCCGCTTTCCCCTGGCGGCATCATCGACTACCTCGACCTGCGTCGTCCGATCTTCCGCGCAACGGCGGCTGGCGGTCACTTCGGTCGTGACGAATTCCCTTGGGAGAACACCGACAAAGCGGAAGAACTGGCCAAGCAAGCCGGTATCACGGTTTCGGCCTAAGGCATTTTCGGCCCCTCTGCCTAGCAGGGAGAGGGCTGGGGTGAGGGTTTCAAGGAGCCAAGCTACCACAACATTGGCTCGGCCTGTAAAAAACCAACCACCTTCACCAAGCCGCCGAAAATCAATTCCGCATTGCGAGAAATTTGGGTTCCTGTCACACTTCGCGGCAGGAACCCTTTTTCGTGCGCACCTTAGCGGAAATCGTTGGCATGGATCGCCAGAAATCGCCTGTTTCGTTAGAACTAAATGGCATTTTCCTTTCTCTCGCCGCTGGCGGAACCGCCTTGCTAGCGACCGCTGCGTTAACGGCTTGCGGCATTCGCTTAACTTGGCTCAATGCTCAACCATTGCCCGCCGGCGCTGCCCTGTCGATTGCTTTGTTGACGGCGGCCTGGTGTGCTTCGATCCGAGCTGCCTGGCTGGCCGCTTCGCCCCAGCACTTGGGCTTGAAGCTACATGCGTTAATCGCCGTGGTTCCACTTTGTGCGGCCTTGCTGATTGCTCGCGCGGTGACATTCCATCCGCTGAGCAACTTTGCCACCTTCCTGCTTTGGTTTGCCACGTTCGCCCAGGAAGCGATCACGCTGTCTCTGTTCATCTCGACCCTGGGAAGCGATGCGATTGCCCAGTGGTTCGGTGTCAACAACCTCGCAAAAAACACCCGCACAAATGACGCTCCGCCGCCATTAAAGGCGGTAGTACCGCTGCCAGTTGCCGAGGATATGACGCAGGAAGACGAAGAGATCGAGGAAGAAACCCTCGACCTTGCTGAAAACGTCACTCAGCAGCTAACTCGGGCCAGCGAAGCCGATCAGGAGCAAATCCACGGTCTAGTCCGTGCCACCTTCACTGCCGGTCAGCGGCATGCTTACCTGCACATCGGTTTCTGCCCTCCCCTTCCCTCGGTGCCGCATGTCGAGCTACATCAACTGGAAGGCCCCGAAGTGCAGATTAAACCTGGGCAAGTTCTTACAAGCGGTGTCCGCTTTGACCTGAAGCTACGCGAAGTTTCAGCCGAAACCACGCTGCCGGTCTTTGAATTCCTGGCAACGAGTTCGCTTTCTGAAAGCAATCCGCTGCGCGAAGCCTGCTAACCCCAATGCAGGCCAATCGTGCATGCGGCAATCTCTTTTACCTGAAGTTGCGTGTGTATCTTGGATTCAACAAGACTACCAGGACAAAAATCGCGTAACCAATTTGCAGCAGACCAAAGATATTAAGCGACGAGAGCGCCAATAGCCCGACCAAGCCTGAGATAATCCCCAACACAACCGTCAAAATTCGGCCCCATTCGCGGAAACACTGCACCCCATAGCCTGCCAACAATACGAGCAGCCCAATCAAGACTTGAATCACGGCAAGCAACACAACAGCCATCGACGCGATGCCCATTCCCATCTTGGCGTCAGGACCGAATTGCGGATCGTTGCCAATCGCCGCGAAAATAATGCCGAGAACGCTGCCACCGAGCACGCCGGAACAAACGCCGCACATCAAGCAAAGACTACCAAAGATGTAGTTAATCACCGCCACCGCGACGATCAGTCCGTGCTCGTCGTCCCTTGGCTGCTCACGACCCTCGTAGCCTGCTGGGTTATCGGCTGGGGAGCGAAATGGATCGTCTTCAAAATTCGACATCGGCGTAGTCCTGTAGATTTCCTGGTCACAATCGCCACTGGGCAATAATCAGCCACATAACTGGTTGGTAATCGGCCAGGATTCTATCAGGCCGTTCGTTCACCGTTCAATCTTCTTCGATTATCCCCCAGAGTATCAAGAATTTTACAGGAACTTTGGCCTAAGTTGGCTCCTTATGGCTGTTTAGGCCCTTGGCTTGCGTTGGTTCCCTTGTAAGACAGGACACGTTCTCAATAATTGACGTTCAATCAACGAGCCGAAACCACAGCAACCCCAGGAGAGGAAGATGTCGTCACTTCAGGATCTCGTAAAGCAACTTAACGAGGCCGGTCAAACCGAGATGGCCCAGTATCTCGCCGTGTGTGACGATGCGATTGCTGAGAAGCTTGCTTCTCAATTGGAAGCGATTGACTTGGCCGAGTTGGCAGAACTCGCCAACAGCGATCAGGAAGAAGCCCAGCGAGATTACACCAAGCTCAATCCCCCCCAAGCCGTCCGCCTCAAAGAGCAAGACGCCGCCAAGCTGGGCGAGGCCCGCGAAGTGGGCGAGAAGCTCCTTTCCGAAGGCAAAGTTGCGGCCCTGCTGGTGGCCGGCGGGCAAGGCTCGCGTCTTGGTTTCGAGCATCCCAAAGGGATGTTCCCCATCGGGCCGGTCTCTGGCAAGACTTTGTTCCAAATTCACCTAGAGAAGATCGTTGCCCGCACGCGTCGGTACGGCAAACCCATTCCGCTTTACCTGATGACCAGCCCGGCCACTCACGCCGAAACGATTGAATTCCTCGACCAACACGATCGCTTCGGGCTTGCCCCAGAAGACCTGCATATCTTCTGCCAGGGCACGATGCCGGCGATCGACCTGGAAACAAAGCAGCTTCTCCTCGCCGAGCCTGACCAGTTGGCCCTCAGCCCCGATGGTCACGGTGGGATGCTGGCCGCACTGAAGAAGAGTGGCTGCCTAGACAACATGGCCCAGCGCGGCATCGAGCAAATTTACTACTTCCAAGTCGACAACCCCTTGGCCGACGTTTGCGAACCAGAGTTTCTGGGGCTGCACCACTTGGCCGAAAGCGAAATGTCGACCCAAGTGGTCGCGAAGAAACTGCCGGAAGAAAAGCTCGGTATTTTGGCCGAACTCGATGGCCAACTTCAATTGGTCGAGTACAGCGAACTGCCTTCCGAGCAAGCGGCTGACACCATCGCCGATGGTACCCTCAAGCATTGGGCAGGCAATATTGCCGTGCATGGTGTCAAAGTCTCGTTTCTACAACGCATGGCCAGTGAAGCAGGCAGCTTGCCTTGGCATAAAGCGATTAAGAAGATTCCGTTTGTCTCGCCGGCTGGCGATGTTGTAACGCCAGAATCCCCCAACGGGATCAAATTCGAACGCTTCATCTTCGACTTACTGCCCAAGGCACACAAACCGATGGTGGTGGAAGTTGCCCCGGCACTACGTTTTGCCCCAGTTAAAAACGCCGACGGAGCCCCCTCCGATACGCCACAATCGGCCATGGAAGCGATGTGTGCGATGCACCGCGGCTGGCTAACCGAGTGTGGTATCGCTTGTGATGAAAGCCGCAAAGTTGAAATCGGACCTCTAGTGGCTTTGGATGCTGCGGAGCTGAAAAAGAAGTTGGCAGAAGATCCTCAATTGGCGCAGACCGATTTGATCGACACTTAATGGAGAGCGAGCTATGCTGCATGCGATCGTGATGGCCGGAGGTTCCGGTACTCGGTTCTGGCCTGCCAGTCGTAACGATAAGCCCAAGCAACTCTTGAGCATGACCGGTGGGGCCACCATGATGCAGGCCACCTGCGATCGCTTGGGCGACCTCGTACCAGCCGATCAACTCTATATCTTCACCGCGCAGCACTTGGTTGAACCGATCGGCAAACAATTGCCGAAGGTACCGAAAAACTCGATTGTGGGCGAACCGTACAAACGAGATACGGCCCCCTGCATCGGGTTGGCAGCTTTCCTCGTGCAAAAGAACGATCCTGACGCGACGATGGTAGTGATGCCTTCCGATCACGTCATCTCGCCAGAATCCGTCTTTCGCGAAGCCATCGCATCGGCGGTTTCCTTAGTCGATGCCGAACCAGAACGGATTGTGACTTTTGGCATTCGCCCCACTTACCCGGCGGAAACGTTCGGCTATATCGAACGAGGCGAACCGCTTTTTTCTGATTCGCTAAAAGCATTTCAGGTCAAGCGATTTCGCGAAAAACCGAAAGGGGAAACTGCCCAGCAATACTTTGAGTCTGGCCAGTTCTACTGGAACGCTGGCATCTTCATCTGGAAGGCAAAAACGGTTCTCGATGCCTTGAAAAAGCACGAACCTGAGATGTATGCCCACCTGGAAGCAATCGCGAATGCTTGGGGGACGGCAGAGCAAGCCGAAGTATTCGATCGTGAGTTCGGTGCCATCCAAGGGAAGTCCATCGATTATGCGGTAATGGAGCATCACGCCGATATCGTGGTGGTCGAAGCTCCATTCCATTGGGATGATGTCGGCAACTGGCAAAGCATGGCTCGCCTGCATGGCCAAGACGACTCTGGCAATACGCATCTAGGCGACGTCCTGGCCCTCGATAGCCGAGACTGCATCGTGCGGGGCGAAGATGGTCACTTGATTGTCACGCTGGGGACAAAAGACCTGATTGTGGTTCACACGCCGGATGCTACCCTGGTTGCGGACAAGTCGCGGGAAGAAGATATTCGTGACGTGGTCAAAAAGCTGCAACAAGGTGATCTGGAACGATTCCTCTAACTCGCCTACCCATGAGTAACCAACTTCCCTCCATTCCTGAAAAAGGGCGGATTGCTGCCGTCGATTATGGGACGGTACGTATTGGCATCGCGATTACCGATCCTGATCGCATCTTGTGCAGCCCGCTGGAAAATTACAATCGCCGTAGTCTCTCGAAAGACGCGCAATATTTCCGCGAACTCGCCGAATTGGAAAGAGTAGTCTTATTTGTGGTCGGGCTGCCGGTTCATTTGAGCGGAGACGAAAGCCAGAAATCGCACGAGGCCCGGCAGTTTGGCAAGTGGCTCTTCGAGACTACCAATGTCCCCGTGGCTTTCTACGACGAACGCTTTACTACCAGTATGGCCAAAGACCTGCTGCAAGAGGCTGGCCTCACCAAGAAACGTCGCAAAGCTCGCCTCGACATGCTCTCTGCCCAGATCTTATTGACCGCATTTCTGGAAAACCCAGGCCGTTCCCTCGGTAGCATTGCTTCCTTAGAAGATTGATCGAGCGATACGTCTAGAAGAATACTTTTTTGGGTTTCATCACTTACCTATCTCCCTTTTCGCTGCTTGGCATTTCGGTCTGGATTTTATGAGTGTTATCGACAACATCGGCCTGAACGCACTCAAGAAGTGCTACCAAGACATCGAGTTACACGAGACGCCGCAAGAGGGTGACGTAACGTTCACGTACCACACTTATCGTGGCATCTTTTTTTGGTCCATCCAGGACGAGCACCGTGTCGCCACCACACCGGAAGATGCCCTTAAGTTGCTCAAGCGATTGCTGCATTTTAACTTGACCCGAGGCATGCTTACCCTAGGGATGATATTCGTTCCCTTTTTAGCTCTCGGCAACTATGTTGCTCAGAAGCGGTCGATTTCAAAACAGATAGCCGCCTCGACGAACAACTCGTAGTTGCGGCTTAAGCCTCGGAGGTTTGATAGTCCTTACCGCTCCGTGAAGCCAGGATTACCAGCAGCAAGCCCAGCCCCATGATGGCTGCCGAGATGGCGAAGGGGGCGAGGATATTCAGCTTCAACAGCGGAATTCCCAAACCAGATCCGATGATGCGAGCCAGCGAGTTCACGCTTTGCCCGATCCCTAAAATGCCTCCCTGCTTTTCCGGGTCGCTCCGCCGCGAGATAAACGAGTTGAGCGACGGCATCATGAAGCCGAAGCCTCCGACCACGATGGCCAACGCCCCCAGCAGCAGCACCACGGATTGATCTTGGGTCGCTTTCAGGATCAACAGCATTCCCACAATCATCAGCACGCAGCCGGTCGATGCCAAAACGCCTTCGCTTACCTTGCCAGCCACCCGTCGCACAATTCCCCCTTGAACAAGCGCTAGTGTGAAACCGATGTAGGCATAAGTCAAACAAACCTGGCCGAAGGTAAACGCGAAAGGATGCTCTTGTCCTTCGCTATGCTCGGTCCCTTTCAGCAGCATCGACAACGTCGTCTCGAAGTTCGCGAAAGAGAAGACCACGACGAACAGCGAGATTAGCAGCAGCCCAACCGACGGAACCGACAAGGCATCGCGCAGTCCCTTCAGGTTAAAGTTGTGCTTCGCCGCCGATGGACTATCGGAACGAATGCTCTCAGGCAACTTGAACCATGCCAACATCAACGCCACAAAAGAAAGGGCAGCAGCGGCGTAGCCTGGCCACGGCCCTGGATCGCCGGTTCCGCTCGGCACGGCCAGGTAGCCAAACAAAGGGCCAAACGTAAACCCCAAGCCAAAAGCCATACCAATCAAAGCCATCCCTTTCGGACGTTCTTCCAGCGAGGTGGTATCGGCTATATAGGCCTGGGCAGTCGAAATGGTCGCCCCAGCAATTCCTGCTCCAATACGAGAAATGAACAGAAGCGTCATGGATTGCATCGTGGTAGCGATTCCGAAGAGTGTATAAAAGACCACACTCCCCACTAAACCAATCATCAGCACCGGCCGGCGGCCAATCCGATCGGACAGACGCCCCCACATCGGTGCGAACAGAAACTGCATCGCCGAGAAACTGGCCATCAACAGCCCAATCTCTAAGCCAGATTCGTCAACCACAAACTGATCGGCATAGATGGGCAGCAAAGGCAACACCATGCCAAACCCCAGCAGATCGATAAAAACCGTCAGAAACACAATTCCGCGTGCCGCTCGGTTCTCAGGATTGGCCTTAGGGGGGGCGGCGTCTGACGACATGAAACTCTCCGGCAGGAAATGCAAACAGGCTGGAAAACCCTTCATCTTAATCGGAATCGCTAGGGAAGCGTTAGGTGGGTTGGTCGCTAGACGCCGAATGCACCCTTAGCCCGACTAGTTTCCGCGCGAATGACCTTTTATGATTCAAGCATGGAATCAGCAATCCCCACACAGCGTTCTGCGCTCCGTTGCCTTAGTCCTGAAAACCTCGCTGGTCTGCAGCTTACCAAGCTGAATCAGATGTTAGCCGAGGTCTTGCCGCATAACGCGTTTTACGCCGAGAAGTTTTCGGATTGGAAACTTCCTCTTAACTCGCTCGACGAACTCTCGCAGCTTCCCTTCACCTTCAAAGACGAACTGATCGGCAAGCACGAGAGCGGCGATTTAGCGAACAACCGTACTTATGGAATTGAACAGTATGTTCGCTTTCATCGCACCAGTGGCACGCGTGGGCGCCCCATGGTGGTTCTCGATACGGCCACCGACTGGCAGTGGTGGATCGAGGCTTGGCAATACGTCCTCGATGCTGCCGAAATCGACGCTGGCGACCGCTGTTTCTTTGCGTTCAGCTTCGGTCCCTTTGTCGGCTTCTGGAGCGCCTTCGATGCCGCCACCGCCCGGGGCTGCTTGGCTATTCCGAGTGGGGGGCTCAGCACCGTTAGCCGCCTAGAGCTAATCCAGCACAGTCAGGCCACCGCTGTTTTCTGTACCCCCACCTATGCGTTGCACATGGCGGAAGTCGCCCAACAGCATCATATTCATCTCGCAGAACTGGGCGTACGACGGTTGGTTCTCGCTGGTGAGCCAGGGGGATCGATCCCTGAGATTCGCAGCCGCATCGAAACCGCTTGGAATGCGAAAGTCGTCGATCATAGTGGCGCCACCGAGATTGGTCCGTGGGGCTTTAGCGACGAGCAGCAATCAGGCGTGCATGTTAACGAAGCATTCTTCCTGCCAGAGTTTATTTCGCTAGACACCGGTACTCCGGCTGGCGAAGGGGAGTTATCCGAGTTGATCATCACGACGCTCGGCCGCTATGGCAGCCCGGTCATTCGTTATCGAACCGGCGACCTAGTACGTCCTCGCTGGAACACGGCCAGCCCTTGCAACTTCGTTTTGCTGGAAGGAGGCGTGCTAGGGCGCACCGACGACATGCTGATCATTCGGGGAGTGAACGTCTTTCCGACTTCAATCGAACAGATCTTACGCGGCTTCCCCGAAGTGGTCGAATATCGCCTGACGGCAGTCAAGCGTGGGGAAATGGACGCAATTTCCATTGAAGTGGAAGATCGTAAACAAGCCCCTGAGCGGATTGCCCATGAACTGAACTTGCGATTGGGATTGAAGGTGGATGTCGAGCTGGTCGAAGCCGGTACCCTTCCCCGCTTCGAAGGCAAAGGACGACGTTTTATCGATGCCAGAAAGAGCTAACGCTATGCCCCCTCACCCCACTGCTTTGGCTTTGCTGCCGGACGGGCGACTTCGCATTGATTGGAGCGATGACACGATTCGCGTCTATCGCCCCCGCGATCTTCGCGAAGCAAGCCCCGACGCGCTGACCCGCGAAAAGAAATCGCACGTCGAGCAGAAACCCTCAAACGAACTTACCGTGCTCAGCCCCGCAGAACTGGCGTCCTTGACCATCCAAGGAATGCAGCCGGTTGGGCACTACGCATACCAGATCATCTTTAGCGACGGGCACGACTCAGGCATCTTTACTTACGAGTATCTCTACCAACTAGGCGAGTCGCTTGAGCCGTAGCTAGGCAAATTACACTTCGACGTCAAAGTAGAAATCGTGCCAAAAGCTATCGAGAAAATACCCGTGCAGGTAAACGTGTACGCAGACGGCGAGCAACATTAACATGCCCACGCTCAGCAGGAAAATCCCGTACAGGTTCATCGATTGCTTCTGGTGCTGACGCAGGGCGTTCACTAGGGCAAGCTCTAACTGCCGCCAACCGCTGAAGTCTTGCCGGGAGCCAACCGATTTGATTTGCACGTTTCGCGTACCGTGGTCTTCTTCCAAGATCAGATGCAATTGCATCGTCGGCAGAAACAAAGTTTCGCCTGCCCAACGTGCCGCTGGATCAAGACCATCGGCCACCTCCCTTAACAGGGGGCGGAGATTCTTGATCGTCGTGTTGTAAGCAATGATCCGCGGACGGCTGATCAAGATAACGAAGGTGACCAGCAAAAAATATAAGGTCAGCATCATCACCCAGGCATAGCCACCATAGGTTTGAATTGACCAACTTGGCATCATTAAAGCCAGGGGGCCGATCAAAGCTAAACCACTTAGCCCAATGGCCAAAGCCAGCGAGTCCCGCCCACCCGAGGTGATGAACGGCCTGCGGCGAAGATTGATAAAGCCAATCAACAACAAGTAAGCCGCCAACGGACAGATAGCCACCGCCAAACGAACCGGGTCACTTGTTAAATCGCTTGCCATATGAAAGTCCTAAACGGGCGTGGTTGAGGACTTATTTTAGGTTGGGCGACACAACGAGGTCAATTGACGCCCTTTTCGCAGCAACATGCTCGCTTCGGCCTGGGCAAAAGAGGAAAGCTTGCGCGGTTCCTCTCAATACACATACCGTTTGGCGAGAAAGCCTGAAAAAGTCTCTAGGCCACAAGCTCAACTTTGTTGATGCCGTGCTCTTTGCACAAACGATAGACATCGGCTAGATGATCAAAGCGGCACGCGGACCCTGCAAAAATGCGGACGCGCGTATTACCACAGAGGGTACCGCCACATAGTTTGGCAAGCAGTTCTTGCAAAACCACTTGATTCCCATCGACGAACGTTTTGCCCATCGGGGATAAAACCACGTCCAGCCTTTCCGCCGCAGACGTGCCGGTTCGATTGAAATGTCGAGGTGCGATCATTGTCTTCGCTCGCCAGTCCTCAAAAGGTCAGGTTACCAATACTTAAAGGACCCAAAGTTTGCCTGCGAAGTTCACTCGGCTTTACGCACGTTTGGCACTTCGTTCTTTGAGCTCACTCCCCTTAAGCAATTTCTATGCCGAAACTATCCGTTTCGGCGAAGAACTTGACCTTCGACGATTGTCGGTCGAACTCCTTGTTCCCTGGAACGCTGTCTGTGAATCGCCCTGCCCCCGAAAAGATTCTCGAAGACCGAGCGAGCCGCCTCACTTGCCATCTTGGCCACGAGCATCGCCGCCCCTACCATTGCCATCAGTAAGGTCACCCCAATTGCCACAAATGCAGCAATTAAGGCGGCAGCGAGCCATATTAAAGTCTCTACGACGCTTGGCTGCCGGTAGTTCATAACGATAGCCCTCTTTCTTAAATCTCAAACGAACGAAGTATGAAGTTATGATGCTACTTCGTCGAAACCGTTTCAATGTTGGGCTAAAAGTCGATCAAAATGCCGTAATGGCAGTCGCCAAAACGGTCGATAAGTACCTATCGCCAATAACTTTGTGCTTAATCCACTTGTGATTCCGACCGTCGAATGTCACAATGCGAAACAGCCAAGTGCCACTAATATAACCCCGTTGGGGTAGTTTGGGTTGCCGGTCGTCAAAAAACTTTTGCGATCTGTAAATTATCCTTGACTAACCCTGCAAGATTTCCACTCTGGCCGAGTGGCGGAATTGGCAGACGCACAGGACTTAAAATCCTGCGATGGGTAACCATCGTGCGGGTTCGATCCCCGCCTCGGCCACTTATCTTTCTTTTGGGTCAATCGTTGGCCGGTGGTAGCGGTTGAAAGCTCTCTGCCGGCCAGGCCTCGGTTTCATCTCAAGCTCTGCTATAGCCCGCTCTCATTCTCCTAACAGAGCATTCAACAAATCGAAGCTGAGTCAGGGCTGGCCATGACCAAAGAATGGCTTTCCGTTCACGGCTCAACCACCCGGGAAACGCATTCCGAGGCGGACGGCCAAGAGGTGCCCGTTGCCGGGGAATTCACCGTAGGCGGATATTCTTGCCGCTTTCCTGGCGATTGGCGGTTACCGCCTGAGGAGAGAATAAATTGCCAGTGTGGCGTTTTGAGCGGGTTCGTTGTATAGCGTCAAAATGAACCGCTAAAAAACAGATAAAAATATGCCTTTAATCGATGCGAGATCACTCGCGTGAAAAGAACCCAACCGCCTGGCAATAAGCGTTTTTTCAATCGTGAAAGGCTTTGAACATTTCACTGTTGAAGATTGCCTGAGACCTGTTTGGGGAAAATTGGGTGAAGTCGAGTCTATTGCGAATGCGAAGGGAGCATTTCGACTTGCAGTTGTTGAACTTATCGGGAGCACGATGACATCCGGTCCCCTATTAGCACCAGACCTGGAAATAACCACAACAGGTCTAGGCTTCGAACCGACACCGCCAGAAAATGGAAAGTTACATAGATAAATCTCTCCAGGAATCATAGCGGCTCGCCATCATCCATGGTGTATACGTCTTCTTCTGGCTCATTCCAGAAAGACAATGCCGACTCCCCTACAATTAGCTGCTGCATGGTCGATATTTCGTCATCATCATTTTCCGCAAGGCACGTCACTCCGTTTTCTTGATCAGGCAACTGTGCATTAAAATTCGAGTCGAACGCGGGATCGTGATGCGTTGACTTTTGTGTGGTTTCTATGATTTGCTTATTCGGCGTTGCCCATTTCATTCTCATCATCCTTATTTTCGTTATCCGAGACATCAAATTGCCCGAGGAATGCCCTTCCCTTTTCAGTAACAAACTTGTATGTCTCGTCAATGTTGCTAAGTATCGGGTCAAAATTTTGCGAATCTAAGTCAATTGGCGGAAGTACCGGATATGTCGACGCGATCTCCATCCATACTTGCCTAATATCTTGAGCATACGTTTCAAACCGCATGGTCACGAAACTGCCATGGTGCCTGGGCGTCGAGTCATCCACCTCTGTAATTTGATAATCCGTTGTCGTCTCCTCCGAAGCATCGCCTTGACCATCATCAACATGATCGTGGGCAAACATCTCCGGAGGCATAAAGCGAAATCGCACTCCGAAAAATGATGGCGGGCGTTCAAAAGGATCGATTTTGTCCATTACACTCGCCACTCGCCCGGCGAGCAAATCAAGCGAGTTTCGCACGTTATGCGGCTGTGCCAAACAGTGAATCTTACATCTCTGCATTACAACCGGAGGACACCGGTGGTCGACGTCTCTGACCGCTTGCAGTATTTGCGAGACAATGTCCTGAAAAGTCTCAACCTCAAAATCTGGCTTTAATTCCTCAATTGTCAGCGAGTGCTTTCTGAGTTCGATAGACGACCTGCTCGATGAACTACGATCCGTTGAAAGAGTAATCGTGCTAGATGTCATTTCGATATTGTCATAAGCCGTTTCAACAGGAAGCTGTGCCATCTGAGCATAGAGTTTCCGTCCAAACGCCTTTCCGAAGCTAAGCTCATCAATCGGAAGAAACTCTAATTCCGTGTGAAAAAGAATCGCCCTTGGTTCGCCTAGCATGAATCGCCTTTACTTCTTAAGCATCATCCCTAATTACGCTCAACGTCGATAGCTTCTTGAAAAAAAGCCAAAACAACACAGATTCGGGAGGTGGGTTGTATGAATACCTTCTATGCAGGTCCTTGTCCACAGTTGAACCTTGAATTTTACAATATTTCCAGTCTCCATTCAAGAACCGATATTGACAATACGCCAACTAGCGAAGTTCGCTTAAGATAACAAACAACCCAAGATTGTAGGCAATTCGGCTCAGCCTTACCAAACCAAAAACCAAACCAAATGGCGCTATCTGGGGATAAGCGTAGATGCCCAGAGGGCAAGAAACACCGGGGAAACAGGGCATTTACTTGCCCTACAGATATCCTGGAAGCCCTAGTGCCTTACTTAAAATCCTGCGATGGGTAACCATCGTGCGGGTTCGATCCCCGCCTCGGCCACTTATCTTTCTTTTGGGTCAATCGTTGGCCGGTGGTAGCGGTTGAAAGCTCTCTGCCGGCCAGGCCTCGGTTTCATCTTCATCATGATTCGCGTTTGCGATCATGAACTCTTAACCAACCTGCGAAACAATCGCCTGGATTGGTTTTCTTCCTGGATACCGACCCCTTCGGGGGATCAGCCACCATATCCTCACCTCTTGAGAGCCGATTTTGCTTGTTCTCATTTTGGAGAAGTCGATGAAAACGTTTGGCCCTCTCGTCCAGCGATGCCTGTTGGTCTTCTTTCTGGTTGGCAGCTCTGCACTGGCACATGATGGACACGAACACGCGGTGAAGGTCGAGCCGGCCGCGTATTATGCTCCTACCGCGATGCCTGACCGCATTATTTTGACCTGGACGGGCGATCCAGCCACTTCGCAGGCAGTGACTTGGCGTACTTCCACCGATGTTGCCGAAGCCTATGCCGAAATCGCGGTGGCCGATGGTTCCCCCAAGTTCGATGAGAAAGCCAAGCAAGTTGTTGCCCAGACGCAGCCGCTTGAGACCGATATCAATACGGCCAATTTTCACACGGTCGAATTTCAAGATCTGCAGCCAGGGACGAAGTACGCCTACCGCGTGGGGCATGGTGAGAACTGGAGCGAGTGGTTTCAGTTTTCGACACCGCGCGAAAACGAAGACAAGTTCTCGTTCATCTATTTTGGTGACGCGCAGAACGACATACGCTCGAAGTGGTCGCGAGTGATTCGGGAAGCGTACAGCGACGCCCCGAAAGCTGCGTTCATGTTACACGCTGGCGACCTGATCAATCATGCGGAAAACGATGCCGAGTGGGGCGAATGGTTCGGAGCTGGCTCGTTTCTGAACGCCATGATCCCCAGCGTTCCCGTGCCAGGCAATCACGAACAAGCAAAGCAAGAGAACGGCGAGCGTCGTCTAACTCATCACTGGCGTCCTTCGTTCGCCTTGCCTGAAAACGGCCCGGCTGGCATGGAGGAAACCTGTTACACGCTGAGCTTTGGCAACATGCTGATCGTCGCCATGAACAGTTCGGAAGATCTCGAAGTTCAAGCCAAATGGCTGACCAAGGTATTGCAAGACAACGACAAACCTTGGGTCGTTTGTACGTTCCATCACCCGGTCTACTCGACCGGCAAAGGCAGAGACAACGAAAAACTACGAAACACCTGGAAACCGATCTTCGACAAGTACAAGGTCGACCTGGTGCTGCAAGGGCACGACCATACCTACGGTCGAACCGGGCTCGAAACGCCGCTTGTTTCTAGCGAAGAAGGCAAACAAGAGAAGAACATTCCGACCGGAGTCAACAACTTCGACGGTAAAACAGGCACCGTCTATGTGGTGTCGGTAAGTGGGCCGAAGATGTATAGCCTCGCTCCAGAACCGTTCATGAATAGCACTGCCGCGAACACGCAGCTTTATCAAATTATCTCGGTCGATGGGAACACCCTGACGTACGAAGCGCGTACTGCGGTTGGTGAGATCTACGATAGTTTCACACTGAAGAAACAAGCCGGAGAAATCAACCAACTCATCGAAGGCCCGATCGTGAAGAAACAGGCGGCGGCCGAGTAAACGCCTCGCAGCGTTGCCTGTTAAAAGCGGTCGACATGGGCGCGAAACAATTCCATGGTCATTCCGTTGGCGACATGCACGGCGGTCACGCCTAAGTCGCCCACTTCGCGGATGTTCCTCATTTCGTCATCAAAGAAAAGCATCTTTTCGTACGCAACGCCGCTATCCTTTCGCAAGGCAGAAAAATGCCGTACTTTCGACGAGGGGTAGATCTCGGCAAAGGCGAAACGGTGCGTGATCGCCAACAGATCTAACAGTTCCTTAGCCCACCTTGGCTGTTCCGTGCGTGAAGCCAAGGCCAGCGGAATCGCTTGCTGATTGCAGTAGTCGAGAATCGCTTCCACATCGTCGTAGCAACGAATGTGGCGTTGTGTGCGATCGACGATCCGCTTCTGATCGATACGAAACGGGGGACTCAGGCAATCACACCATGTCCCTCCGCAGTCCCATAACGTGAAGTCAAGATCAAACACAATCAGGCTGGGACCAGGCAACGATTTTAGCTCCGTAAAATTGAGTGAGTGAGTGAACGTCTCGTTCTCTGCTAACAGCAGCCGTGTCGGAGCAAGAAACGGGCCCCGACGATCGGCTTCACTCAGGCAGCACGATTCTTCATGTTTCTTTAACCACTGCTTCGCTGCAGGCTGGGGCAAAGGCAGCCTCTGGCGACTATAATACGTGCTTTTCACCATTAAAGCGACTCACTGCTTATATAGAGGATTTTTGGATGCGTATCTGGCTTGGATTATCACTTGTGGCCTTCGCGGCATTTGGATGTTTCCCCAGCACAGGACAAGCACAAATGATCGTTGCCCATCGTGGTGCCTCGTTCGTCGCCCCAGAAAACACTTTGGCGTCGTTTCAGGAAGCCTGGCAGCAAGATGCCGATGTCGTGGAAGGAGACTTCTATCTGACCAAGGATGGAGCAATTGTCTGCATCCACGACAAGAACACCGAACGTACCTCAGGCGGAACAGCTAAATTAAAGATCGAGGACTCGACGCTGGAAGAACTTCGTGCGATTGATGTCGGCACTTGGAAAGCCCCCAAGTACGCTGGCCAAAAGATTCCAACCTTAGAAGAAGTGCTGGCCACCATTCCCGAAAACGGCAAGATTTTCATCGAGATCAAGTCTGGCCCTGAAATCGTCGAGCCGCTTCAAGCAGCATTGAAGAAGGCCAACCTGAAAGACGAGCAAGTTATCTTCATCTGCTTCAACGAAGAAGTGGTAAGCCAGTGCCGCGAAAAAATGCCGCAACATAAAGCAAGCTGGCTAACCAGCTACAAACAAAACAAGCTATCGGGCAAGTGGAGCCCATCGCTTGAATCGGTTGTGAAAACACTTAAAAAAACCGGTGCCACTGGACTTGGTACCCAAGCCAACGATACCGTGGTAACGCCTGAATTTGTCAAAGCAATCCGCGATGCGGGCATCGAATGCCATGTGTGGACAGTCAACGATCCGCAGCAAGCACAACGTTATGCAGAACTTGGGTTTGATTCGATAACAACCGATAAACCAGCTGAGATTCGTGCGGCGGTCACCAGCGAAAACAAGTAGCTCGTTGCCTACGGCAACGATGGCTCTTGAAAAGCGAGTAAAGCGTTGTGAGCTTGGGGCCCCGCTGGCAAACGTAAAATGAATTTACAGCCGTGCCCCTGGCCATCCGACTCTAACTTGATTGTGCCGCCATGAAAATCGATGATTCGCTTTACAATGGCCAGCCCGATCCCTGTTCCACCTGAGTCGGGATCAAGCTTGTCGAACAATTGAAAGATGCGTTCCTGAAATTCAACTGCGACCCCAGGCCCATTGTCGGTCACTTCGACAACGACAAAGTCTTCGTCCTTCGTCGCCGAAATATTGACCTGAGGGTTAGCCTCACGATTATGCTTAATCGCATTGTCGATCAAGTTTTGCATGAGCTGACGAATCTGAACCGGATCGCCAAAGATGGTCAGTTCGCTACACGCATTGCCCACTTCTGCCCCGCGTGCTTCAATTTCGCCAGCCAACAGCGTGATGGCCTCACCAATCACCTCTTGCAACGAAATGGTCGAACGCGTTTTCAGGTTACGACCAATCCGTGAAAGTTCTAGCAGGTCGTCCAGCAATTGTTTCATACCGTCGGCGGCTGAACCGATGATGGTAAGATCTTCCTGAATGGCTTTCTGATCGTTATTGGCCAAGTCTTCACTTAAGATGCCCAGAAAACCTTTGATGGTAATCAGCGGTGACTTCAGGTCGTGCGAGACGGTATAGGTAAACTGTTTAAGCTCGGCGTTAGTTGCTTCTAAATTACGAATGAGTGCTTCGCGTACCCTTTCCGATTCAATTCGCTCGGTAATATCAGTTAACGCAAATACTCCTCCGGCAAACGCCCCGTCCTGATCAAACAAAGGAGCGCCATTAATCGAAACGATCATCTCGTCATCCGGTGCAAACCGAATTCGATAGCAAATATCGTAGACCGATTTCTGCGACTTGCTAACTCTCGCAAAAGGACGGCACTCGTCAGGCAGAGGATTGCCCGATAAATCAAACAATTGCCAGGGGAACGTGTAAATCACCTTGTCGACAAGTTCATTACGACCAACCCGCAAGGAATTCTCTAGGGCGGTATTCAAAAACTGAATCGCTCCTTCGGCGTTCACCACCATGATCGAAGCAACGCTTGTTTCCATCACTTGATCCAAGAGGGCCTTCTCCCACCGCAATTGCTCTTCGGCACGAATGCGGTCGGTGATGTTAACGGCGATTCCCATTATCTGGGTAGGCTCACCCTTGCTATTTCGCTGAAAGACCACACGCTGAATATCAAACCAAAGCCAATCTCCGTTCTTATGCCGCACACGGAGGTTGTCACGTCGTACCGCCGGTTCGTCCGATTCGAACCAGTTACGATGTGATTGGATGATGCGCGGCAAATCATCAGGATGAAAAGCTTCCACATAAAACTTGGATCCGAGTTGCTCGATGATTTCCTTAGAGTAACCGAGTTGTCGCTCCATATTATCGTTAGCGAACACAATCGATTCAGATGCGAGATCAAAGATGTAGATGATTCCAGGTGACGCGCTGATTACATTCTCAGCGAATTCCTTGGCCGCTTGCGTCTGCTGTTCCGCCGCCTTCCGCAGAGTTGCATCACGAGCTGCCGACATAACAAACGATTGTCCGGCTCGTTCCAAGACTGTCAGCCGTATTTCAACAGGAAATGTCGTTCCATCCTTTCGTCGATGGACGCGTTCCACCAGTGGATGATAGTTGCGACCGTTGCGTGCGAGTTCATTCCACACCCGCATCCCATCCGCTAGATTCCAGTCGAGATCGATATCGGCCACTGACATGCCAATAAGTTCTTCGCGAAGGTATCCTAAGCTATGACAAGCCTCCTGATTGGCATCAATGATCTTCCCTTGTAAATCACGCACATAGATAGCGTCCGCGGCCCCATCAAACAAAAGGCGAAAGCGTGTTTCACTAGTTTCGATCGTTCTCAGGTGGGCTTCCTGACGCTGGCTAGCCACATCCAATTCGTCGGCCATATTGTTAAAAGAATCGGCCAGGATAGCGAACTCTCCTGAGCGTTTGGAAGTGATGCGAACGGCTTGTTCACCACGCGCATAACGGTGTATCGTCTGAATGATCTCTTGTAACGGCCGTAGCGTCCGCTCGCTGAAGAACAGGGCCAAGATCACTGCAGCCGTCAATCCGCAAGCAACAGCAGTAATTTTAGACCAGGCAAGGCGATTGTAGACCGTCGTGATGCGGGCCTCGGGAATCGCCTCGACCAATTTCCAATAGGTATCGGGCACATCTGCAACCGAAACTAAATAGCTTTCGCCGTCCTTGTTCACCAGCTTTGGGGTCTGAGCGAGATTGGAGTGTTCTTTCAGAAAATCGGCCATCCCTGTGGCTGCAATCAAATGATTGGCATCATCCATTAATGCCAAGAAACCACCTTGCCTCACTTCCATCGAACGCACAAAGTTGACCAATTCCGAGTCAAGAATCGAGAGCCCAAAAGCGCCACGCTGAGTACCATCTTCACCAAAGACAGGCACGATCATCAGCAGAATATCTCTTCCTGAATCGCGGCTTTTCAAGATCCGTGTAATCACGGTCTCTCCACGTAAGAGCCCAGGAAAATAGTCACGATCAGCCACATTGAAATTCGAGCCGTTCGCGGCGTGAACCTTGCCGTTCATCTCGTAAAAGTAGAGCCGTTCAATCTTGGGGGGAGTGCCACTCTCTTGCGACTTGAGAAAGCTCACGATCTCGGGCACTTCGCCATTTTTAAGCAGAGGCATCGAAGCAATCGCCTTCAGCAAGGCAAGCTTTTCGTCCATAAAGAACTTAACCTCGTTCCGCTTCGCGTCGAGGTTAGCCCACATGGTCTGGTCGATCTGCTCTTGCAGCAGGCCCTGGGTAATGTAGGAATCGAGAACCGTAGCCAGACCAACCGCAATCAGCGCGGGTACCGCCCCAAGAAAAAAGTATTTGCGAAGAAGATTCACGATCGACGAACTTCGGCTTCAAGGAACCGGGAGGGCAAAGAAATCATCGCCTGATTATCTCGCAAGGATACCGGTCCGTCAAAACCGAAATATCTCTCCGCTCGGAAAGTCGCAAGCTTTTGTGTTAGTTTGCGACTACTAGAATGCCAACCACAATCAGAACAAGTTGGCTAAATAGCACAATCCCCAACATCCACTGCAGACGATGGCGAAAATGGGGGGAGCTTTGTTGGCTTAGAATTGCCTGGCGACGCTCCTCAAAACTGGGGTATAGCCATGTTTTTTGATCTGGGCGAACACCAGATAGCAGCGTCAACCGTGATAATGCCTTCGTTAGGTCGCGTACCCCTTGGCGACGATCGCCGCATTGGCGACTCAACGTGTCAACGGCATAAGCATCGGCGTGAAACTCCAGCAGTGGAGCCACCATGTGCAGCATGAGTCCCATATAGCCAGCGGTCGCTAACATGGCACCAATCTGGGCAACGGTTTGCCAGGCACTTAACTGTTCGGCTTGTTGCACAAGGGCCAGTCCTAGAATCCCGCCAGCAAACACGATGCAAATCCGCATTGGCACATGCCACAGCTTGAGATGCCCCATCTCGTGAGCCACGATGGCGGCGACACCCCGTGGAGAAAGCTGGGTGAACAAAGCATCGCTGACCAAAACAAACGAAAAGCCCGGCAAGCACCCCACGACTGCCGCGTTGCAGATTCGTTCGCCGGTGTCGCAAACTCGCAACCGTTGCACGAAGTCCTCATTCCCCGCAGGGAGCGATTGCAAAAGCTTCAGGCTTTGTCCATCCGAGAGCTTTCGCAATGGAAAAAGCCAACGTGCCAATAAGGGGTAACCGATCACCGCCAACAAAGGGATAAGCATCGCCGTGAATGGCGAAAGCACCCAGCCTGCGGAACTTACGGCGAAAAACGATATAAGAGAGAGCGGAAGCAACAATAGCACCTAGAGAAGAACGGGGCGAAAAAATCTCGCTCCTACTCAGAATAATTCGCTCGGGTGCCAGATCAATTGCGAGCATGCGCATAAAAAACCGGCAAACAATGTGCTTTGCCGGTTTTTACGATTCTACGGATTAAAGCGAACTTATCGCATCCAGCTTGGCATTTCGCCAGAGGCAGGCAATTCGATCACCTTGCAGCTGGTGATGTTATCGCTGCTCATCACTTCTTTGACCGAAGCTTCGCTTGGCAGGCCATCTAGATTCAACACACCGACAGCGCTGCCTGGCGTAACACTGGAACGACCAACCGCCATCTGAGCGATATTGATCTGGTGGTTGCCAAAGATCGTTCCCACCTTGCCAATGATGCCAGGAACATCGTTGTGGGCAAACACGAACAGCGTGCCGTCGAGGTAAGCTTCCAGACGCTGGCCATCAAGCAAGATCAAACGAGGCATATTGCTGCCGAACAACGTGCCCCCGATCTGATGGGACTTGCCCCCTTCTTCGATCGTAGCGGTAATGCTGCTGCTGAAGCTGCCCAGCTCGGTGCTGGTTTCGGTCGAAAGATCGACACCCCGATCGAGGAGCAACATCTCGGAGTTGATAATATTTGGCTCGTCTTCCAAGGCCTTGGCCAGGAAACCAGCACAGAACGAAGCGGTCAGCAATTTCGTATTCTTGCTGCTAACTTCGCCGCGATAAGTCAACTTTACCGATTTGACACCGCCAGAATGAACCTGAGCAGCGACCAAACCCAAACGATAAGCCACATCGAGGTAACCACGAATGTTCTCAAGCGTTTTGGGGTCGAGCGGAGCGACGTTAACGGCATGGCGGATTTCGCCGGTCGTTAAATAGTTAACCACCAATTGAACCGCTTCGACTGCCACCTGCGTCTGAGCCTCTTCGGTGCTGGCCCCTAAGTGTGGCGTGCAAACGACATTCTCCATGCCGAACAGCGGGCTATCCGTGCAAGGCTCTTCGGCGTAAACGTCCAAAGCCACACCGCCAAGGTGCCCCGACTTCAAACCTTCCACCAAAGCTTCTTCGTTGTAGATGCCACCTCGAGCACAGTTGATCAACCGCGCACCTGGCTTCAACAGCTTGATTGACTCGGCACTGATCATGTCCTTCGTCTCCGGAGTAAGCGGAGTATGGACGGTCAGATAATCAATGTGCGGGAGCATCTCTGGCACGGTGGGCGAAAGCTCGATCCCCAGTTCGGCAGCTCGCTCCGGGCTAACGAATGGATCGTAGGCAATCACTCGCATCTCGAAGGCTAGAGCCCGTTTGGCGACTTCCAGCCCGATGCGGCCCAAGCCGACCACGCCCAGCGTTTTGTCGGCCAACTGCGTCCCCATGTACTTCTTTCGATCCCAACGTCGTTCTACCAAGCTTTGATTGGCAGCCGGTACGTTACGAGAAAGCGCCATCATCAAGCAGAACGCATGTTCGGCCGTGCTGATGGTGTTGCCGGTGGGCGTGTTCATCACCACGATGCCATGCCGGGCGGCTGCTTTGGAATCGATGTTATCGGTACCGACCCCAGCCCGGGCGATCACCTTCAAGTTGGTGTTGCCTTCCAACGATTCGGCAGTGATCTTCACGCCACTACGGCAGATCGCCCCGTCGAATTCGTTGAGGGCACTACGCAGTTCTTCCCCTTTCAGGCCGGTGCGAACTTCGTATTCAATACCCGGGGCCTGATCCAAAAGATCAAGACCTTCCTGAGCAAGCGTATCGAGAACAATAACTTTAGGCATGATGCGTTTCTTTGGCGGTTGAGGGTTTGCCAGCGAGGTTAGGTTGGTTTGGAATATTTACTTCTTGAACTTCAGCATGAAGTCACGAAGTTTCTCGACGCCTTCGACCGGCATCGCGTTGTAAATCGAAGCACGAACACCACCGACGCTGCGATGCCCGCCCAATTGGGTCAGGCCCACTTCGTTTGCTTCGGCCAGGAATCGCTTTTCAGACTCTTCGTCCCCCAGCTTGAAAGTGACGTTCATCATCGAACGATCTTCCGGCAAGGCATGACCGATGTAGAAACCATTCGACTGATCGATCGCATCGTACAAGAGCTTGGCTTTGGCTTCGTTTTGCTTTTGGATCTTTTCGAGGCCGCCCATGTCTTCCTGTAGCCACTTGCAGACCAAGCCCAGCAAGTAAATGCCAAAGGTCGGCGGGGTGTTCCACATCGAGTCGTTTTCGGCGTGGTTACGATAGACCAAATAGCCTGGCAGATCGCTGCTGGCCTGTTCCATCAAGTCCTTCCGAATGATCACCACAGTCACGCCAGCAGGACCGGCGTTCTTTTGGGCACAAGCGTAGATCAAACCGTACTTGGAAACGTCGACCGGGCGGCTCATGAAATCGGACGAAAGATCCGAGACCAGTGGTACGTTGCCGACTTCCGGTTCGGCCTGGAACTGCACCCCTTGGATCGTTTCGTTCGAGGTCATGTGAACGTAGGCGGCATCCGGAGTCAGCTTCAGATCGGCCTGCTTGGGCAAGCAGTTGTAGTTGGTTGGCTTGCCATCCCAGGCCACATTGGTTTTGCCTTCTTTAACCGCTTCTTCCAGGGCCTTCTTTCCCCAGCTACCGGTCAAGATGTAATCAGCCGTCTTGTCGGTCCCTTTCAACAAATTGATAGGGATCATCGAAAACTGCAGACGCGAACCACCTTGCAGGAATAGGACGTCATGCGTATCGGGAATGTTCAACAGCGAAACAAGACGCGTCTTGGCATCGGCATGAATCGCCATGTACGGCTTACCGCGGTGACTCAGTTCCATCACCGAACTACCGACGCCTGGCAGGGCGAGCAAATCGCGCTGGGCTTCTTCAAGCACAGGCAGGGGCATGACGGCAGGACCAGCGGAGAAATTGAAAACGCGTTCTGGCATGACAGTCGGCTCTAAGAGGATGGCGACCGATTAACTCACCTGCGTCTCCCGACGAGACAGCCCAGGCGGAACCGGTAAGCAGTGAGTAAACCCAAATTTTACGAGGAATTCGGCTTCGATAGAAGCGGCCCCCTGCCCTACTCGGCAGAATTGAAACCGCCGGGCACAAATCGAGTCATAACAGAGGGATACAGATCGGCTGAGGGGGTTCGTAAGACAATTTGTCGCACCCTAAAGGACGACAATGAGCAAGCGTTAGCATGGGCCATTTCAGGCCAGCACGCACACAGCCAGAGAAGGCTGCGCAATTAGATACATCGCATCTGCGTTTAAACGCACATTAATATCGCTGGCGATTATTCGCCCCTTGAGCCATTTGGGTACCGCTGTTGGGTGCCATTGGCACTTCGCTCTGAATGCCTTGACGCTGCAAGGTGGCAATCCGCGTCCCGACACCAGCATCTAAGCTATTTAGCTGATACGAACGCTGATAGTTAGCCAAAGCTTGACCTAGTTCGCCCGATTGCTCACGCAAGCTTCCCAGCGCCGCCCAAGCCCGAGCATTGTTGGCATCGACCGCCAACGCTTGATTCAATTGGTTCTTGGCGTTCTCTTTATCGCCATATTCCTGGTAAAGCCGGGCCAGTTCGATCTTAGGATCGGCCAGCTGAGGCGAACGCTGTTCCCAACGTTCCATCAGCGTGAACGCACTATCGTTTCGTTGGGTATCGATCAACAGAACGGCCAATCCTCGATAACATTCCGTATGATTGGGATCGAGATCCAAGCATTGGTTATAGAGCTGCTCGGCCTGGTGCATCAGGGTTCGGTCGTTGGTCTGCTTGGCCATCTGATGGTAGGTCGCAGCCAAATTGTAGTAAGCGTCGGGATTAGTCGGATCGTGGTTACGTGCCTTTTGAAACTGCGTGATGGCTACTTGAGGTTGGCCTTCTTCTACAGAGCGAACACCGGCAACATTGTAGCCCGAAGCCGCCATCTGGCAGCCAGTGCCCAATAGCAGCATTGGCAGCAACAGAAACAGGTAAATCAGATGTTGGCGAAAAGTGGCTTGTCGATGCACGTCATCAACCCCGCGTCCTGGGTTCAGGAATCTATATTGAAATTCGTCGTGGGAGAATAATGGCGACTTCTTCCCAAATCAAGACGAATTCTCTCAAGAAAAGACCTCGGGAGACCGAAATGGCCTCCCGAGGTCGCTAGCAAGGTGAGTTGGTACTGGCTACTTTTTTAGCCTTCGATTGCAGGCACTTGCTCCGAAAACGCAGGCACTTCTTCGCAATCTTCGACTTCTTCCACCGTTTCTGGCATCGCGCCGTTACGGGTATAACCCAAATCGCGAATCACTTCTAAAATTTCACTGCAAGTCGGAAACATCCGACCGCTTGAACGCTTGTAGGCATCCAGAGCCTGCATGAATTCAATTTCGTCGTTGGTGTAGTCCCGTTCGCAAGTTGTCGGGTCGATCTGGCGGCGGCGGTTTACCTTCTCACGACGCTCGATCTTGGGCTGCTCGACTTCCGGCTTTTTCTTTTCTTCCACAGCAGGGGCAGCCTTGGCGGCTTTCTCAGCAGCTGCTTTGGTACGTCGATCCGTTCGACGGCGATCGATCACCACTTCCTGTTCACCCGATTTTGCCTTGCTGGCCTTGGTGCTACGGCTTTTGGTGGCAGTTTTGGCAGTTGTTGTCTTGCGGGTAGTCGTCTTTGCTTTGGCCACGGTGGTAAACTCCGTCAACTTGAGTATCTGGGGAGGATGCGTTGGGAATAATCAACGTATCGGTGAGGCATGTGGCAAAGTTTCAACACTCCGCAAAGTCTTATGGTTGTTCCGATAGTACGGATTAGCCGGACCTATCCACCTACGTAAAACAGACCACCTCCTGCCCAGCCAGCGATGGCCAACAAAAAAAGCCGCTCACCCGGCAGGGCGAACGGCTTTGGAATTGATTTGCACGAAGAACCGGTGGGCTATTCACTCGATTCAGCAGCGGGCTGCGGTTCTTCTTTTGCGGGCAGTTGCTTCAAGGCATTCTTGGCGGCCTTGGCACGAGAACCTGGATTCTCTTTGATCTGCTTAAACGCTTCTGAAAGGATGTTGGCGGCCTTAGGGTCTTCCTTTCGTACGCCTTCCACTAAGGTATCGAAAGAATCGGCTTCACTTGTTACAGGAGAGCCTTGGGCATAATTTTCTAGTAGCGACCGAGCTTCTTCCATCGAGGCGGATGCCTTCAAGGGAATCACGCGTTCTTGTTGGCTAGATTTTGCACATCCAATCAGCGGGACCAAGAGCAACAGTGGTAGAACAACCCATTGGCTTGAGGCAGGCAGCATTCGTAGCTCCGAAAGTGGCAAACAGAAAAGGCGAGGCATGACGAGCCCCGCCATGAAGGGAATATCGAAAGAGGCTCAACACTTACGGCATCTCGTACGGCTTGCCATCACGGCTATTTGCCATTTGCTGCCAAACCATCAAGTTGACCGTTTCAGGAACGAAACGTACTGACCCGTCCCCCATGCCAGTATTAACGCCACCAGGGTGCATACTGCGTGCTCCAATGAATCCCCGCCCCCAGTCATGAGCACCACCAGGGCAACAGTTCCCTCCCACGGAAGGATGCTTCCAGTTCGGAGGAGTCGAAGCATTAAAAATCGACTGGCCGTGGGAATACCAAGCCCACAAGGCACCATTATTGCTGCGTTCACCTGATGGACTCGATTCGACCGACTGACCGATCGCGTCGATTTCGGCCTGGGTGGGGAAATTCTTATTCACGATGGCATCAAATGCAGAATCACTACCAGTGTAAAACACATCGAAAGGATAGCGTGGCGTATTAGCAATTCCGTCGCCAGATAAAATCTCTGAGCAAAAGATGCTGTTGGACAAACCATCGGTTGCATCGGCCATGCGCGTCACGTCTTTTGTGGTAATCATCCCGTTGCAGTTTGCTCGGGTACACGAATGTGCCGTGTACGGCGAACTACCCGAGCACCATGCATAATTCGAACCAGGACCGCCCCAACTAATAGTGGAAGAACTTGGAGCAATAGGCGCGGATGGACAAAGGAACGCTTCCACCTTTACCTGCATAGGGCCATTCTGGTTGTAGCTCCAAGTGCCGCCCAAGTCGAACTGGTTATAAAGATTTTCCTGTTCAATGAAGGGAAGCACCTTGTAGCTTGCACTTAACAAATGCCATCCCGACCACGAGACCCCAGCATTGGGACCGTAGGTATTCTTGGGAAATCCCTTATTCGTGTCATGAAAATTGTGCATCGCAAGTGCCAGTTGTTTCAAGTTATTGAGACATTGGCCTCGGCGAGCTGCTTCTCTTGCTTGCTGCACTGCGGGAAGAAGAAGCGCAATAAGTACACCAATAATGGCGATCACCACTAATAGTTCAACAAGCGTGAAGCCGAACCGCGCACGATGGCGCATTTCAGAAGAATGCATGATTAACGTTTCCTAGAGAGGTTAGAATGGGACGGACAAGAAGACTCAAGCGACCGCCTGGAGGGACTGTCACTTAAAATAAATAAATCCACCAAAAAAATGCACCACCCCAAGAGGGTATTCCGGCAAGTTCTATAGAAAAGGCAATTCTTCCTGCTGAATGACTTAGGGATTGAGCCAGGACGAACTAGGACCGCGACGATCGAGCGAAATTGAAGCTTTGATCTTGCGTTTCATCTGTAGACAGCGGAATCACTTTCCACAGAGATTTAGAGTGAGGAGATTCACCTTCAGCTGAATCCCCATCGCAGATCTGGGACGCATCATGATTTCAAGAGAATTCTCATGATCAACAAGACCAAGCTACGAGGCCAGGATTACAGACGATTTACTTGGCGTTGCCTATAAGACCTTGCCAAGCGGAAGCGTATGTATTTAGAGCGACCCAGCAACCAAGGATTTTTTTAAATGCCGCAAACGGCTAGATCACTGCGGCATTTTCAGGCGTGCCGTTATCAGCGGGTTGCTGTTGGGTGTTGGCAGCGTGAGGCACGGGATCGGTGGCTGACTCTTTCAAGACAGAAAACGCGCTGCTCAGCGAGCGTGTGCCTGGCAAAAATCCGTCGGTAAGGGTCTCGATCAGTGGAGCTGCTTCGCGATAGGCGGCGATAGGCTGATCGATCGGGTTATAGTCTCGCGAAACCTGATTCAGCGAGCGGAATGCCGTATCGGTCTGACTGGCCATTCCACGGGCCAAAGGTTCGAGCGAAGCCGTCGTAAACAACGAAAAACCGCTCTCTTCGACCACCAAAGACGAATTCGCTTGGGCCAAAATAGAACCGTTGGTCGCAGTCGCCTTGATTGGGTTGGACTGTGCCACCGGGCTGGCAACCGGATCACTCGCCCCACCACCAAAAGGCAACAAACCTGGCATCATGGCGACGATCGCCAAGCAGGCTGCCAGCGCCAAAAGCCCTTTCGCTGCGATTCGGCTCTGCCCAGCGGTATTCACGGGGACAGGCTGGGGCCTCGCAGCGATAGCAGCAGAGGGGGACTCCTCCCCAGGCACAGAGGCCTTGGCAGCCAAGCCGACAAAGAGAGCCCGATAGGTATCCAAGAGTTCTTGACACTGCTCGCGATCCGACTCTCGAACCAAGGGGATTAATATCTCCACCTCGGCCAAGCGACCTTCGTCGAGCCAATCTTGCAGCGTGATTTCAAACTCATCAAACGTCACGGGATCTTTGTTCCTAGGCCAAGTCGAGGGAGATTTAGTTAAATCTAGTTACTTCTATTCGTAGAGAGGGACGCACGGTATTCCTGTGCTACGCCGCGATGAATAAGCCGCTGTACCAGTTCTCTTCGGGCACGGTGAACCCAAGTCTTGACGGTTCCCAGCGGACAATTCAATTGTTCGGCAATTTCTCCATAGCTTAGTTGCTGTTCATGAAACAAGAGGAATGCCTGGCGATACTCTTCACGGACGTGCGCCAAGGCCAATTGCACTTCTTCGGCGAGCAGTTCTCCACGCTGGTCGGCACCGCGGTGATCTTCAATATGATCCTGGGTTTCGGCGGCGATCGGGCGGCGGTTCCGCTGAGCCAGATGCGTTCGGCAACGATTCCCGGCGATTGTCATGATCCAGGGTTCGATCGGTCTGCTCCGATCCCAGCGATCAAGATTTCTCAGCACCCGCAGAAACGTCTCTTGGGCCATGTCCTCGGCTTCGTGATGCTCGCCAAGCATACGGTAGCACAGCAGGTAAACCTGATTTCGAAATCGCTGAACAAATTCAGAGACTGCGCTCTGGTCGCCCTCCATACATTGGTCGACTAGCAGGCTGAAATTTGTCAATGGGACGCTCCTGGACTGATCAAATCCACTCTGCATAGCAATACCGACGGAGACAAGAGAAAGTTTCGCCGCAAAAAGGAAACGTGGGAGATTTGATCATTTATTCCTAGCTTAGCGGCAATTCTTGTCGGTTTCGAGCAATAAATCCAAGAATCGAACGCGATCCTTCCTCTCGCCCAATGATCCACGGCAAGAACGAAAAAAGCCGTCCCTTGATAAGGACGGCTTTTTTTGTGCAGTATAACGAAGCGTATTTATGGGTTCTGGAGACCACTTCCCACTTGGGGAAAGATCTGAAGTTTACTAGCGACGATTATCCATCAAACGCTTAATTGCGTCGTTGGCAGCCGCTTGGCTGTCTTTGGCACCAGCCGATTCCATTTTCGGCAGCTTGCCAAAGGCTTTCTTCTTTTTCGAGCCGAACATACCGAGCAAGCCAGACTTCGACTTCTCGTCTTTGCCTTCTTCGGCTGCGGCTTCCGCTTCTTCCATCTCGCGAAGATCGTCTAGCGAAACGGTTGTCGAAGTTTCGTCAACGCGGAATTGGCGTGTTTCTGGGTTATCCAGACGCTGAATCCGCTCTTCTTCGTCCGCTTCTTCCAACCAACTAGCCACATCGTTACCAATGCCGCCAGATTGGGCCACACGGCTGGCAGCTTCCGAAACACTGCTAACTTTAGAGCGTTTGGCGGCGCCCAAGGTGTGATCAATCAGAATTAGAAAATCGAGCGGACCAACACGAAGCTCATCCCCCATTTTCAATTCCACGGTACCTTCAACGCGTTCGTTGTTGACGTACGTTCCATTCTTGCTTCCGAAGTCCTCCAGAAACAGTTTGGAATCACGAACCGCGAGGGCACAATGCCTGCGACTTACCATGTCGCTTTTGGGTTTTAGGTGACATCCGTCACCTCGTCCAATGACAAAGTTGTCGACGGGGAGCTTAAACTCCTTGCCGGCACTTGGTCCTTGGATAACACGAAGCATAACTTGCATATGAAAATCCTTCCTGTGCAACGGCTAATCCCATTTTGAAAAACTCAATAATGGCGATCTTACAGGAACTAACTGGGAGTTAACCGAACCGACCGAAGGGTCAAATGATTTAACTGCAATCAACGCGCCATACGGTGTAAAAAGATTCACACATGACGTGCCAATTAAATCAGACGAGTCTCATCAAAATAACGGTTTCCAACTGGAATGCAACTAATTTTTCAGGGGGTGCGGACAACCGTGTTCGTAGGCTTAAAAAGAGCTGCTCGCAACCAACCTGCATTATTAACTATCGGCACTCAGGCTTTCTCCCTGTATTAAAGATATTCCACCACTAACACAAAGGCAAGGCGCAAGTCCACCGCATTGATTAACGCTTATGCGTCCAGGCTTTATTGGCAAATTTCTCTTGATCGATAGTCTGAGCGGATCGATACTCCTCCTTAGTGAGGGGTTTCTCGGCATAACTTCGCTGAAATTTCTTTTTAATGGCCGAGCACCAGGCATGCGTCAATTCGTCGGGCGAAATGGTTTTCTTCGTCAAATCGCATAGCCCAGGTAGTTCAGGGGCAGCCACCGATTGCTGCAAAAGCACACTTCCGTGCTGCAAAATAGCCACTTGGTGCCTCCTTTGCGCGCTACCGCAGACCTTATACCGATCCACAATCACATCAACTTCGTGCCGTCGCTGAAAGCAAAGAAAAGGGTCGCTTGGTGAGCCTGGCTCCGGATTACCGCTCAAGTGGGCGTTTATTCCCCAATCTGACAGCACTGCAATCAACGTCTCGTGAAAGATGTTAAACCACCGTGTGAACTGCTCGGCCCGAGAATCATGAACGGGTGCCACGAAGCTGTAAGTCAATTCTCGATCGTGCATGATGGCTCCGCCCCCAGAAGCGCGGCGAACACAGGCACAATCCCGACTGGCTTCGTGCTGCCAGCGATCTTCGTACTTCTGAAAATACCCGAGCGAGAGCGTGGGCTCGCTCCACTGATAAAATCGGAGGGTCGGCATGCCAGTTTCTGCGGCATTTCTCAGAATCGCCTCGTCGACCGCCATGTTCCAACTTCCCAAAGCTGGTGGATCGACAATTAAACGCATCTCATTCATGCGATATTTCCTCGAGCATCTTAGGTTGTGGAACCAACCAGAGAAGTCCCTACATGCAACATGCCCACGTAAACGTGGGCATGTCGTTGACTTATTCTTTAGACCGCTGACGGTTTAGGAACTGCAGAAATTAGCTCGCAGACAAGGGCTACGTGCTGCCTGGACTTCGTTGGGCCGACTGATCGGTGTCGAGTGAGGTGCCTCGTGCAACAACTCGGCATCCTCTTCGGTGATCCGAAACAAGGTTTGCACAAACGCGTCGAGCGTTTCCTTGCTTTCGGTCTCAGTCGGTTCGATCATGATTGCTTCCGGCACGGTTAAGGGGAAGTAAACCGTCGGAGCATGAAACCCATAGTCGAGCAGTCGTTTACCGATATCCATGGCCGTGATGCCACGCTCTTGCTTCAGCTTACCAGCGGAAGCCACGAACTCGTGCATACAGCGTTCGCCACGCGGAACGGGAAGGAAGTGCTTTACCTGGCTGAGCAGATAATTAGCATTCAGAACCGCATTCTCGGAAATCTCTCGCAAACCGACCGGGCCGTGCGAAAGAATGTAGCAGTAAGCACGCACGAGCACGCCAACATTGCCAAAAAAGCTACGCACACGTCCGATCGACTCGGGACGATCGAAATTAAGCTTGTAGTTCTCGCCATCTTTCACCACAACCGGCGACGGCAGAAACGGCTCGAGCTTGTCGGCGACACAGATTGGACCAGCACCAGGACCACCGCCGCCATGAGGACCACTGAAGGTCTTGTGCGGGTTGTAGTGCATCATGTCGGCCCCGAAATCGCCTGGGCGAGCGATGCCGAGAATGGCGTTCATGTTGGCGCCATCCAAGTAAACAAGACCACCCTTGGCGTGAACCGCGTCGGCGATTTCACGCATGTTCTTCTCGAACAAGCCGAGCGTGCTGGGGTTGGTGATCATTAGCACAGCGATGTCGTCGGTCAGCTTGGCGCGGAAGTCGTCCATGTCGACACCGCCAGCCGGATCGCTTTTGATGCTAACCGCTTTGAAACCAGCCATCTGGGCACTGGCCGGATTGGTCCCGTGAGAACTGTCCGGGGCCAGCACCACCTTACGATCTTCGCCAATGCTCTTGAAGTACTTGGCAGCGACCATCAACGCGGTTAGTTCGCCATGGGCACCTGCGGCAGGCTGCAGCGAACAAGCCGGCAAGCCAGAAATCTCGGAGAAGATCCCCTGCAATTCAAACAGTAGTTGCAGCATGCCTTGGATGGTCGCTTCGTCCTGGTAAGGATGCAAGTCGACAATGCCTGGCAACGAAGCCAAACGTTCGTTCCGCTTCGGGTTGTACTTCATGGTACACGACCCGAGCGGGTAATAATGGGTATCGACCGACATGTTCTTGGTCGACAGGTTCGTGTAGTGCCGAACCACTTCCCCTTCGGTCAATTCAGGCAATTGCAAAGCCTTGTCCGAAAGGTAGCTACCAGGAATCAAGTCTTCGATCGGCTGTTCCGGCACATCACACGCTGGCCAGGTAACCGCAGTACGGCCTGGGTGCGACAGTTCGGAGAGCAATTGAGTTGCTTGTTGGTTACGCATGGATCGTGGAGCTCCCGGAATGAATAAGGGAGAAAGTGCGGGCCAGGGCGTCGATTTCCTGCTTAGTGCGTTTCTCGGTCACGCACACCAGGAAGCAATCGTTCATCTCGGGGAAGAACTGGCCCAGCGGTACGCCACCGAGGAACCCTGCTTCGCGAGCTTCAGCCAACAGTCCCTCGACGTTGCCTTGGGTGTCTCGCAAGACGAACTCTTTGAAGAACGGGCTACCAGCGAAAACTGGTTCCAAACGTTCCACTTCACTTAACTTCGTTTGAGCATAGTGGGCCTTCTGCGTGCAGAGCGTGGCACACTGCTTCAAGCCGCCAGGCCCCAGCAACGCCAAGTAGATCGAAGCCCGCAGAGCGAACAACCCTTGATTCGTACAAATGTTACTGGTCGCCTTCTCGCGACGAATGTGTTGTTCGCGCGTCTGGAGCGTTAGCACCCAGCATCGTTTGCCGCGACGGTCTTCAGTCTGGCCGACGATACGCCCCGGGAGACGACGCACAAATTTGTCGTTACAGGCCATGATCCCCAGGTAAGGGCCACCGTACTGCATCGCCGAACCAAGCGAGTGCCCTTCGGCCACGGCAATGTCCGCTCCCAAATCGCCCGGCCGCTTCAGTAAACCAAGGCTGATCGGATCGAAGCTTTGAATCAGGACGGCGTCGTTCTTGTGGACTATCTCAGCAATCGCAGCAACGTCTTCGATTCCACCAAAGAAGTTCGGCGACTGAACCACCACGCAGTTCGTTTCGGCGTTGACGGTCTCTTCCACCTTGGCCAGATCGGCAATGCCGTCGACGCAAGGGATTTCGATAATCTCAATACCCAGATGCGTGAAGTAGGTCTGCAGAATCTGGCGATACTCTGGGTGAACCGTCCCCAGCACTACCACCTTCTCGCCCCGCTTGCCGGTGTTCAATGCCATGATGACCGCTTCGGCCAAGGCACTGCCGCCGTCGTACAGACTAGCGTTGGAAAGGTCCATGCCAGTCAGATCGCAGATGAGCGTCTGGTACTCGAACATGGCCTGCAAGTTACCCTGCGAAACTTCCGGCTGGTACGGCGTATACGAGGTGTAGAACTCGCCACGCGAAGCCAACGCATCGACGGCCGCCGGCACGAAGTGATCGTAACTGCCACCACCGAGGAAACAGGCATGCGTCGCCGGCGAAGCGTTCTTGCCAGCCAAGGCCGACAAGTGCTGCGTCAGTTCTAATTCACCCATTTGCGGCGGCAAGTCCAGATCACGTTTCAGACGCAAGTCTTCGGGGATCGTGCTGAACAACGCTTCAATCGAATCGACGCCAATCGCTTTCAGCATCGCATGCTGATCGTCCGGCGTGTTATAGAGATAGGCCATTCAATAAATCCAAGTTTAATATTCAGTTTTCAGCGTTCAGTTTTCAGCAAGCAGGAGAGCAATTCCTGCAGTGTTCCTCTCTGAACACGTCCAACTGAAAACTTCAAACGAAGCAGGCTTCCTTAGCCTTCTTCCGCACACATCTTTTCGTAACCAGCTTTGTCCATCAGGTCGGCCAGGGCAGTATCGTCGCTGATCTTGATCTTGGCGATCCAACCGTTGATGTAGGCATCTTCGTGCAACGAATCGAGGTTATCTGGCAAAGCCGTGTTCGCTTCGATCACTTCGCCTGTAACCGGAGCATAGATATCGCTAACCGCTTTTACAGATTCGATTTCACCAAAAGATTCGCCAGCGGTGACTTCTTTGCCAACTTCGGGCAATTCCAAATAAACCAAGTCGTTCAGAGCTTCGATCGCGTGAGCACTGATACCAACCGTGGCAATCTTGGCGCCGTCCGACTCTTCCACTTTGACCCATTCGTGCGTCTTGGCGAAAAGCAAATTGTCCGTGGACATAACCGGGAAACTCCTAACTAAACCTGCGAGTTTGATATTCGGAAAGGGAAGCTAATGAAATGCTGACGAGCCAGCTTACTTACGTTTGTAGAACGGAAGCGGGACGACCTTGGCCGCATGCCGCTTGCCGCGAACGTCGACATCCAGCAGCGTGCCGTCGGCGGCAAACTGAGGAGCCACATACCCCATGGCAATCGGAGCACCAAGTGTGGGCGACTGCGAACCGCTGGTCACCTCGCCTACTTGCTGGTCACCTGAGAAAAGCGGGTAATGCTCACGCGGCACACGCCGATCTTGCATCACCAAGCCCACCCGAACCGGCAGCGAGTCTTGATCGATCGCTTCCAAGGCAGACTTGCCAATGAACTCGTGATCCCACGACATTGCAAAGCCTAGCCCGGCTTGCAGCGGGGTGATTTCTTCAGAAAGCTCGTGTCCATACAGGGGCATCGCGGCTTCCAGACGCAGCGTATCGCGGGCTCCCAAGCCGACCGCATGGCCGCCTACTTCTGCCGCCGCTACGTGCAAAGCTTCCCACGTGGCAAACGCCACTTCGGCTGGCACAGTTAGCTCGACCCCATCTTCGCCGGTATACCCGGTGCGGCTGACCAAACCAGGATGGCTGAGAATGGTCGCTTCCCGCCCTTGATAATATTTCAGCTCGTTAAGATCGCCTTCGACAATTTCCTGAGCCAAGGCCATCGCCCGCGGCCCTTGCACGGCAATCATGGCCGTCTGTTCGGTATGGTCGGTAAAAGTGACACCTTCCGGCAAACGATCGTTAATCCAAGCGGCGATCTTCTCGCGATTGCCGGCGTTAACCACCATCCAGGTATAAGATTGGCCAGCAACGTCCTGCAGATGATAGGTGAGGACGTCGTCTAAGATCCCGCCATCTTCTTTACAGACCAAGCCGTAACGGATGCGGCCTGGCTTCAGATCGGCCACTTTCCGGGTTACCAAGCCATCGATAAAGGGCAAAGCCTCTGCCCCATCGAAGCGAAAGCGGGCCATATGCGAGACATCGAACAAGCCGACCGAATTGCGGGTCGCATTATGCTCGTCAATGATCGAAGTGTACTGAACCGGCATCGACCAGCCGGTAAAGTCGACCATTCGCCCCCCGTTCGCGGCATGCCAGTTGTAGAGTGGAGTCTTTTTCAGTGTGTCGGTCGTCATCCGTCGAACGTCTCGTATGTTCTCGTCCTGCGAAGTCACCGCGCACCGCAAGTGCTCTGGTTTGCTTCCATTTCGGAAACAGCCAGTGACGGTGACCTTGCTCCGCGATCGTCGCGGGGCTCAGTCGAGCTAAGATGCCAATAAGCGAAGGAACAGTGATAGCTTGCGATTGTATACGATGCTGCGCGAGTGAACAGGGGCAAGCTTTGTGAGAACTTGGGGGATACAGTTTAAATTGTGCCCCTGTCACCACGATCGGCATGTGCAAGCCAAATTACCCCACCGGGCGCAGAAACCGCAGATGATGCGCGGCATGCCCGGCGTAGATCTTCTCGCACAACTCACGATCGAGCCGCCCAAATCCAGGATGAGGGTGATAAGAACCGGTATGGCCGAGCAGCCGCTCGGTACTTTCCGCAAACGCAGCGACCTCGACGGAATCGTCCAAGTCGTTTCCTGGCACATAGATCGATGTCGTCGGAATCCCGCGTGGCGAATCCCCTTTCAGCACCCGAGGCAACAACGTCCGCCGCACGATAGGCCGCAAAGGCGCAAACAACACGAAGTACCACGGATACCCATCGATCGAACAATCTTGCACCACCCGCAAGTGAAAACAGATCTGCCCCAAAGTCCAATTGCCCATCTGCGTGTAGCCACCTGCCAACAACCCCTCAGCCTCGCGGACGGCAGAGGGCAGATCGGTGAAATGAAGCTCTCGAAGCGGCAGTTTAGATTCCGTCAATGTTCCTAACCCCGAAAATACCCAGCGAAACAACAAGCCAGACCAGCCAAGAAACAAAAAAAGCCCGGACGAACCGGGCCATTATGCCACCTAAAGCTCCATCATGCGATGATGAAGTACCCCCTAGGGGAGTCGTACAACCTCTAAATTCCTCGGGAAAAACAGGGCTTCTGACCAGCGAGTGTGTTAATTCCTACGCTGTTGGTCATGAGTTGCTTCTAAATGACCCGGAACTAGGCAAGATCGCAAAGGCATGGCCCGATCTACACCCCGCAATCAAAGCGGGAATCCTCGCCATGGTAGAGGGTTCATAGCTCTCTATCTACCGTTTCTCCACTAAAGCTCCTGAGACGGCTTGTCGTGAGCGGCCACTTTAGCCAGCAGCTTTATTGGGTTTGCATCCAAGACGCGGAATCGCAGCTGCCTAAGCCGCTTAGAAGCCAGATTTCAACTCACCTTCTAACATCACAATCAACGGGGCTAGGTATAGCTAACCGAAAAGCGGAATTCCCTGCCGCCTGCCCCTTCTCACTTTTTCAGGGTACGCATGAAGGGATTGCGTAATGAGTAGACGACGAGATCGCGAGAGAAAAGAGCGAAAGAAGCGAAGAGCAGCCCGAGTAAGGTATTCAGACGTCCACGATCTTTTTCCACCTGGAAACCCATGGGACTTTCTATGGCCCCTTCTCGACATACCCACCGACAGAATACTTTTGAACGCTGCTCGCGTTTCGGAGCGTTCGCAGGCCAGTCATCTGGCAAGTCAACTGCTAGGGAATCACCAGAAACTGGAATGGCTCTTTTACGAGAACATTATCGACACGCCTGGGGAAATCGCACGCGGCTATATTTTCGACTCAGATTATCGAAAGGCCCTGAACGAAATCGTCAAACTTGCGGAAGAACTGAACGCTATCATTGTCTATCAAGATCTTGACCGAGCAATTAGAAGCAACCGATACCCTGACGACAACTACGCTATGCCGACGGCAGCGGAGTTTGAAGAGTGGATAAAGCTATTCCGAGGAGTGCCAGTTACAACGATACTGCCATTCGACACGCCGAGAATGGGAAAAGGTGGAATCCGAGGAATGGAGTCGGCAAGAGGAATGCGAGCAAATGGCAACAAACCTGGTCCCAAGCCGAAAGCGCCTCCGAAACCTGGATACATGAATGATCGGCGTAAAACAAAGATCGGTCAGGCACTTGAAATGCGAGAACACGGACTAACCCTTCGCCAAGTTTCAGACGCACTTGGCATCCCACGTTCAACAATTTCCGACTGGGAGAATCGACCTGATAACAAGTAAAAAAATTGTTGTCCGGTTTTTTGACCGTCGGCCCAAGACAGAAATGCGTTTGGGCCTGTAATTTACGCGATACTAGGGATTTGATACGCAGACTTGGACAGTGGAAGATCGTTAGTACATATCCCTTATTGTTTCCCTCTCTCCAAGCCCTCGCCTCGGACCTAGTTGCGGAACGCTGGATGCATCCAAACGTCGTCGGCAATCTCATAGACGTTATCGGTCAAGAATCCATTCCAGTCAACTTTGTCGATCTCCGTCCCAGAGTAAGTTGCCTTCACGACAACTTCGCTTTTTGAGCCGCCGTACTTGTCGGTGAGTGGAAACGAACCGAAGACGGTGACTTCGCCGCAGTAGATGCCCGACTCGTCGATTGCTTTCAGAATGGCTTCGATATCCATCATGGCCCCACGCTTCACCATTCCGTCCGTCAGGTTGTCACCGATGTCGAACCGAACCTGGATGATTTTTCGACTATCGAGATCTAGGTCGTCATTGATGGTGAACTCCAATCCTTCTGAACCGACTCGATTCTTGACCAATTCGCGAAACGCTTCTGACTCGCTTCTGGGCGTGTTTCCATTCACGGAAACGAACGACGGAGATGGGGAGGATGACGAACCTCCAGGCCAAGAGGGGCGGAATTCCAGCTCACCCATCGAAACAAGAACCACAATCGTTATCAGAAGTACGACACCAGCGATACAGATGGGCCAGCTGGGAATAAACCGGGTGAGTGAGTTCGGGGGCGGCGAATCCTTCTTTTCCCAAAGGTGCTGGTACTTGGCGTCGAGATCTTCTGGCTTTTCTTCTTCGGTCATCGATTCCTCCAGGCAAGCGGTAAACATGGTGTTCAGAACAGCTTGCTCGGAGGGGCCAGGCGGGGAGGCCACCCACACCAGTCCCCAGATAGGTTCGGCAAAACCCGTGAAGCGACATAGCACAAGCAGCACTCCCCACAGTCCCTGCGGGGGTGGCGTGTGCTTGCGACGCTTCGAGAGAAATTTTGCCGATTTATCTGGGGAAGCAAGCGATCAAATTGATATCGGGCTGGGATATACGGATCCGGATCACCGGCCTGATGGCGTTAATTGTAGGTGAACTGCACCCCCCAAGCGAGAACCCAGCTGGCAACATACGGCAATGAGATTAAATAGCTTGCGACGCTCATTCTCACCTCCTGATTGATTTCGTCCCCCTCTATATGTATGTTGCGTCTTCCTGCTCAAGGAGCAGACGATCGCGGCCACGCCCCCCCGAGGACGTTGAGTTTCAGACGTTTCCAACCAACCCGATCCGAAGCTGCGTGACTAACTCAGCGTTTGACGGCGCACCCAAGAGCAATTCCCACGTTGACGCACGGTTAATCTATTGGCAAGAAGGATATGACATGTCAAATCCAGGAAGTTTTCTGAACACGTTTCTGGGTCTTCAGTTGCTTGACATTGGGGACGACGATGGAAGATATGCGAACCTTGAGGAAGCAGCGGCATCCATAAAGTCAGAACTTGAGTCGAATCCATGGCAGCTCGCACGCTACGTCAGAGTAGGCCTGGACAAAGATGTTGCGCCGGCAGAACCAGTATTGGATGAAGTCGAAGAAGCAATTAAAGCTCAATGGAAACTTTTCAGAAACAAGCACACTGACCGCCCGATTTCCATATTGCGAGCAGTTCTCTGGGAGGCGATCGGGCGACTAGCGAATGACGACGACCAATTAGTAATCATCGGACTGACAGCCAAATCCGAGTCCAAATACTCTAACCTCGGTCCCGAGGCGAGTTCTTGTCAGCAGTTAATCGATCTTGCAGTTGAAAAACTTGAGTCCAAGGCTATCGAGGCGTGGACAAATGTTCCCCAAATAGAATTGCATGAGGAGCAACTCAAGATTCTACAGGTGAACGAAAAAAGTCTGACTGCGAATATCTTGGCAGCATGTGGACCAGAAGGCACGGAAGGTGCAATTGAGGGAGCCAATCCGACTTGGCCGGCTAGCAATCAACAATGGTCATCAGTATTTAGCCAGAAAGTTGGCCGTGCAGTTGCACTTGCCATCAATAGCCTAGTTCAACCAGCTCAGCGAAACCTATTCAATATCGCAGAGGACCTTACAAGACAATTCAATGACGAGATGCTCGTCGTCTCTCGCAAGACTGACCTACTCTGGTGGGGTCAATCAAAATTCTGTTTATCGACATCGACGGGCTTTAGCGACATTCCCAAATTGGCGATGCCTTTCCTGTTGGCACTGGACGTCCATCGGCTCGCACCTGTTCTCTGCCCGCATTCTGTTGAGCACTATTTGGCATCTATGGTAAGTGACGCCGCTCATCGAACGAAAAAGACAACTATTCGTCCGGTGATCGACGCTCTCGTCGCCAAAGAGTTTCAAGAAATCGTAGCCCAAGCCGTCGAAGATGTCCCCGATCTTCCCGGAAGATGCGGTTTACTTGGTGCGCTTAAGCGTACGCTCGCTGACACAAATGCTCTAGATAACATTGAAAACGATCTCTCAATCGGAACTAACGAGCTGTCACTTGCGGAAATTGCACAGTTGTTCTTTCGTGAACTTCAACTGATCTACGTGGCGGATTCGTATGATGCGGGAGAATCCGATGAATAAGCACCATTGCAGTGAAACTGACTGTGACCTTCGAACTGGTTGTCAAAGGGGTGAACTTTATCCCAAAGATTGCCAGTACTACGAATCCAGCGAAGACGCGACAACAAGCAAAGCTGATTATGACAGCCCTATTCCTTGGCATGGGAGCGTACTTGGACTCGCGGACTTACAGCACGTTGCCGCTCGCGGGCGACCTCACTTGATTGGATTAGTTGGAACACATAATTCAGGCAAGACAACCTTCCTCACTTCCGTATACCTGAAGCTTTTTCAAGGGGCTCGTATACCCGACAAGCGATTTTCAGGTTCATTTTCGTTAAGTGCGTGGGAAAGCCTCGCTAACAATCTTCGATATCCAAACGAAACGCCAGCGATGTTCCCTCGGCATACGCCCAACACTGAGGACCGTGTCCCAGGCCTACTCCATCTTGCGTTTCGGAATTCAAGGAATCGCCTCGAAGACTATCTGTTTACGGATGCCCCTGGAGAATGGTTCTCCAACTGGAGCACCAATCGCAGTGCCGAAAACGCGAAGGGGGCCCGATGGATAGCAAAATTCTCTGACTCAATTCTGTTTTTCATCGATTGCGAAGAGTTGGCTGGCGAGAATGTCGGAACCACGCGAAATTCTATAACCCAACTTGCACAACGCCTTGCAGATGAAGTCGAAGACAAACGAGTATTGATAATCTGGTCGAAACATGACATTCAGTTGGACCCGATTATCCACGAACAGATTTCGACTCGACTCGCGGATTACCTTCCTGCGGCCAAGCACTTTAACATTTCGGTTTATGAAGACGACCATTTGGGGATTCAGACGGTTGCCAAGGAACTGTTAGGCCGCCTCGACTTCCAGGGAACTAGAATCACGATCAAAGTACCTATACGTGCCGACAACCCCTTTTTCACCTTTCGTTCTGTCTAGTCTCATGCCCAACAAATCTATGTCCAAGTCCATTGCCGTCCTCGGTGGTCCCAACACGGGCAAGTCGCACTTCGCGATACAACTTTTCGGTCGACTTCGAACGAAAAAAGGGGCAATCTCCTTACGCCAGGCACCGGAAAGCACTTCGCTTTTTCAGGCAGGACTAGAAAGGCTAAATCAGGGAATAGCAGCAATTCATACGTCAACGGACACCTATCTTGAATGCATGCTTCCATTGAGTTGCGGCGGCAGGGATATTGATATCACTTGGCCAGACTACGACGGAGAACAACTCCACAGGCTGGTCACAAAGAGACAAATCAATCAGGAGTGGCAAGACCGCGTTTCATCCGCCGACGCTTGGCTTCTCTTTGTGCGTCTTGGAATTATGCCTCAGCACAAAGACATTCTTTCTGCTCCCATCGATACAGATATTCCGGCGGCAGACGATGTGGAAACAACGGAGTTAAATGCTGAAGCAGTCATTGACGAACTAACTGGTCAAGCGAAAGTTATCGAACTACTCCAGATCCTTCTCAACGCTGCTAATATTGACATTTCGAGCCCAACTTTGAAGCCCAAAATTGGAGTAGTACTGTCATGCTGGGATGAAGTCTGCGACAAGCCAAACGTAGTTCCCGAATCTCTTCTAGGCGACAAGGCTCCATTGATCTACCAGTTCCTGGAATCGAACTGGGTTAACGAAAGTCAATTCGTGATGGGCCTTTCCTCAACTGGGAAGCCATTGGACCAAAATAAGCCGGACGAGGATTTCAAAAAGAGAGGGCCAGAGGAATTTGGGTTCTCCATCGACACTGACGGAAGTCAGGTCGATGATCTCACCCTTCCCATTTCCAAACTACTCGAATTGACTGAAACACATGAAAGTTGAATTTGCAGCATATGGCGACAAGAAGGGAGCACACGCGTTAAAGATTTCCTCGTTTCAGGCCTCTGTTGTTGAGAAAACCCTCCAGATAACTGACCTTGCGTGGGGTCTTCCCGATAGCCTCGGCTCCTCCCCAATGTATCGGGCACGTGCGATCGACGACTATTTTGTGTTAACGAAGACAATTCGTGACACGAATGCAAGCCGCCCGGGCATGGCCGCAACCACTGCCGCGTTCTTTCCTCTAGACGAAGTAATTCAGGTCCCTAGTTTTCGTAGCCTGTTAGACCTACTCCCAGATCCTTCTGTAACGCCCGTCCAGTACTCTGGTCTTGATTTCCCACTTCCCGGTTCATCAAATTCAGACACAAAAGTTCAATTATCTGGGATGCTAATTGAGTCGTTGCTCGACAATTCCGATCGCCCTGTCGTCTGGGCAGGAATGGACAATTTCACCGAAGCCGTAGCAGAATTATGGTCCCTTATCCCACCCTCTATCAGACGCAAACTAGGCTTCGCGTTTGTCTGCGATCCAAGCGTTGGCAACAAGGATGGCTACTCTGTGCTTTATTGCCCGATTGCACTGGCAAGCAAGTGGACCATTAAACTAGTCACTGAAGGCCCATTGCGATCTGGAGCATTGGACCCAACGACCGAACTCTACTTCCTTAATCCGTCGGTTCGATTTCAGATAAATCAATCCATGGATGAGTTGGGCATCTCGATCAATGGATTTCCTGAGCTCAGAAGAGCCTGTGCATGTCATAACACGCTTCAAAACCTGGAGTCGTCAACTAATCTAGAAGCGACAAAACTTCTTAGAAACCTAGGGGTTTTAAGTCCTCAATCAAAGCTCGGAATCGACGCGAGGACGCGAGTAGTAAACGAAATTTGCAGTCGCATAAAGTCAGGAAGCCTTGATGCGATGAAACTTGTTAGAAACATCGACTTTGCTCAACTCGAAGCCTCCAAAATGGCAAAAAGTGCCTTTTTCGAGGGCATCCAGGTTTGCCTCGAAGATAGCTCGTCGAATATCGGCACTCTAGCGGAACTCGTTCTAGAAGCGGTTTATCACTCGGACAGAGACTGGGCGGAAGGAACAATTTCTGGCTTCGCGAAGTATTCCAATGTCTGTTCCGATGTAGTTGCAGGTCGCGTCTGGAACCTATTTTCGGAAAGCCCCGATCTTGCAGTTGAGGCGGCAACACTGATGCCAAACATTAAGCAACACGATCACGTGTTGGCAGTGACCGCCCCAAATAATGTTACCAATGATTTGGGCATTCAATTATGCAATATAGCGAAGAAGCAGAGATTGCCTGAACTTCATGCTGTTGGTCTGGCGGCCCACTCATCTATTCGCAACGCAGTTCAAGAGCTTCAAAATAGCTGGAGTCCAAGTGAGTTGCGTAAATCTCTCAAACGCTTAAGGGCCAGAGTAGACATTGATAAATTCCTCCAAACTGTTGGGCAAATTGAGAACGAGCAGTTGTCCGCAGTCGCCGCTGAGTGCTGTGCTGAAAATCCACAGTTGTTGCCAATTCACTTTGACGCCAATTCTAGCGCTTGGCGTAGAGTCATCTGCGATATCATCACACTCTCGCCCGCCAATCCCGATTCCCTGAATCTGATTGAGGTCGCAATTGAAGATTCAATCCAGCTACTCTTGACAGACGAATTGGACCCTGCGTATCAGAGAGCGTTATCCAAGACAAGATTTTCCAACATCATAGATGCTAAGAATCGTCCGAAACTCTGGGACAAAATGGACCCTGTCGCAAATCCCGGTTTCCTCAAGTCAACGGCAACAGCAATGATTGACCGTATCCACGAAGGCGAGATTCGCGCCGACGAGGTTGAACCTCCACTACTCGGGGCAATCGTGCATCCAGATTTTCGAAATCGGCTGCTTCCAAGTGAGGGGGAAAGGGCCTTGAATAAGGTTGTAAATGCCTTCGACACGCTAAATCAGCTTGGCGAACAAGACTTTGAGAGTTGGCGATCGACTTACCTTGCCCGGAACCAGCCAGTTTCGAATATCGACGCGATCATACTCGGCAAGTTTGTTCGTGATCGACACTGGGAAGGTGTTGCGTCATCTCTCGCAAACGACGTCAATTGGTATAGACGGCAAGATCTTCGTCCCGCCGTAAGCCAATTTCCTGATCTGTTGAATTGGATCCAGCGATACCAATTTGGCGGAATTGCAGTTCGCGTCTCCCCAGACGAATGGTGGCATGAAGTGGAAACGACTCTAACGGGACTCTATTCAAATGGACCAAGAACTAGCGGTATTTGGGAGCGTGCAAGCGGGAATCCCGCTGACTTGGTGAGCGAAGGCACTGCCACCAATCAGTGGCGCCAGTGCCTCCATGGTTTAAGAAACGGTTCTCAGAGTGGTGAGCTAACCATCAAATCACTGCTTAAAGCTTCCTTGAGTGACTATCGAAACAACACTCATCTGCGAATGCTTGACGAAACAATTCCCTAAATGAGTTGTGTTGCCTTTAAATCCTTTAGTAAACGCTGAACCGCGATGCCCTGATTTCTGACGCTTCCATCATTCATCAAATCTCCTCCCGCATGATGGAGCGCCACCAGCGTCCAGTCTGATTGAAAAACTGGCGACCCGGAAGAGCCCGGCAATGTGTCTGTCAGGTATTGGACCCTGTCTTCGTTTGAATACACAACTACGTTGTGATATAGAGCCACTACTTTGGGTTTCGCCAATGGGTGTTGAATAATATTGACGTAGTCACCTTCTTTGACGCTGCATCCCATCAATGGGATCTCACCCCACTCTTTATTCGCATCCCCATCGATTCGAACCGCCGTCCAATCGTGCGACGCTGAAGTAGCAAATCCGAGTTCAGGTTTAAGAGAAAACGTCGATGTCGCTGCCAACGAACCGTTGAGATTATGTTGGTAATTAAAAATCACCGACGCTTTTCGAGCATCTTCCTCGTCACTGATTACGTGATTATTCGTAATCAACAGATTATTGCTTATCAAAAAACCAGTGCCCGCGGTCTGGCCCAGTTGAACCAGTGCTACCGATTTAGCCCTAAATTGCCCCATTTCAAGGAAATGGAGTGGCAGAAACGTTGGCTCTTTTCCGGTAATCTTTTCAAGCTCAATTCGGCTTCGCTTTCCTTGCCAATCCGAATCAGCAATTCCAAGTGCCGAGATTGCACGAATTTCGTTCGTGTCTTGCAGAATCTGTTCAATGTTTTTCCAATTTGCGGCTGGATACTCACTGGACGCGACGCTAATCAGCGACTCCAACATCTCCTGCTTGCGAGCCTCCTTCAGTACGTTTTGCCAAACAACCTTCGTAGGGCCACCAAAATCGATCATCCCAAGAGGCAATCCAGCTTGGTCCGCTACGTACTTGATAACTTTACTGTCATCAATAAGACTCGCGAAAATTTCGACCAACTCATTCGGCACTCGATACATCTAACTCTCCTGCGATATCCAACCCCTGCAACGACAACTGATGATATCAAATCCACAAAGGGATCATTAACATGGGATCCACGTTGTATAGAAGAAGCTCCTTCAATTGCCAACACTACAACTAAGTGCTCGGCGTAAAGTTTGATTATCCCTGAGTTCGCTACTCCAACGTGCCGTGTTTTCAGGAGCCAATCGCTCTTCTTTCTTGAAACGAATGAATTGTAATCCATTCTTGACGCCCGATACTCTCTGAACCGAGAATCAAGTGAACATACGTTCACTTTCACGTCCAACAAGACCAACGCCACTGTTGCCACTGAAGGTTCTGAAACTGACTCAGTTTTCAGGCAAAGCCTCAGGTCGAATTCATCGATTCGTGACACCTGTCGGCGTACCAAAGGACACTAGCTGTAGGACTTTCTAGGAAATCAGGGAAAACCGATGGCCAAGACAATCGCGATTTACGTACGCGTTTCTACGCAACAACAAGATTTCAGATCCCAGGAACCCGACCTCCAACAATGGGCGGACGCACAAAACGGAAGGATCAAGTGGTATCGGGATAAAGCAACTGGAAAGCGGATGAACCGTCCTGCTTGGAATGAATTGGAATTCGCACTACGGATGGGCAAAATCTTCCAGGTAGTCGTCTGGAGAATCGATCGATTGGGACGCACGGTCAGCGGCCTTGCTTCGCTCTTCGACGAATTCCAAGACCGGAACATCAACTTTGTCAGCCTCAAAGATGGAGTCGATCTCTCTACCTCAGCCGGTCGGCTGATGGCGAATATGCTCGCGAGCGTCGCTCAATACGAAACCGAATTGCGTGGTGAGAGGGTAGCCGCTGGCCAAGCTGCTGCCCGAGCAAAGGGAAAACGCTGGGGAGGCTCTCAGGCGGGCAAACGGAAAAAGGTTACATCAACGCAGGAAAAGGCAGTTTTAGCGATGAAGGCTGCGGGCGAACCAATCACTGCGATTGCAAAGGCCGTGGGATTGTCGCGTCCGACGATCTACAGCATTCTGGAAACACCATAGTCGCTCCCTCCCGTCAGGCATCTCTTTTTTGACTCGATTGTCCAGTGGGAACGGACGCCTGCGAATAGGATTGATTGAACAAACTTTCTAGGATGTAAGTTGTTCCGAAATCCGCACGACCAGCCGTCGAGTCAAAGTAAATGAGTCAAGTACACGCGAAATTAACAGCCATCAACCAAGCATCGGAAGCTATTCGGTTCGCTCAGGAATTGGGGAGCAAACTTGCGAGAACCAAGGCGTACCGACTGCGAGGTGGTACTCATCAAGAAACAATAGGCGAGGATGACAACGGACGTCGCGTCCTCGTGACATATCACGACGGAGAAACGGTAGAAAGCTACCGTGATTTATCGGAGGTTTTCAAAGATAAATTTGAGGCACTTTCCGAGGAAGCCATTTCATCTTCGCAACGCAAGATTCTTTGCATCTACGAGTTTGAAATCAAGCAATTTCGGCAAATTCTGCTTCAATCAATCTCAGTCGTCGAGTCTCCGCCACCTGGCTTCGATGAAGTAGCTGCCATTCTGAGAGAGATCGGAAATCTGGCTTACGAAATGCTGGCCCGAAGTCGATCGAATTGGGAGTTCAACTACTACGCTGATTATGGTTACCGGTTAAGTGAATTGGCCCAAAATGGGCACAAAGCCGTCGAATCCATTAACCCGTTCGATTCGAAGAGTGCGACATCTAGTCATGGTGAAACGACAACGTCCATCCGAAAAAAGAAGAGTACCGCCTCGGGCGATGCTCAATCGAAAATCCTTGGGGCACTAGAGAAGCACCACCAAGGCGGCGATACGCCGAACAGCGCCCCCATTGGCGTCAGCGAATTAGCTAGGATGGCAGACGTATCGAAGTCTACTGCATCTGAGTTCTTCAAAAGATTTGCCGGCGGACACCATGAATATCAGAGATTATGTCGAGAAGGAGCTATCGAAAAGTTTCTAGTTCGTAAAAGCGATATTGAACCAATGCGGCAAATCTCCGAGGACTTCGAGATTCCTGACAGCGAGTAACAATCAGCCCCATTGTTCGATCGTTTGGTTCGATCATCGAACGCTTGAAAAAATTTCTTTGCGATCATAAGCCCTTTTCTGCACGGCACTTCCGCAATCTGCGTTCCGGTGTTCGGAAGCTGAACAACCTGAATTTCTCCCATAGGTAGGACCACACAAGTGGTCATCAACCTTTCTTTCACATGGGAGACACGAATGTCCAAATCCAAATCGAATCCCCTTCTTCTAGCTCCACCTAAAGAAGCTGCGGCAATCTTGGGAATATCGCCCCGACTACTTTGGCAATTAACCAAAAACGGAGAAATAGCTTGCGTCCGAATCGGAACGGGCAAGAGGAAACGAGTGCGATACGCACATTCCGACCTCGATGAGTTCGTGAAAAACAATACCCACGTTTCGCCAAAATATAGCCGCTAAATGCACGAATCGGCGAAGCCACAATTCAGCCAATTGGCTTAAATTCAACTAAATCACCTAAGGAGAAAAATCATGGCAAGTGTAACACGAAATAAAGATGCCCAGGGCAAGTGGCGATATCGGATTCAATTCTACGATGCTGAAAAACGTCGGCATTCTCGTCAGCTTGGGAGAGTGAGCAAGCAACACGCCGATACAGTTGCTGGGCACATCCAGAATCTCGTAGATGTAAAGAAGTCCAACGCAGAGTTGAACGCGAAGACTGATGGCTGGCTACGAAATGAAGCTCCGAAGAACTTGGTGAATTGGCTCGCAGAACTAGGCCTTTGCGATAGCATTCGGAGGCAGAAATTGGGTGAGTTCATTTCCGCCTACATCCAATCTCGGGAAAATTCAAAACCCAATACCATTCGCAACTATACCAACAGCCAGAAAAAGCTAACGGACTTTTTTGGTGAGGATCGGTTCCTAGACGAGATTAGCGAAGGCGACGCCGATGAATGGCATCAGTCGCTGATCAATTACCGCTACAGCAAAGCCACGATCAGCAAGGCCATCAAGCACGCCAAACACTTTTTCACGAAGGCTAAACGCAGAGATCTCGTCAGGATCAATCCGTTTCAACACCTAAAGGCAGGAGGAGAACGAAACGAAAGCCGTAACTTCTTCGTTGAACGGGACGTAATCGACAAGGCAATTTCTGAGACACCTGAAATCGAGATGAAGCTTGTCATCACTTTGGCACGCTACGGTGGGCTTCGGTGCCCCAGCGAGATTCAAGCTCTCGAATGGTGCGACATCGACTGGGATAAAGGACGAATCAAAGTCAAATCCCCCAAAACTGAGCACCACGGCAAATCACACCGCGTCATTCCACTATTCCCAGAACTGATTCCTCTGCTTCGCGAAGCTCATGATTCCGCCGAGGATAAAGCCGGTTTCGTGATAACCAAGTATCGAAACAAGAACGCGAACCTTCGAACTCAGTTCAAGAGAATCCTAACCCAAGCTGGTATCACCCCATGGGAAAGGCTTTTTCAAAATCTGCGAACGTCGCGGCAAAACGAACTTGCAGACGAATACCCAATGCATGTAGTGATTGAATGGATGGGCAATTCCGAGCTTGTGGCGTTGAAGCATTACCTGAAGGTCAAGGAATCACACTTTAGAGAGGCAACGCGAGCTAAAACTAGCGCCGTTGGTGATGAAAGTGTGCCAAAATCAACGCCGCAGGTTGAAGCGGCGAAAAGCACAGAAGAGCAGGAACCCCATGAGGGGAAAGCACTTACATCAGAAACTGTTGCAGACACTGGACTTACGAAAGGCCAGAAAGTACCCCCTAGGGGAGTCGAACCCCTGTTTTCGGGCTGAGAACCCGACGTCCTGGGCCACTAGACGAAGGGGGCATGGTGGGTGCTGTTTACTTTCTTCGGCTGGCCGGGGCGAATTGCGTGAGGCGAGGCCGATGATGTGTGTATTACCCATGTTATAACGGTTTTTTGACGCCCGTCCAGTGGCCAGCGTGGGGTGTTCTGGCCGAGTGGGTGGCGGCCTATCTGACTTAGACAGCTTGGCTGAGGAGTGGTTCGCGGCGGCGTAGCCTTAGGGCATCTTTTCGCCAGGCGAGAAATTGGCTTGGCGATCTTTACGCAGGTAATGATCGGCCACAGCCGTGTCGAGGAAAAGTTGGCCCACGTGGTAAGCGACCATCGGCAAGATGGCCAGCGGACTGGCCGTGTAAAATTCCGTCGCAATCGCCAAACCAATCATCAGCGTCTTTTGACTACCAGAGAAAGCAATCGCGATCTCATCAGGGCGACTAAACCTCAGCCGTCGGGCAATTCCAGCCCCCATGACCAGCGTCGAGAAGTGAACCGTCAGCACCAGCACGATCATTGTGGCAAACGAAAAGAGGGTCGGCATTTCTGCGGCAGGCAAGCTGCGGAGCTTCAGGCCGCAACTGATACATCCCAGCAAAACCATCGCTAAAATTCCGATTTGAGCGATGATGCTGAGCGAGAATTTATGTCGCGATGCCCAGTCGCCTGCCTTAGGTATCAAGCGAGCCAATTGCCCCAATGCCATCGGCAAGACGATCAGCACAAACAACTTGCTGACCATGTCGACCAACGACAGCCCTTTGCCGGTCGGATCAGGCCAAACGGTGATGGTGATTTCACTTCCGGTGGTCCACAGGAGCCAGAAGGGGGTTACCAGAAAGCAAAGTGAATTGGTCACGATTGTCACCACCAACGCAGCCGAATCGTTCCCCCCTGCCCTTCGTGTCCAAACGGCAGCCGAAGCCAACGTGCAAGGAATCGCAGCGATCAGGTTGATGCCAATTGCGAAATCGCCAGCAGCCAGCAGCGAAAGCGCCCAAGCAATCAGTGGCAGCACCCCAAAATTCATCCCGGTTGCTAGCAGGGAGGCGGCTGGGCGGCGAACGGCATTGTGCAAATCGCCAAAAGCCAGCGGAAAGGCCATTAAAAAGAGAACCGTTACCACGATTCCGTTCCGCAAAACGGCCATGTTCGGCAGTTCGCGGAGCGGCTCTGAGAATGCAAATCCGACCGATACAACGACCATCAGGCCAGCCAGGAACCAATGTCGTCGTAAAATAGATCGCACGTCGCCTCGCTTTCTGGCCCGTTTGGCGTTCGCCAGACAGACTCTTTTGCCTAACCGATCTATCTGCCGATCGGGGTTGCGGTTAGAATCGAAGATCGGTTTGCACTTAACCTAGGCACCTAGAGCAGTTTACCGCCGACCGGCCCTTCAGCGGAAGCGGCCTGCGGAATCTCGCTCGGGGCCAAAGTCTTTATTTTGCATAATGTTGCGTTATTGGACAGCGGGCGAATCCCACGGTAAAACCCTTCTCGCGATGATCGACGGCTTTCCGGCCGGGCTGACGATCGACGAGGAACCTATTAATCGCGAGCTTGCTCGGCGCCAGGGAGGATATGGCCGGGGCGGACGACAGCGGATCGAGACCGACAAGGTCGAAGTCATGACTGGCGTCTGGAAAGGAATGACCTTGGGCAGCCCCATTGCCTTACAGGTCATCAATCGCGATTACAAGCTAGAACGCCTGGAAGACTTGCCGCGCCCCCGCCCAGGACATGGTGACCTGACCGGAGCGATTAAGTTCCTTGGTCCGATTCGTGCGATTCTAGAACGAGCCAGTGCTCGCGAAACGGCCGTTCGTGTTGCTGCCGGCGCCCTGGCCAAGCAACTTTTGGCTGAATTCGATATCCAGGTCTACGGCTTTGTCGACGAGTTAGGCGGAATTGCCATCGAGCGGCCAGAGAACGTTGATGATGTCGAGGCGATGGTTGCCAAGCGTGATGAAAGCATCATCTACTCGCTTAACCCGGGCCAAGATCCTGAGTTCAAAGAACTGATCGACAAAACGGGCAAAGCAGGCGACACGCTCGGCGGGATTGTCGAAGTTCGCGTGGTCGGTGCTCCGTTTGGCCTTGGCACCCATGCCCAGTGGGAACGTAAGCTTGACGGTAAGCTGGCCCAAGCCGTCATGGCGGTGCAAGCGATCAAAGGGGTCGAGATTGGCATGGGCTTCCAAACCGCCCGCTTGCCCGGCTCGCAAGTTCACGATCCGATTCACTACGACGCTTCCGAGCAAGATAGCGTCAATCTTGGCTATACCCGCCCTTCCAACAATGCTGGTGGGCTAGAAGCTGGGATGACCAACGGGCAAACGATTGTCGTGCGTGCAGCCAAAAAGCCAATCAGCACGCTTCGCAAGCCACTGGAATCGGTCAATCTGGAAACCAAAGAAGCAGATGCGGCGTCGTACGAACGAAGCGATGTCTGTGCGGTTTCAGCCGCCAGTGTGATTGTGGAAAGTGTCGTGGCGTTTGAAATCGCCGTGGCGTTGGTCGACAAATTCGGCGGTGACAGCCTGGAAGAAATGAAGGCCCGTTACCAACTGTTCATGGACATGGCCCGGAAGCGTTAAGCCGCGGCCCAACAATTCGCCTGCCAAGCAAGGATGTTCGGCATGCACGAATCAACGAGACGCCTGCTTTGCCGGGTCGCATTCCTGTTGGGATGTGTCGTACCGACGGTCTGCACCCTCTCGTGGATTACCTATCGCCAATCGAACTGGGCGATCGAAGCAATCGAGCACGAACTCTCGCAAACGATTGGCCTCAAGTGCCAGATTGCTCGCTACTATAACCCGAAACCAACCAAGTGGATCTTTGAAGATGTTCACCTGGAACGGGCTGGCGAGGACGCGGTAGTCTTTCCGGTGCTCAAGGCCGAACTAGTCGAAAACACGTGGCATCTTTCAGCCGATGAAGCAGAAATCGACTGGGCATCGCGTCATCGACTGTGGGAGACCATCCAGGAAGGCATTCTGCTGAAACGTGGCGGGACTCAACAGTTGCACTTGAACGTGGCCGAGGTTCATTTTCGGGACGGCAACCAACCACCGCTCCGGCAATTAAGTATCCGCCACAATCCTGCAACTCAGCCGGCGTTGACCAGCATTGCGATGATTGGGAGTACCGATAACTCACCAACTCTGCAAGTCGCTCTGGATACAACCGCAGGCGTCCCCTGGCAACTGCAACTGAAAACGGACCGTCTGCTAACTGATCGCTTGGCCATGGCCGTACCACAACTGGCTGGGCTCGGGGCCGATGCCTATTACCAAGGACAGATGACGTTCGAGTTGGTTAACGATTCTCCAAACGTCGAACTTCGCGGCAACATCTATCAAATGAATTTAGAAACGGCCCTGGCCAGCAAGTTTGGCCTGCATGGGGCAGGCGGGGCCGATCTTTACTTGGACTCGGTCATTATTCGCCAGAATACCGTCCATTGGGCGAACGGTGTCTTGGCCTCGAAGAACGGCCAGATATCACGCCGACTACTCAATCGCGCCGCCCAGCACCTTCAACTGCGGGTGATTCCTCCATCGCAAAATGAAGACTTGATCGCCTATCACGAACTGGCTATCGGTTTCCGCGACGACCAAGGGCGTTTGACGCTCAGCGGGCTGTGCGCAAACATGCCACACGGCACTATGCTGGCCGGGCTTGAACATCCCCTGGCCATGGAAGGCCTGGTGAACAACCTTCCGGCAACAAACCTGGCAAGCGTCTTTCATGAAGACCACACGCCAAGTGTCCCTGCCTCGCAGCGGTCGGTAGATATGGCTCGCTGGCTGGCAGTTCCTCAACTGGCAGACCGCTCGGACAACTCGCTCCGGTAACGAACGCAAGCCTAGAGAATGGCAAATATTGACATCATTTGCCCACACTCTAGACTAAACTATGCCAGAGATCTTAGCTGGACTATTGGGCCTACAACCTAGCTTCCTGGCAAAGCCTTGGTGATAGAAGGAAAACCGGATGGCCAATTCTCTCAACCTATCCCTTACCGACGAACTTCGCGCCTTCATCGACGCCAACTGCGGCGACGGCACCCTGTATGCCACGCCCAGTGAATTCGTGCGCGACGTTTTGCGTCAACGCAAAGCTCAAATCGAAGCCCAAAGGGCCCGCGATAGTATCATCGAAGGCTATGAAGACGCAATCGCTGGTCGCACGGTAAAGTTCCAAGGGGACGTGCGGGCGATGCTCAAGAAAGCGGAGCAGTGAGTCGCTCAGGCAAAGTGGACCTGGAATTCACACTGAGGGCCATTTCTGACTTGGAAGGTATTGTCAACTTCAGCCTTACGCAATTCGGTAAAAAGGCTACCGACAAGTATCTCGATTCCTTGAATGCGGCTTTCGATCGCATTCAGTCCCACCCAAATTTGCTTTGTGCAGAACCTAGCTTTCACCCTGATTTTTGCTTCTATCGGGCGAACAAGCACTTGATCGTCTGCGATGCCTCGCCCAAAACGATCTTTGTCTTGACGATCCTTTCTACCAGTATGGATCTTCCAGCAAGACTGGCCGAATTACAGCCCTCGCTGGAAAGGGAAGTCGAGGCTCTGCATACCCGCCTCAGGAAGCCCAGAGGCGGCAAGCAGAAATAAGGCTCTCTGTCCAACACATACGCTTAGGTGATATCGCCCAGGTTGCTGGTATCTTTCGGATCGGGCAGGTCGGTTTTAATGACCACTTCTTCCACGTCGTTTTCATCGACAACCGATAGCTTCGACAATTGAAAACGAAGCGCGACCAACCCCAGGCCAATCCAGTTAGCAGCGACGAATCCCATGACCAAGATTTCGCTTCCCTTGCCACCACTGCCGTACGAGTGCAAACCAACAGCGTCACCCCCTTTGAACAGCGGCAACAGGAAGTTCACACCGTACCAACTGCCGACAATCGAGGAGAAACCGATGATGGTTCCCACCACCAAACCGAAGTTGTTGAACCAACCAGCAAACCGGGCATGCAAGATAGCGACGTAAATCAACAGCGTCACTAAGGCCCAAACTTCTTTTGGATCCCAACCCCAAAAGCGGCCCCAGGACACGTCCGCCCAGATACCGCCCAAGATCGTCCCGGTGGCCAGCAGAAGCACAGCAACCTGGATGGCTCGGTAACATTGCTGCCCCAAGATGAAGCACTGTTCCGGCGGACGATAACTCATTTGCGGAGTATGGGCATGCTTCGGAGCGAGCCCTTCGTTCAGCGTACTAGCCACAACCGGAGCACGGTACTTGCCAAACATGTAATAGCCTAGCGCCAACCAGCCTAAGCCCCAAGCCAAGATCCCAGCCCCGTAACTGGCCACAATCGTGAGCACGTGGATCGTTAACCACACGTTCGATCGTAACACCGGCTGAAGCGGCGAGAACTCGGCATTCAAGACCCGGGACGTGCCTGTGTCAACAATCGGAGCAATCGAAGCCACACACAACAGAAACGTGCCACAAGCAGCGGCAGCGAGCCCGTAATAGGTGCGGTCGTAGGTCTTCTCAAAGCGATCGCTCAGTTTCTTGTCGACGGCAAACCAATCGTACAGACAGAACAGCGGCATCAAGATCGCGGAGATCACCAGACGCGGCAAATACCAAGCCGTCAGAACGGTAGTTCCGACCAAAATCACGCTAATCACGAGACCTTGGACGATCGAAAAGACCGAGCCACCGAAGTTCACGGAATCGAAATTAATGATCGGCCGATTGCCGTCGTAGAACGGAAGAGCCACCAACGCGTAGGCAATGAACAGCGTTACCGGCAACCGCAGAATTGCCGCCACCACGTTAAAGCCAAGCCAAAGCTTGTTGGAAGGGAACATTTCGCGTTGGGCTTCGGTAAGCTCGGCAGCTTCCCAGATTCCGGGAATCGCTGTCGCTCGCCAGGCAGCCAAGCGGCCCCGGTCGTAGATCGGCAGCAACAGAAACATCAGCCCCAAAGCACAAACGACCCACGGCACAAAGATCACCGTCTCGTACATGTTGGTCACCGGAGCCCAACCGGTAACGACAACCCGCATGTAAAAACCATACGTCGACCAAACAATGCCAATTAACAAAAAGGTCACGCCGGTCCAGAACATCGCTTTCCGCATGCCAGTAAAGGCCAAGCCAAACCCCAAGGTAGCGATGAATGTGAAAATCCAGGCGTACATAAAGGGATCGAGCGTGTTGTAACGGACTTCGGTCGCAATGCGGTAGCTGTCCACTGGTGGATAGGCGGTGTAAGCAAGAATTCCAGAATCGACTTCGTCTGGGCCGAGCGTTTCTTCTAACACAACTTTACGTTCGGTGTTGTTGGCTTCGCCCAGTCGATGCAAATCGTCTGACAGTTTCTGCATTGCGTCACGCAACCCAGAACCTTTCGTTTCACCACCGGCCAGATAAGCCTGACGCACCTTTTCCCAATCGGACCTCACGGCGTTGATCAAGCTCATGTTGTACGGCTGAAGCAGGTCCTCGGAACCGTACAACACCGTTGTCAGCCCGAGCCACGGCTGAGCAAGGTCGCTGGGATTACGCGATTTACTCAAGGCGTATGGATTCAAAGCTGGCACAATTTGCAAGTAGTTCCCCACCCGGTCCATGGTCGCGGCGGTTTGAGGGTTCTCGTACAACGCCAAATTGGTTTCCAGACCAATGTGTTCCAATTGGCGGACATAAACCAACATCGATTGAAACATCGGCTTGATGTTGTTGTACTCGCGTTCAGAGAGCGTCGTACTTTTATTCACCGTGTCGCGCTGTTCTTCCAACACGCGTTCCATCGCGGCGGCATCTTCGCGGAACCGCTTCACAAGCGGCTCTAGCTCTTTAGTACTGAGCGGGTCCGCAGGCATCACCGGCGTGGGATTTTTATTCCCAAGAACCTCGTCGGTTCTCACGATCGACTCCCGAGCCAATTCGGTCAGTTCTTGAATGGAACCAAGCAGATGCGTCGCCCCAAGGCTGAGCGGATGCTCACCGGCAATTTGCTGTAAAGTTTGCAGTTGACTATAAAGCGGCCGTTCGCCCCCACCATCCAAGACCATATTGGCTTCTTGAACTTGATAGAAGAATCGGTCCCGTGCACCACTGAGCGCAATCGGCGGAGTCGAGATCACCGGCAGGCGTGGATCAAGCGAGACCTCTCGATAAACGGCGTAACGAAAAACGAGCCCCTTCCAAATATACGCATCCAAGGGCTGCTTATCTTCTGACTCGCCTTGCCCTTTTTTCATCTCTCGCTGGTGCATGCCATTGATGTATTCACGTAGCTTGACCGAGGTCGCTACTTGGTGCGGAGAAACGAAATTCAGCTTTACGCTACCAGGGCTATTGATCGGCAAACCAAGTTCTTCGCGGACATCTTCTCGCCCAAGATAGATAAAGGGAACTCGCTCCCAAGCCTCTGGCCGCAAGCTCCACTCGAAGATCAGTTCATCAGGCGTGAACTTACGTTCTTTCCCCTCAGGAAAGATCTCTAAAGCGGCCTGCATCTCGGGCTGCTTCAGTTCTTCTTCGGTGTAATAGTCAACCAGGTTAAAGCGTGGCTTCGACTTATTGAACTCGGTGATCTTCTGCACCACTTGCCGCGCGTAGGCATCCATCGGCTTGACCCGTCCATGGTGATAGACGGGGATTTCTCGCCAGATGTCAGAAGGAAAATCTTCTGCGTAAACTGGCGTGCCGGCAACCCCGAGGCTGCTCAGCAGCACCACGGTGAACAACACCATTCGCAGCATACTGTTGGTCATTTTGCTCTCCGCCATTATCGCGTCACCACTTCTGTCTCAATCTTGGCCGGATGCGCCTTGGCGCGGGCCTTTGGATCAGACGTGCGTTTTGTTTTGAAGAAATAGGCTCGCATATAGAACATGCAAGCGATGCCCCCAATCACGAACAAACAGCCCCAATACCGCAGCGCCGTACCAGGATCGTAGTTGACCGAGAACACCGATTTGTAAACCTCGGAATCGTTACTTCGTTCCGGGACAAATTCTCGATACTCGGGCGTTCCAGCCAAGTAAGGACCATCGAACGATTCCTGAAAGATCCGCAAGTCGCGTCCGCCAGCTGGCTCGGTAAAATCGTCTGGCGCGTTCATTGTGATCCACACATTACGCTTTAACAAAGCACGCTGCGTGTAATAAACGTCGCCTGTTTCCGGATCGACCGAGATCCCCTCGAGCCCATCCATTAGCGGCGAGTGAAAGACCACCGGTTCGCCCGACTTCTCGTTTAAGTCGAGCATGCGAATCACTGTGTTAATCTCTTGTTCTTTGGGGCCATCATCCCCCAAGTACATTGGATCGTTCAAGTGCTTTCGAGCATTCGGATCGATACCGTTCGGCTGAATATCGGTCCAATAGAGTCGCCCACGCTCGCTATCGACAGCGATACTGTTCGGCTTGCCTGCTGACTTGTAGGTATACACCGGCGTAAGCTCAGGGGAATCGAGCGGGGTCTTGCCGATCATGTCGTTCAAGTCGTCTGTAAAATAGAGCTGGCCGTTTTTACTATCAAGAGCCACACTCGTCACGTTGCCGGCACTGGCCAGCCACTTGTTCTCGACTTCGCTGCCATCAAGCTTGACGCGTCCAATCGCCTTGTCGGCCACGTTTCCGAAGTAAGCCCAGCCTCCCGCAACATCAACGGCCAGACCGCTCGGAGAACGATCGAACAACGCGATCACTCTCTTATCGCTGCCATCGGCCTTGGCCTGCAATAGCACATCGGCCTCCTGGCCGGTCAGTCGATTGAACTGTTTGGCTAACCAATAGAATTGCTTACCATCTTCACTTATTGTCAAGTTTTTGGGGTCGGTTGCCGCCGAATTAACCAGCGTAATCGCTGGTTCACCAAACCCGCCCAGGTTCGACGCCATAATCGGCTTGGCACGTGTGTTGGCATCGATCCAAGCCAACCGGTCACCACGCGCCACGACAAAAGTCGCATTGATCTCACCATTGATACCCATCGGCGCGATCTTTCCGTCTGAGAGCCGCATGATGTAACGGTCTTTCAGGCGATCGAGATAGTCGACGTCACTTGAGTAGTGCGACGGCTGCGAGGTACCAGGATCAAGACGGCGTTCAAACTGTTGCAGGTAAATGCGAAAGCCGATGGGGTACGATTGGATTGGCATCGAGAGTTTTACTTCACGATCCCCGACCTTCACCTTGTGCAGCGTAGAACGTTCGTTCAAGCCTACGTCTGGCTCGTTGATGTGCGCCTTGAGCCAAAACTCTTCGGTCTCGCCGTCGACCGTCAAACGCACCTGAGCAGCTGGCGTGTTGGCGAGTGGCCCTGAAGTGCCAAACGGTAACTTCTCGGGCTGTGGTTTAGGGCGATCGGATGGCACGAACGCACCCACATACATATTGAGCGTTGCAATCGGCATCTTGAATGCTTCGACCGCATCTTCTTTGGTGGCCTTGCGTTTGAGTTCGCCTGAAGCAACGACCTGTTTGCGATTCCAATAGCGGTAGAAGATGCGTTTCGACGCCGGGTCGTTTTCATCTTCGGTTCCTTCGGCGACCCCTTGGATCAAATCGATCCGCGATCCCCCTTCCCCACGCATCAACTGTGCTGCGTCTTTTTCGCCAAAGTCGAACCAATAGTGGCCGAAGACTTGCGAATCGTACGCCTGCATATTCATCTGCGGCATGTTTGCTAACAAGGTTAATTCGTCAACCTTTTTATCCCCCTGGAACAGCTCGATAATTACCGTCGGGTTGCGTGGCTCGGCTCCTTCTTCTTCAGGAACTTCTACCCAACTGAATTGCTGCCCGCCAACCTGGTCGAGTTGGGCCGTGGGGTAATAGGCTTTGACCTGATATTTCAAATCGGTCCCTGGCAGCTCTTGAGGCTCTTTTTCTAACTGTTGATCCACTTGAATCACGGTTGGCTTGCCGCCAGCGTACAGAATGACTTCCCCTTGTGGCCCGATCGAGCCTTCTTCCGGCACGCACTTCAAGAAGGCCTCGGTCGCCGCCCGGTTGCCAGCCATGTGAAAGGTTAGTGTTCCCCCCCCAGTACGCTGACTGTCTCCGACACCAAATCGGTATTTAGGCTGTTGCGGAGCATTGAAAACCGATAAACGGGTGGGCATCCATTGCTCTTCCCCTTCTTCCATTCGCCCGTCCGAAGTTTGTTTCGGCATCTTCGGCACGCTCATCATTAACTGAACGGTAGGTGTGTTGTCCCACCAACGGCAGTCGGCATAGTAGTCCAGCACTTCCAGTTGCACGTCGTCTCGGTTGTACAGAACATTCCCAGCGCGGTTTCGCATCGAAGCGTAAAAAATGGGAGAGAACCAACGTGCCAGCTCTGGTTCGGCAACTTTCCAATGGGCGAAGCCATCGTGATAGGCCGACCAGTTAAACATGCCAGGGGCGAAATCGACGGCATGCCGTTCGACTCCTTCGGTCTTCGGGCCAAGCGTTTCTGGTGGCAGACTGGCCTGATTATCGATTCGTAAATCGAAGTAGTACGAGTTATCAAACGCTAATTCCGAGGCGTGATTCTCCCAGACATGAACCTGGGCATCGACTCCCTTGCTACGGCTAATCGCACCACTCAACAACAGCATCAACAACCCGATATGGGTAATGACAAACCCCGTCTGATGCCGTTTCCATGGGTAACGAATCGCGGCCGCGCAAAAAATGTTGACCCCTAACAGCGCATAGATCAGACCAAACCACCACGATCGATAAACGTAGAACTGCACCACGTCCGTATTGAACGTGGCCTCGACAAAGGTGGCAAAGATCAGCGCAAGGGCCATCAAGCTGAGCAGCACCACGGCCAAGCCCAGCGAAGCAGCGAATTGATACGTATACAACAGTGCCCGAACCAGAAAAGGTTGGTCGGGAGAGACAAGTTTGGGTCTTGCCACGTTCTATTCCATGGGGTCAGGAAGCGCGGGATGCGAGCGTTTGTGAACTTCAAGTGCTGGAAAGAAACCTCCCCCTAGGTGGGATCTCGCTTTCCGCTGAGCACTCTCAGCATTCAAATTTGGCTCGATACTTTCGGCAATGTTGGCGATTTTGATTAGGCGTTACATCTACCCGACGATTGGGGAGCGGGGCCCAATACGTGTTAGGTACCTAGTTCCTCCCAGATCTCCGAGAGAAACCCGCCAATTGGCCAGATGCGGCAACAACTTACGTCCCCTGGACGGTCGCACCACTTCGGCACTCTCTCTATTATAGCGCGATGCGTCGCAACGGATACCTACAGTTCTGCAGCCAGTGGGGAGAAGCGGCAATTAAAGGTTCCGATTTTGCTGACAAGATCCCCAGATTGTGACTCTTTGCCTTGCCCAAAAGGTCCTGTCAGATTTTTTTGTGGGTGTATCTCGAAATACTCCGTGAAGGAGGATTCGCTCGTTCTAGTGATGGCCAATCCAGAGGTGTGGCCTCCCACGTCTCTCTTGAAATCTCTTCCCCTCGCATCGGCAATGGAAGATTCGTGTCGCATCAAGCGACAGCCGTCAGCGAATTCTCTGCGATTTCATAATTTTCGAATCGAAAATAGAAGGCTTATACCAGCCAAAGATTGAGATATGCGTGGCAGGGAAGGACCTGAATGTTGCATAAGATTCATGATCCATGCAGAATATCAGCGATTGAGCTCGTTCCTAGGCACCCAGATATCCACTTGTGAATCGAGGCACCGAACGAAAGCGACCTGAGGAATCATTTGATTCCCGTTGGCTTCGATTCGCACTTCTTCCTCGTGGAGGTCTTTACCGTGTCTGTTCAGCGTGCCCGTGGATTTACTCTTGTTGAATTATTGGTGGTTATCGCCATTATTGGCGTCTTGATCGCGTTGCTGCTGCCTGCCGTGCAACAAGCACGAGAAGCAGCTCGTCGCATGCAGTGTTCTAATAACCTGCGCCAGGTAGGGCTTGCGTGACATAACTACCATGACACTTACAGAACGTTCGCTCCAGGACGGCTGCAGTATTCGGGAAAAGACTCTACCGGCAGCAGTACAAAGATTGTCACTGGCTTCCTGGCCATGGTCCTACCATTTGTGGAACAAGGCAACCTAAAAGGGCTTTACGACCAACGCTATGGCTTCGACGATGTGACGAATCAGGCCGCTGCCAATACGAGTGTTAATGTTTATCTCTGCCCTTCCGCTCCGGGCGAACGGAAGACGCCCATCTACGCAGGCTGGAACATGGGATGGACGACGGATGTTTCGGCGCTTGATCCGAACTTGACCGGCATCGCAACGGATTATCAAGGTGTGCGGGGAATTCATATTGTCGACTCTTCCGGCGCGTGGTCTGATGCCAACAGCAAGGTCGGGATTCTCAGCGAGACGGCCACTGATTTTGCTGACATTACTGATGGAACAAGCAATACAATTCTCCTCTTTGAGATGGCCGGCAAGCCTGCGAATTGGATCAGCGGCAAGACCGTCGAAGTGACGAATGCCCAGTTCTACGGCTATGGTCCTTGGGTCGGCAACAACGGTGTGATGGTTTGGAACTACAACAAAAAAGGCCAAAGCCGTTGCGGTGCCGCAGATGATTGCTTGCACTACATCAATGTCAACAACGAAGGGGCGCCATACAGCTTTCATCCGGGTGTTGTCACCGTAATGCTTGCTGATGGTTCCACGCGCAGCCTGCCAGAGACGATTGACCGTCATATCTTCGTCAATCTTTCCATGAAGGCGGATGGAAACGTCATCGGAGAGTATTAGCGTCCAGCGGGCTTTTCATGGGCCTGCGAATGTCCTCCGAGCAGGAGAAACCTTACGCCAGACCAAGAACGCTATCGGCCCTCTTGGGTTTGATAGCGCCATAGCTTCTATCGCTGTTGGCGCTTGATGTCGATCGACGAGTTGTTGCCCAAACCGCTTCACCAACGCGGTGGCGGAAGGTATCAACCGCAAAAAAAGCCATAGCCTTCAAAAAGAAGGCCACGGCTTTTGTAGGTTACGGGTCGCTTGAATCACAGCTACTTAAGAAGGAAGCAGGCCAAGGATGCTGTCCATGATGGTGCTACTGATGGAATAGGGCTCGCTGAAACTCCACGTGTTCCACATCAGGTCGGTCACCATCAGACCGCAAGCCATTAACATCAGGGCGGTTGCCCCGAGGAGGCCAACTTCTAGTCCCGTGTAGGAAATGTCAGCCGGAGCAGCCGCCGCTGGGGCTGCTTGGGCCATGGTGCCGGAGCCAGATGAGGCGGCCATAGCATCGTCTGCTTCCAGGCCATCGCTATCGCCTAGACCACCAAAATCGCCCCCTTCCAGAGTCGAGCTACCAAACAGGCCTGATTCCGACGACATCGAATCGGAATCCAAGGCAATCACCTGGGAACCGCTGTCGTCATCCTCCAACTCTCCTTCGACCGGGGTCAGCAGGAAGTCACCCTCCGCTGCGTCGGCAGCCGCAGCTGGCTCGAACAATTCTTCGTCATCCGAAGCAGCAATCCCCTTGGCTGCTGGCTCTGGCGATTCTTCAGCCAAAAGATCTAAACCGCTATCACCGGAGGACAGCGAGAAACTATCGTCGGAAGCAGCTAGTCCAATTTCACCCGATTCACTCGAATCGCTGATCAGATCAATTTCGCTGTCATCGCTATTGCTTGGAATAGGCGCTTCATCCGCGAGGCTTAACTCGTCTTCGGAAGCCAGCAAGTCCATGCTGCTGTCTTCGTCATCTTCGATATCAAGCGAAAGCTCACCACTGCTGTCGTGGTCCATCCCGATACCGCTGGTCCCGAGATCCAACGATTCGTCTTCCAAAGCCAGACTCAAACCGCTGCCGGTACCTTCCGGATCGAGCGGTTCGCCGCCGAGGTTAATGTCGGCTTCGCTTTCTTCGTCCGTCAAGCTCAACTCGCCGTCGTCGACGAGACTGAATTCGTCTTCGGCAGGCTTATCAATCGAAGAATCATCGCCCAAATCTAAGCTGCTCAGGCCAGATTCTTCGGTATTGCTGACCAGGCTATCTTCGAGCCCCAGATCGCTATCAGGTAGGCTCAACGCGATGTCGCCAGCACTATCATCGATATTGCTGATGATATTCGAGCTGCCGCCATCACCACCTTCGCCGGTGTCTTCAATCAAAAGACTATCCATCGAGCCGGACGAACCATCTTCGGAGTCAGGCCCACCGCTGAGCTCGAATTCTTGGCTCTCGTCACCAGCCAAACCTTCTTCCGCCAGAATGGTCTTGGCTTTCTCCAGTTCGTCGTCTTTGAACTTCCAGCTCGAACCGTCACGGAAAGCTCGCAGCTTACCACGGTCACGCAGATCTTGGATGATTTCTTCGGAAACGCCCAGCTTGGCGGCGAAATCAGAAAGCGGAATATATTCGGCCATGATGGCTCCCAGGTGTTCCAATCCTTACCAGGAAGCCACCGACCGAAGGCTTGCCACTAGGATTGGTTGAGCAGTTTGCGAATGTCACGTGGGCCAGGTGTGCCCCCGTTGAATTCTTCGATGAGTAAATCCCATTGTAAATTGCGAACGCTGCGAAGGGAAACTTTTCCGTTGGTCCCATCCACATGATAAACGGCCATGACCCTTGTTTCTGGGTCCACCAAAATCATGTGCTGTCCTCCATCTCCAGAGGTCGCCGTGTGAACGACTAACCCGGAAGAGACCGGTAGCCCAAGATTTTGCTGGGCCATAGCGGACGAGGAATCGCGGAAAAGCTCAACGCCAAGCGTTACAACGACGATGACGACGATCGCCGAGAGAATTGACTTCCACATAAATCACCCATATTACGCGATTTACGGAATCGTTCCTCTAAGACTTATTCTAGAAGCCCAATTCCGAGATGCAACTATTTATCTGATGGTTGTTTAGGGAGAAACCGCAAAGCATTCCACCCAAAAGGGGCAAAATCGGTCTATTAAATCCTGGCAACCTATGCGTTGGGCAGTTTATCAGCAGTGTCGGCCCCGACAAACAGGAATTTCTGGGACCATTCCCCCCATGTCAGGGAAAGAAACCGCGGGAGGAGAAAATTTTGTCAAGAAAGAACATCGGCCGACGGACTAAGTCCGTCGGCCGAACATTCATTTCCCCCCCGGGATTTAATTCAAACTCGACGAGCGAGTGATGTTTTAAGCAAGTCCTCTTCTCAGAGGAGGTTATCGCGGCGTTGCTTGCCTCGACGCAAAGAGTTATCGGCAAGCGAACCGGTCCTATTGAAACTCTTTTGGGGTGATTCTCGAAAAAACCGGCGTAACGACGCAAACCGCCACGTCACCTCAAACTAACACATTCCCAGAAGACTTTAGATTTTGCCTGATTGTTACAGGCCCATTATTCCGATTCTAACGATTAACGGAAGTTTCCCTTTTGTTCCGCCTCCCTCCCCGGGAAGTTGCGGTGCCATCGAAAAGGAGTTCGATTGTGCAAGAGACGGACGCCCCTAAGATCTCTCAGTCTATCGCTGCCAAGCTTGGCTGGCCGATTCTGATTGGTTCGGCTTTGACCGTTCTTTTCTATGCCGCCATTCATTTTGGCGTCATCCCCCAGCACCCGCTACTTCGCTATGTTACCGCTCACCCGGTCGAATATGCAGAAGTGGCCATGTTCATGGTGGGGATTGCGGCGTTGCTCTTGAAAGGTGGACAACTCGTTGCTGAGTTACGTTCCCTTCCTCAAGTCGAGCTTCCTCCTCAGGAATCTCAACGAACCAAAATCGAACAAGCCCCCGTGCTGCTGGCCGCACTCCGCGAATTGCCGGAGTCGCTTCATTCGACACTTTTGTTCCAACGCTTGGGCAAAGGGCTGCATCATGTGCATGCCAGCCAAACGGCTGCGTCGTTGCAAGACGAAATGAAGTACCTGGCCGACATCGACCAGGAACGCTCTGAGCATGACTACTCGATGGTTCGGATCGTCATTTGGGCGACCCCCATGCTCGGCTTCTTGGGAACGGTGATCGGTATCACCCTGGCCCTCGGTAATCTCTCGCCGGAGGCCTTAGTCAGCGAACCCAAAGTGGCAATGGAAAGCCTACTGCAAGGTTTGAGTGTCGCGTTTGACACGACTGCCCTGGCGTTGACGCTGTCGATTGGATTAATGTTCGCTCAGTTTGTCATGGGACGCATCGAAGCCGATATTTTGAGCAATGTCGATGCGATCGCGGCGGAAGAACTCACAACTCGCTTTGAAACCGAGGGAAGCGCGACCGACCCAAGTGTTTTGGCTGTTAAGCGAATGGCGGAACGGACGATTCAAACGACGCAAGATCTGGTTGTTCGCCAGACCGAGCTCTGGCGGGAAACGGTTTCGGCCGCCCATCAACATTGGCAACGTTTGGTCAGTACCAGTACCGAACAAATGGAAACCGCCTTGCATAACGCGTTAAGTGAATCGCTTAAGACGCATGCCGAGGCCCTTGCCGCTGCCCAACAAAACACGATGCAACGTTCGGCAGAGCAGCTTAATGGTGTGATCGATGCGTTATACCAAGTTAGTTCTTCGATCCACTCGCAGCAGGAACAAATGACCGAACAAGGTTCGATCCTGTTGAAAGTCGTGGAAGCGACCGGTGAAGTGGCCAGCCTCGAAGAATCGCTCAATCGCAATCTTTCCAGCTTGGCCGGCAAGCAGCACTTTGAAGAAACCGTGCAAAGCCTGGCTGCCACCATTCACTTGCTTAACTCACGGATGACCGATGGTGGCCACGCCACGGTTCAACTCGATCGGAAACAGGAAAAAGGTCACGCAGCGTGAATCGACGTCGTCCAACACGACAATCGGTCGAGATGTCGCTCTTCCCGTTTCTGGCCGTGCTGATCTGTACCATGGGAGCACTTATCGTGCTGTTCGTGGTGATGGTTCTGCAAGCACGGACAGACGCGGTCGCGGTCGAGCTGCCAGCACTTTCGGTGCCTGCTCCGCCCGAACCCGAGCCACAGATCGAATCCCCTGCTCTGGAGCCGCAAGTCGACTATTCGGAGCAGCTGGCCAAACTGGAAGCCTTGCGTGAGCAACGCTTGGCCCAACTCCAAGAGACGCGCCTGCAGCTCTCGGGCTTGGAAGATCACAGTCATCGCTTGACCGAGCAGATCAAAAAACTACGCGCCGACATTGCCGTCCTGGAAGGGGAAACGACCAATGTTACCGGTAGTGCGGACGATTTCGAAACGCAGAAGCAAAAACTACGGCAGCAAATCGCCGAGGCAGAAGCAGAACTTGCCAAAGTCCGTGAAGAAGCCGAGAAACGCAAGCCTGCGTATGCGTTGGTTCCCTACGAAGGACGTAGCGGCACCCGGCGGCAGCCGATTTACATCGAATGCACGGCCGACCGAGTGATTATTCAACCGGAAGGAATTGGTCTTACCGGCAACGATTTCCAACCTCCGCTTGGTCCTGGCAACCCTTTGGCGGCGGCACTCCGAACGATTCGCGAATATCGGGAAGGCCAAGGGATCGGCAATCAAGGAAGCCCCTATCCTCTGCTCATCGTTCGCCCGAATGGAGCGGAGTCGTACTCGGCTGCTCGCGATGCGCTGGATGGCTGGGACGATGAATTCGGCTACGAACTAGTTGATGAAGAAACCGAGCTGGCCTACCCACCCGCCGACCGTTTCTTAGCCAAACGCTTGGTGGAAACCGTGGAACTAGCCCGCCGCAGGAAGTTTGCCATCATGATGGCTGCCCCGAAGAAATATGGCCGGATTGAAGATCAATACCTGGTCGCCACTCGCAACGGTGGCTTTCAAGCGGTTGGCGGTGGTGGCAAAGACGAAAGCTTCTTGGAAAACCGATTCATCCATGGCAACGGCAAAAGTGCCTTTGGAGAGAAGCTGGGGGGCTCTGGCTTAAACGGTGGGGGAGAAGCATTCAACGCGCCAGAAGATTCGAACATGCAACCGAGGGAACAGCAAGGACAGCAGGGGTTTTACCCTCAGAACGCCCCTGCAGCAGCACAGAACAACAATAGCAACGGGCAAGAAGGGTCTCCGTACGAACGTCAAGGAGCAACACCTGATGGTGCCCAAAATGGCAACTCCGGTACCACCGGCAACCGACCTTCCATGGGACAGCCCATGGCCGCGAAGCGTGGCAGCAACTGGGCCTTACCCAATGCGACACCGCGCAGCACAGCCATCACGCGTCCCGTTCATTTGGTTTGCAGTGGCGAGCAAATGACCTTGGTCCAGGAACGAGGCGTCTTGGGGCCCGCTGAAACGGTCCCAGTCGACGGAGACATGGAAGCCGCTGCCGATAAACTAGTTCGCTTGATTCATACCCGTATCGATAGCTGGGGTATCGCTGGCCGCAACTTCTATTGGAAGCCGGTCTTAGAGGTCACCGTCGAACCAGGCGGCGACGCGGTGGTCCGCCAGTTGGAAACTCTGTTCTATGGTTCGGGAATCGAGGTAAAACGCAAGTGAGACGCCCGGCCAGAAAAGCAAACGGCGATCAAAACGCCCCCTCGCTCGATTCGTTTCTCGACGTGGTAACCAACCTCGTGGGGATCTTGATTATTTTGATCATGGTGGTTGGCATCACGACACGTGACGCGTTATTCGACGCGGCAACCACCAGTTCGGAAAGCGCCAAACCACCGGCTCTTTCGATTCCTGCTCCAGAAGAAGCGGCGGTTCCTCAAACGCCCCCGACCCCCAAGGGACCAACGCTCGCGGAACTCAACAACTTGGCCGATGATGTCGCGAACATTCAGCGCGAAATCTTGCAAACCCAGCAACAAGCCAAGCTCGCCTTCGAAGAACGGAATCAGCTACAGCTTTTCCTCACCTCGGCAGAAACCACGCTCAACGAAAAGCAAAACGAACTCGAAACCGACAAACAACAAGCGGTAGCCCAGCAGCGAGAGTTGCTAGAAACCTCTCGCCAGTTGGATACGCTTTACGATCAAATCGAAGGGATTAGCAAATATCGCCCTGAAGTTAAAGAGCTGGCCCATTACCCAACCCCGCTCGCGAAAACCGTTTTCGGCAAGGAAGAGCACTTCCGCCTGAAGAATGGTCGTATCTCGTACGTTCCGATGGATCGCCTGGTCGAAGGCATGAAGAACGACGCCAGCAGCCATCTGGGCCGGGCGAAACGGGACGGCACAGCCACGTCTCGCATTGGTCCCATGAATGGGTACGTCATGGAATACACGCTCATCAGCCGGGCCTACCAAATGGAAACTTCGATGGGTACAGCCACTCGGGGTGGTGTTGAACTGAAGCAGTTCATTTTGGTTCCCGAGTCGGACCTCCTCGGCGAACCGGTCGAGGACGCGCTCAAACCGGGCTCGCGCTTTCGCGATATCATCGCGTCGCTCGATCCGGCCCGAACGACTATCACGATCTGGACCTACCCGGACAGTTATCATCAATTTCGCAGCGTTAGAGACGACCTATACCAAATCGGCTTTACCACGGCTGCTCGTCCCTTACCAACAGACTATCCCATTGGTGGTAGCCCGCAAGGGGAACGGTCGTCGTCGCAATAGGGCCGATACTTTACAATGGGGATTTATTTCGCGACGCTATCCCCTGTGCCTCTATGAATCCGACCGTCCAACAGCTAACCGACTGGGACAAACGCTACGTGTGGCATGCCTTCACGCAAATGGCCTGCTACGAACCTCTGATCATCGAGTCGGCAGAAGGGTGCGAACTGATCGACATCGAAGGACGCCTCCTCCTGGATGGTGTCAGCAGTATGTGGTGTAACGTACATGGCCACTGCCATCCCGCGATCAACGCGGCAATCACAGAGCAATTAAACAACGTCGCTCACGTAACGAACCTTGGTTGTTCAAATAGCACCGCGATTCGCTTAGCCAAGCGACTAGCGGACCTCACCCCGGGCGATCTCAATCACAGCTTCTTCTGCAGCGATGGCGCTTCGGCCTTGGAAGTCGCTCTTAAGCTTGCCTTTCAATATTGGCACCAGTGCGATAGCCCGCAGCCAAAGAAGACAAGCTACATCGGCTTCGAGGACGCTTATCATGGCGACACCATCGGCACGATCAGTGTGGGTGGCATCGACCAGTTCAATGCCGTGTTCAAACCGCTGATGTTTCCCGTTAAACGGCTGCCGATCCCTGACCGCCGCGTTCCTGCGGAAGCCTCCGCTTGTGCTCATCACCTCCGCCTTCTCGAAGAAACACTCCAACAGCATCACGAGACCATCGCGGCCGTCGTCATCGAACCGCTCGTCTTGGGAGCTGCTGGGATGATCGTTCAGCCAGCTGGTTATTTGAAAGGGGTGCGGGAACTTACCCAAAAATACAACGTCCTCATGATCGCGGATGAAGTTGCCGTAGGACTAGGCCGCACCGGCAAGATGTTTGCCTGCGAACACGAGGAAGTGATCCCAGACATTCTCTGCCTAGGCAAAGGGCTTAGCGGAGGCTACCTCCCCATGAGTGCAGCCATCGCCACCACCGAAATTTGGAACGCTTACCTAGGTGATTTTGGCGAAGCCAAGCAGCTCTGCCACGGGCACACCTTCGGCGGCAACCCTTTGGGCGCGGCCGCCTCGTTAGCGACATTAGACCTATTCGAAACCGAACAAACCCTAGCTCAATTACCAGCCAAGATATCTCGAATTTCCGAGCATCTGACCAAGCTAAAAGAACATCCTCACGTAGGTGATGTCCGCCAGTGTGGGATGATTGCTGCTGTGGAATTGGTGCGAGACAAAGCCAGCGGCGAACACTTTCTCTGGACCGATCGCCATGGCCATCAGGTTTGTCAGTTCGCACTTAACCATGGCGTTTGGATTCGTCCACTGGGCGATGTGCTGGTAATTATGCCCCCGCTGTCGGTTTCGCTTGATCAAATCGACAAGCTGTGCGAGGTTATCGCGGCGGGAATTCACCACGTGACGCAAGCGAAGGATCTCACTTAATGCGTGACTATCGCTACCTCTTGATTCAGATTCGCGATGCCGACGACCCAATTCGCGAGCAAGAGATCGCCTGCTTTGCGGCTGCTCTCGATTGCCCCACCGCTTCGCTGCAAGTGTTCGATCTGTTAACGACCGAGCTTACTTCCTCTCATTTGGAGGCCTGCGATATGGTCGTCATCGGCGGCTCAGGCCGATACAGCGTGACCAGCGAAGCCCCTTGGCTACACACCGCTTTGGCAAGCTTGCGGTTTCTGCTTTCCAGCGGCAAACCAACGTTTGCCTCGTGCTGGGGTTTTCAAGTATTAGCAAGAGCAGCCGGCGGCAAAGTTGTGCACGACTTGGAACATGCAGAGCTCGGCACCCACCGAGTCTTCCTAACCGACGCGGGAAAGGAAGACCCACTCTTTTCTCAGCTACCCGAGTCGTTTCTGGCCTACATGGGCCACGAGGACCGCGTTGTCGAACTTCCCCCCGGCACAACCCTGCTCGCCACGAATTCGCAAGTGGCCCAGCAGGCATTTCGCTTTAACGATCTGCCCATCTATTGCACGCAGTTCCATCCTGAGTTAACTCTGTCGACATTGCACGAGCGGATCGAAGCGTATCCCGAATACTGCGAACGGATTGCCCGAATTCCGTTCGACGTTTTCCGCCGCCAATGCGAAGCCGCCCCAGAAAGTGAATCGATTTTGCGCCGATTCACGAGGCTACTCCTATCTTAGGGAATCATCTCCCACCCGGTTTATTCCGCACAATCGAGAGATCTGATGCAATTGTACTGTGGAATGATGCATCATCGACTGACAAAGGCATCTACGTTTCTGGGTTAACCTACGCTTGATCTCAGACGTTGGCGTAGCAAAAGGTGCGCTAATACTGAACGTTCAAACGAACTCAGGGGCAACCAGTTTCGATGGAAAGCAGCTTTCACATCCGGGAAGGCAGTTTGAATAACAACCAGCCTTTTGCGTTGTACCGACTATTTTTGCCGGTAATGATCGCGGTCTGGATTGGATTGATTGGAATTGGTTTCATTACCTTGTTGGCCTACCAAAACACATCCGGTCAAGCCACCGATTCTCAGCTGGCTTGGCCCAACTCGACCTATATTCATCGCGACTCGAAACGTTGCAATTTATTACTGTTTCTCCATCCACGATGTACTTGTTCGCTGGCGACCTTAAAGGAGCTCGCACGGCTGCAAACACATTGCCAAGACAAGCTGGCCATTCAGATTGTCTTGTTTCAACCTTCCCATGCGGATCATGACTGGCTTGATTCGCAAACTGTCGATTTGGCGAATCAAATTCCCAAGACATACACAATTATCGATAAAGACGGAGTCGAGGCAACACGCTTTGGAGCAACCACTTCAGGTCAAGTCATTTTGTTCGCCCCCAATGGCAAGCGCGTCTTCAGTGGAGGCATTACCCCTTCTCGTGCCCATGAAGGAGATAACCTGGGCAGCCAAGCGATCGAAGCGTACGTTTGCCGTGGAGACCTCTCCGTCGATCAAACAAAAGTCTTTGGCTGCCCTCTGCTTGGCCCCGGAGAGAGGTCGTATCCCGAGCCGAGGACTCTAAATGATCGCGCTGAGTGAAAACCGCCCGATCAACGATCGAGCACGGGAACTATTAGAAGAGCATCGTACAGCGATCTATCGGCGGACAGATCGTATGTTCGCTTGGCTGATGCTCTTTCAATGGGTTGCCGGCCTGATCATCACGCTCTGGATTTCGCCACACACCTGGGAGGGAGAAGAGAGTTATGTCCACCCTCATGTTTGGACGGCTCTATTTTTAGGTGGCTTGATCTGCAGTTTGCCGATCATGCTGGCCTGGATTGCTCCAGGGAAAGCTGTCACGCGTTATACGATTGCCGTGGGACAAGCCCTAGCCTCGTCACTGCTCATTCACTTAATGGGCGGACGCATAGAGTCGCATTTTCACGTATTTGGCTCGCTGGCTTTCCTGGCCTTCTATCGTGATTGGTCTGTGTTGGTCGTTGCTTCGCTGGTTATTGCCGCTGATCACTTCTTCCGTGGACTGGTCTGGCCGGAATCGATCTATGGTGTTTCGATTTACGGTTGGCAGCGATCCTTAGAACACACCACTTGGGTGGTATTCGAGGACATTTTCCTCCTTTACACCATCATGCAAAGCTGCCGCGAGATGACGGTGATCGCCAATCGTCGTGCCGAAATGGAACGGATGCAAATCCAAGTCGAACGCGAGGTGACCGAGCGAACTCGTGAGATCGAACTGCAACGTCTCGTCCTGGAAGAATCGCACCAACGCCTGCAGCGTCAAACGGACGAACTGCGTCTCGCGATCGAAGCTGCTGAAGGAGCCAACCGAGCCAAGAGTGCATTCCTTGCCAACATGAGCCACGAAATCCGTACGCCTCTTACCGCCATCCTTGGTTTCGCCGATTTACTCCTTGAAACAGGAGATATCGGCAAAGCACCGATAGAGCGCGTGGAAGCGATTGATACAATCCGCCGAAACGGAGCGCACCTGGTTTCGCTCATCAACGATCTGCTTGACCTCTCGAAGATTGAAGCGGGGAAATTTCAGGTCGAGCATCTACCCTGTTCACTTCATCGTCTGATTGCCGACCTGGGCCAACTGATGCACGTTCGCCTGGAAGAAAAGAAGCTGACCTTCTCGGTCGATTATCTTGGCCCCATACCCGCGATGATTCAAACCGATCCCACTCGGTTACGGCAGGTATTGATGAACCTGTTGAGTAATTCCATCAAGTTCACTACTCCCAAGGGCAAAATCAAAGCTCTGGTTAGCCTGGTCGGTCGCGGCAACGATTGTAAAGTTCAGATCGATCTCTCGGATACCGGTATTGGCATTTCCGACGAGATGCGTGAAAAACTCTTCCAGCCGTTTACCCAAGGAGATGGTTCGATGTCACGCAGGTTCGGTGGAACCGGCTTGGGGCTGACGATCAGCAAACAATTCGCCCATTTACTAGGAGGCGATCTGGTCATTCTCGATACCTCGCCACGCGGTACGACCTTTCGCTTGACCATCGATCCTGGCCCACTACAAAACGCGAAGCTAGAACAACCAGACAAATTAATCGAGCAGCAGCGTCAGCCGCCGCGCAAGCTTGCCGAGTTGAAAGACGTGTTAGCTAACTTGCATATTCTGTTGGTTGAGGATGGGCCCGACAACCAACGGCTGATTTCCTTCCTGCTTAAGAAGGCAGGTGCTACCATCGAAATCGCCGAAAATGGGTTACTTGGCTACGAAGCGGCTACCCATGCCTCACACGTCGGCCAGCCATTCGATGTCATCTTAATGGACATGCAAATGCCGATCATGGATGGTTACGCTGCGGTAACGAAACTTCGTGCCGAGGGGTACTCCGGCCCCATAATTGCCCTAACTGCCCATGCCATGGCAGAAGATCGCAACCGCTGTATTGAAGTGGGATGTACCGACTACACCACCAAGCCCGTCGATCGAGAAAAGCTAATCGATCTAATTCGCTTCCACACCCATACGCCTTCGGTCTCTTGATCGCTGCATCGGTTATTCGCTACGAGACCGGCTTCTTGCGTCCTAAGAAGTAAGCCACCGGCAAACCAGCCGCAATCGTCAGCAGGCTTAAAAAAGTTGTGGGCAACTTGGGCGAATCGGCCTGTAAGCCCTCGATATCTTGCATGACGCCGGTACTTAAAATCCAGATCATGAGGGCCAGGTAGAGCAGTGGCGGCAAGGGATAAAACGGCATCCGAAAAGGATGCGGCAAGTCTTTTCGCGCTCTCAGCGGAAAGATACTAGCCACCACCAGTCCAGAGATCACCGCCAAACCGATGGCGGTGTAGTTTAAGATGCTGAGAAATGGCCCGGACCAAGCCAGCCCTATCGCGATAACACCTTGAACGATAATCGCCGCGACTGGGGTTTCTCGCTCGCTATGCAAATTCGCGGCGAAGCGAGGAAACGCTCCATCGTGCGCCATTGCGAAAGCAATCCGTGGGCCGGAAAGCATGTAGGCACTCACCGATGCCAACATACCTACTCCCAACAAAAGCGATACCGCGCCACCCACTTCGCGGCCAAACAGTTGTTCAGCCGCTAATTGCGCAACCGGTGTTACTTCGTCGTACGACAACTCGGTCATCATCCGTGGATTCAGGGCATACACATACGTCAGGTTCACCAGCAGATACAAAATAACTACCGTCGCACAGCCGGCAATCAAACTTTTGGGTAACAGCTTTTCTGGTTCGCGCACCTCGCCGGCAACATACGCCGCCGCATTCCAACCGGTGTACGCATAGCTGACATAAATTAACCCAACTCCCAGCGTGAAAAACTCACTCGAACTAGGCACATGGCTTTGCGCAAAGTGCGTCCAATCACCTTGGCCGAAGCTAAGCCCTAAGACGACCAAGCCAGTCAGCAGCGAGATTTTGAGCAACGTCGACGCGACCTGCATGCCAGAACTCTCGCGATGTCCCAGGGCATGTACGATCATCAGAAAGAGAATAAACAGCGTAGCCACAAGCGGCTCGATGTATTCTATTGGTAGTTCCCAATTCGCTCGTTGCAGCCACGGCATGACCGGAATCAACAAGTAGTTGGCCGCGAGCCTTCCCACAACCGCAGTCGGGGCAGCGAAGCCGAGAACGAACGTCGCCCAGCCCACCACAATGCCAGCCTCTCGCCCAAATGCCTCGCGGACAAACAGATAGTCGCTGCCCGCTTTGGGAAGCCTTGTTGCCAGTTCAGCAATCGTGACCGTGCCACATAAAGCGAGAATGCCACCGAGCGTCCAAATCGCCATGAGCCCAGCCGGATTGGCCGTATCTTTCAGCGTGAAACCGGACGAGGTCAGAATCCCCGCCCCTACCATACTGGCGACTACGAGAAAATAAGCCGACCAGAAACCAAATTTTCGCGGCTGCTTTGCGGTTGGGAGAACCTCAGCCTCCGAGAGATTGTTGGGCGCGGCGTTGTCTTCTTCAGGTGATTCAAATGGATTATGCGTCATCGGATAAAACGAGTTGCTCCTCAGCATATCGTGACGCACGCTGGTGAGCACTCGCTTACCACTTGATCGTGACGCCGTCGTCGACTTTCAATCCTAGAAACTTGGCAGCACTATCCCCAATCAAAGACAGCTCTAAAAAACCACTCTTGCCCAAGATCGCGACATAAGTCATCTCAGGCTGCTCATGGTCGGCAGGATAAATGCCCAGCGTCGTATGTCCCCCACATTCAATCGAAGTCCGATCGTCTCTCGGAATATCTTCTAGCCGGGCATGATCCAAATCGGTAATAGCATCGCCCGAATCGGATATCGAAACAACTTTTCCGGAGATGCGACTCGGCACGTTGACTTATTCCTAATGCGGGGAGGAGGAGGAATGTTGGGAGCGATTCTATCCACCTTTGCGCAGTTCGCCAAGCATCTTGTGGGGTTTAAGGGGGGATAACTTCCCAATCACATGAAATCGCACCCGATCTTCACCGGCATCCCAGGCCGAATACCGTACTTTTGGGCGGCATCCCCCTGAGCAATCGATATCTCTAATTGCCCAGAAGAACCAAACAAGGCCACCAACGCGCCAGGCTCACGCTCTCCATAGGTCGAAACAAGGCCGGAAATAACGTGTCCCGCTACCTCAATATGAATCGATTGCGGGTTCCAATCTTCAGGGATGTCTCGCGCAAAGATGTTCGTTACCCCGTTGCCAAACGAATCGACGTAGACAAATTGCCCATGGATTTCATTTCCTTCAAAAGACGCCAAGATGCTTGCGGCTTTCTCCTGAGTTATCAAAGGCACATCCAATCGATCCCCCAAGCTTTCTAAAGGAACCCCTCGGACCAGATGCGCAGCGACAGGCGCCATGATGTCGCGTCCATGAAAAGTACTCGACCATCGCTCGCCGAAGTAAACCTGATTGGAAATCTCGAACACGTCCTCGACCTGATATCGTGCCGCCACCACATCCAACAAACCATTGTGCGGCGCAATGATCACTTGCCCATGAGCTACCGCTGCCACGATCTTCCGCGCGGTTCCCACTCCGGGATCGACGACCACAACGTGGACCGTTCCAGGCGGAAAAGCCTCGACGGCTCGCAGAAGCACCCAACTGGCCTGAGCAATGTTTTGCGGAGCAATACTATGGGTCACGTCCACCAACTTGGCTTCGCGGGAAATCATGTGAGCCGCCACTTTCATCTCGGCCACATAGAACGAGTCGGCCTGAAAGTCGGTTGTCAGTGCGATGATTCCGTCTGGGATGAACATACGTTAGCTTGAAGTATCTAAGGGTTTCGCTATCAACAGGAGGAGCGTGCCGTGCGATAACCAAAGTTCACACTCACGAATCCCGGCATGGGCCTGAGGATATCGTTCTAACGTACACTTAGCAAACACTTCTTTTCGAGATAAAGATGAACGATGTGAATCCCTTTGAATCGCCCTCGGCAGATACCTCTGCCCTGTCACCAACTACGGGCGATGCTTGGATTCGCGTACACCGCCCAGCGCAGTATCAAGATTACCTGCGGGCATATTGGATCAATATCGATGGCCAGAAGCGGGAAAAGATAAGCGTCCGCGAGACCGTGACTATCCCGGTTGAATCAGGCGACGTGCTGGTCGGGGCATCGGTTGACTGGGCCAAGGCACAACCGCTGCTAGTAACCATAAAACCGGGAGAAGCCATCGACGTGGAGGTTCGCGGAGCCCTGCGAGGATGGAAAATCCTTCTCGCTTCATATTATGTGCTCTTCCGCTCAGGCCACTGGCTAGAACTTCAGCGTGTTGGCCACGACAAATCGTCTAGCACAGCAGCTTATTCGTAGCGGACGAACTACATATCCTTCACCAATTCGATGCACTTCGCACGGAAGGTGCCGGGGTCGATGTTAGGGTTCTTCTTTTTGGCCTGACCAATCAGCGCTCCGACCGCTTTCTGAACGCCATTCTTCAGATCTTCGACTGCCTTGGGATTGGCCAGTAAGACCTCCCGAGCCAGGTCATCGATTGCCGAATCATCGACCTTCTCGATCCCCATCTCTTTCATGATCGCAGGGGCATCTTTGTCGCTATCGAGCATCTGAGTGAAGACATCTTTGGCACGCGTGGTGTCGATCTCTTTATCCATGATCGCCTTGAGTAGCGTAGCTAGGCGTTCGACCGTAATCGGGAACTGCTCGAATTCGAGATCACGTTCCTTTAGCACCCGCAGCACATCTTGCTGCACCCAGTTGCTGGCCATCTTGGGATCGCCTGACTTGAGCGCGAGGGCTTCGTAGTAGTCGACGGCAACACGCCCTTGATTGACGATCACATCGGCATCGTATTCCGGAATGCCGAAGCCATCGTGCAGACGTTCGCGAATCGCCATTGGCAGCTCGCACAACGATTGTTGCACCGCTTCGACTTCTTCTTGCGTCGTAATCACCGGGGCCAAGTCAGGCTCGGGGAAATAGCGATAGTCGCTCGATTCTTCCTTCTCGCGTTGCGGGCGAGTCACCTGGGCCTGATCGTCCCAGCCACGCGTTTGTTTGGGGGCATCGCCGATCGTCTTACCGTCATCCTTCCACGCTTCGTATTGCCGCTCGGCTTCGTAGGCGATCGCTCGTTCAACCGCGCGAAAGCTGTTCATGTTTTTGATTTCAACGATCGGCGTAGCAATCTTCTTTGGACCGTCGTTCTTGATGTGCAGATTGACGTTGGCATCGACCCGCAAACTTCCTTCCTGCATGTTGCAGTCGGAAACGCCCAGGTAGGTGAGAATCAGCTTCAACTCGTTCAGGTAAGCCTTCGCTTCCAACGGCGAACGCATATCAGGCTGGCTCACGATTTCCAAAAGCGGCGTGCCGGTTCGATTTAGATCGACGCGAGTATCGGCCTTACCGGCCGCTTCGTCGTGCATCGACTTGCCGGCGTCTTCTTCGAGGTGAGCCCGAATGATCCCAACCTTCTTGGGCTCGAACTGCTGCTTCGGATCGCTGATGGCAAGATAACCATCTTCCGACATCGGCAGATCAAACTGGCTGATCTGGTACCCTTTCGGCAAGTCGGGATAGTAGTAGTTTTTGCGATCCCACTTGGTAAACCGGGGCACGTTCAAGTTGAGCGCACAGGCGGTCTTCAAACCCAGCTGAAAGGCCTCGCGATTCATCACCGGCAACGAACCTGGCATCCCCAAACAAACCGGACAGGTCTGCGTATTGGGGGCAGCCCCAAACTTGGTGCTACACCGACAGAAGAGCTTCGTCTTCGTCGCCAATTGCACGTGAACTTCCAGCCCGATAATGATCTCGTAGTCGTCGCTCATGACTTTTCCTGGAATCGTTCTTTTCCTGAGCTTGTGCGAGCAAGAGTGGTCTCTTGATGAGGCACGCTTACACAGCAAACAAGTCATCAACCTCTTAGCCAGCCCCAAAGGGGCGATATGTAATAGCCAGGGGCGTAAGCCCCTGGAACCTTGTGTCAATCAATCGCCAGCCCCAAAGGGGCGACATCGTCTTTCCTACTCGAACACATATTTCGGATCATACTCAATGTGGTGCTTCTCCAAAAACGAGAGAAACTCCTCCTGAAACGTTCGTGTTCGATGATGCTCCTTTTGGTTCTCGATATATCGTTTCACATCATCCAGTGCGGAATAACTCACCGAAAATGCCGCGTATCCCGCCTGCCAAGCAAATTCCTTCAAGGCATGAAACTCGCGATGAACCCAACTACTTGAATTCGATTTAAGGTCTCTTACCAAATTGGAAATGTTGGTTTGCCTGGCCATCGAAAACAAAAGGTGTACGTGATTCGCAGTTCCACCTGACTCGATCAATTTGTAACCTTGATTTCGTAAGACACCGGCGAAATACTTGGCCAAGTCACGCTCCCAATCTTCCCCAATCCAGTCCATTCGTCCCTTGGTGCTGAAAATCAAATGAACGTAGAGGCACGCGAAGGATTGAGGCATTTCCTGGCATCCTTGTCTGTTTCGCCCCGTTGGGGCTTGTGTTTGCTTCGATCCTTTTCCAGGGGCTTACGCCCCTGGCTATTTTATGTCGCCCCTTTGGGGCTGAGGATGCCTAGCACAAGGGCTGCTCTACTTAGGGGGCGGCCTGATTAGTTTTCAGGCATGCCGAACAAAGTAATTTATTACGTACAGCAGCGTCGCTGGACGTTCTTCATCCAACTTACAAACAAGGCATCTTGGTGTGCCAATCGGTAGCTTTTTGGAACATTTGGGCAGCTCGTAGGAGGCGGTCTTCTTCTAAGGCGGGGGCCTGCATGTGGAGGCCAACCGGGAGGCCGCTGCTGGTCATGCCGCAAGGAACCGAGATCGCTGGGATACCGGCCAGGTTCGCGGTTACCGTATACAAGTCTTCCAGGTACATCGCCAGCGGATCGTTGGTTTTCGATCCAGCCGCGAACGCCGGGTTTGGAGCGGTGGGGCCGACAATCAAATCGACCGACTTGAATACCTTATCGTAGTCCTCGCGAATCAATCGACGAACTTTCAATGCCTTGAGGTAATAGGCATCGTAGTAACCGGCGCTGAGGGTATACGTGCCGAGCATAATCCGACGCTTTACTTCCGGTCCAAAGCCTTCGGCCCGGCTTTGACGATACATGCGGATTAGTGGTGTATCCATTCGCTTGAGCCCGATCTCGTCGCCAGCTGCGGTTAGGGCTTCTTTCTCTTTTTCGAGCTCCGCCAGCATGGTTGCTTCGTCGCAACGATGTCCGTAGTGGGCACCATCGAAACGGGCCAGGTTACTCGAAGCTTCACTCGGGGCGATGATGTAATAAGTTGCGATCCCGTACTTGTTGTGCGGCAACGAAATATCGACCACCTTGGCACCTAGCGACTCGTAAACCTTGACCGCTTCGCGGACTGCTTTGTCCACTTCGCCGTCGAGCCCCTCGCCAAAGTGCTCTTTCACCATGCCAATCCGCAAACCTTCCAGCGGCTGATCAACTGATTTGCTAAACAGCGGGCAAGCCACATTCGCTGAAGTCGAATCAGCCGGATCATAGCCGCTAATCGCTTCCAGGAATAAAGCCGTGTCTTCGGCAGTACGAGCCATCGGGCCGATCTGATCTAAGCTACTGGCGAACGCGATCAAGCCGAAACGACTGACTCGGCCATAGGTTGGCTTCAAGCCGACTACGCCACAGAAGGATGCTGGCTGACGAATGGATCCGCCGGTATCGGTTCCAATCGAAAGAGGCACCATCTGAGCAGCCAGACAGGCCGCTGCCCCGCCGGAAGAACCGCCGGGGACGAGCTCGGTATTCCAAGGATTGCGTGTTTTGCCGAGGGCAGAATTTTCGGTCGAGCCCCCCATCGCGAACTCGTCCATGTTCGTCTTGCCGAGGATGACGGCGTCCGCCTCTTCCAGCTTTTTAATCACCGTGCTGCTGTAGGGCGGGACGAAGTTCTCGAGCATCTTCGAGGCGCACGTCGTGACTTCCCCTTCAGTGCAAAGCAGATCTTTCACCGCGACCGGAACACCGGCCAGCTTGCCGACCGGCTGGCCTGCTTTGCGTTTTTGATCGACATGTTCGGCTTTTGCCAGGGCCTTGTCGTCCATTACCTTCAGAAAGGCACCGATCTGGCCATCGTGCTGGCGGATACGATCCAGACAGGCCTTGGTCACTTCAACCGAGGTGACTTCGCCAGATTCAAGCTGAGACAACAACTGGGTGGCGGACGCTTCGTACAAAGCCATCGTGCGTTTTGCCTTTTCTTTCCGTCAGATTATTTCGAGCCAGGAAACGGCCAGATGAAGTGCCGCCGACAACGTTTAAGTCGCCATTGGCTGGTCAGTCTGCAAACCGACTATGATGCCGGAATTGAGTCGACTTGACTAGTCGTAGTAAGGACTTAGCCCAGGAAAGAGAAGCGGACGCACACAGATTCCACCGATTTCAGCGAACCAGATGGCGACCAACTCGATCAGACGCAGCATCTTACGATGCACACCGATATCGATAGGTCATAAGCTAATCAGCGAGAGAGACGCTTAAGGCCGTCCCTATTCCCCTAACACAGCAGGAACGCGAAAGCATTCGTCGTCCCGCTTGGGGGCATTCACCAAAGCAGCATCGCGTGGCAGCGATCCATGCGGAACATCCTCCGCGAAGATGTTGTGCTGCTCGACGGCATGAGCCATGGGCTCAACATCATCAGTATTCACTTCGCCAAGAAGCTCGACATAAGAGACGATTTGGCTCATCTGCTCGGTCATCTTCGTCAATTCTTCACCAGAAAGGCGAAGACGGGCCAACAACGAGACCTTTTCGACTTCTTCTCGGGTCAAAGATGACATCGAACTTCTCCTGCAAGCAGCACTCAAACAGGTGCCATGACCACGTCAAGGTGGCCACAATCACACCAAATTAGCGTCCGCGTTCTTCCGAAGGAAGCTTGAAGGGGCGATGACGCACGACCTTCTTCACGTAACCGCTACGAATGCACTGCGTGCAAACTCTCAGCTTTTTGTGTTCGCCATTTGGCATCACGGCCTTGGCGGTTTGCAGGTTCGGCTTGAACTTGCGACGGGTGATACCCGTGATTTTGGTACCGACACCGCCCAGGTACTTTGCCTTACCGCGGAGGGTAACTTTGTTGCCCATGCTGTGGCCCTTGCCACAAATTTCACACACGTTGGCCATTGCCAGCGACTCCTAGACGGTCGTCTATTGCTTGATACGAAACGGACCAATTTACCAATTGAGGCCTGCCCTGGCAAGGCGTCGACGCGAGGCAACTTGCTGCACTTGCCTCGCAAGTCATTACACTTGCAGCTACTTGGGCATTGGGTACTTACGGCAGACTTCCAGAATTTCTTCCAGAACGACGCCATTGGTACCAATTCCGTCGCCGCTGTAGATAGTCGATTCGCCGGTCCAACTGGTAAACGTACCACCAGATTCTTCCATGATTGGCTGCAATGCGGCGGCATCCCAGATGCTCATCATGGGGTCTATCATCGCGACAGCCCGGCCGGTTGCCACCAGCATATAGCCGTAGCAATCGCCCCAAGTCCTTGTCACGAAAGACCTTTCTTCCAGTTCAAGGAAGCCTTGCGTGGCGTTGCGTTTGTTGAAAGTGCTGACCTGCGAGGTCACCATCACGCCATCCGCAAGCGAAGCGGTTTTGTTGACCTGGGCCCGTACCGGGTCGTGGTGCGGACGTTCGTACCAGGCTCCCTTACCTTCGGCAGCCGAGATCATTTCATCCAGACCAGGAATGTAGACCACGCCCAGTCGTGATTTCCCATCCTTTTCGACACCAATCATCGTGCCGAACAAAGGTACGCCAGCGATAAAAGCCTTGGTGCCGTCGATGGGATCGACAATCCAGTTGTAACCGGTCGTCCCATCTTCGCTACCAAACTCTTCGCCGATGATGCCATCGTCAGGAAATTCTTCCTTAAGCCCTTTACGGATAATCTTTTCCGCGTTTTGATCCGCGATAGTAACAGGGGAAGCATCTTCCTTCTTTTCAAAGGAAAGATCGGCACGCTGAAAGTGTTCGAGCGTGCTTTTACCTGCGAGCCGGGCCAACCGACGGGCCGTCTCTAAACGCTTTTCGAGATTATTTTGTGAGGTGTTCATGGACATGAGAATAGAATGGTCGCTTGAACGGAACAAGCCCCCGATTCGACATCACCAACCCAATTTTGGTCACCTCAGGGCAAAGTCCCCTTCTAAAGAGGATGAACACGATCTGCCGATGGCGACACGGGGGCCGCGACTGCTTCACTGTGTACTAGTGGCATTTGCGAATCTTCCGTGTCATTTTCTTCGGATTCGATCGAAGGAGCCATAATTAGATGCGAGATTTTAATGGCTTCCAATTGCTTTCGAGCGGTTGCCGTCACATCCTGCAAGGCCTTCTGTAGATTCACTTGCGTGATATCATCCGGCGCGGCTGGCAGCGGTAACTTCGAGTCGAGCGGCCCTTCGATGGCTTCGATAACGTCGAGCAAAGAGATCTCCTCTGGCGAGCGAATCAGCATATAACCGCCGTCCACTCCACGAGTGCTTCTCAGAACTCCGTGATTCACCAAACTGCGAAGAACCTGAAGCAAAAAACGTTCTGGCATTTCGCCTTTGGAGGCAATCTGGCTACAAGGTACCGGGGTATCCGAATCCGATACCGCCAACTGCATGGTTGCCTGTAACGCATAAGCAACTGTTCGCGACAACTTCATTCCACTGCCCTCTTTTGTTATGGAACGATGATAATTTCAAAACGTGCAGGGGACTTATCGATTAACTGACAACCAATCCCCTAAACCCAATAAATACTTCTTCCACTCTTACCGTTTGACCTAGCGAGCAACGTTAGCCATAAGCTGACGCACGTTGATTCTCTTGGCCCAGAAATCTAGACAACTAGCCGTTTGCGGCTGACCTACCGTCTAAACCGACAACAAATGTCTTAAGACAACCTAGTCAATTAAAACAAATACAAAATTACTTACACCCCAAACGCGGTAAAAATGGAGAATACGTCTATTTCATACGGCTTTCAATACAAATATCTGCGGGTTTAACCGTTTTGACAAAAAAACAATAAAAAAGAGGTTAATGGCATACAAAGAACACTAATCAATTAGTTAGTGGCACAAACAAAGTATCGTTAAATACTGGGGGTTCAATCCGAACTTGCCACAAAGCACTGTGGCAAAACCCGCTGCTAGCATCAAAACGGCTTTGCTTGCTGCAGCACTCAAAGAGGGTTGGCTTCCCCAACCTTAGCTGCTCGGGAAGAAAGAAATGCAGGATCTCAGACGCAGGAAGCTAAGAAGGTTCCTGAGTAATCTCTGATTCCGCAGGCGCGTGCTGGGCAATGAAGAACGAGTGCCACAGCATCAACCCAGCACCGACGACCAAAAGCGTATCGGCAACGTTGAAATTGGGCCACACATACTCATCGCTGTAGCGAAAGAGGATGAAATCGCGGACGGCCGCTTTGCCCCAAATTCCAAGCCGATCGTAGAGATTGCCGAAGATCCCTCCGGTAATCAGGCCCAGCGCTGTGGTTAACAACCAATCATTAGCAGCTTTCGCCACAAACAACCAATACAAGATGCCAATGGCCGCCACGACCGAGAAGAGGGCAAATACCGGAGTGTAACCTTGCCCGAGGCCGAATAGGGCTCCTTCGTTGGTCGATGTTTGAAAGCCCACATAGGGCTCGATGAACCAAAAAGTGCGGTTTTGCCCAGGCTCGCCTAACCAGGCAAACACGGCTGCCTTACTCCACAGATCAAATCCGCACCCGGCGATACTAAGGCCAAAGAACAACACATAACGGCTTACAGGAACCGCCGAAGGGTGGCTATCCACGGGATTCTTCGTCTCGCTTGGTGGCACAGTCGATGCAGTAGTGGGTGTAGGGGATGGCATTGAGTCGCGACTTTTTGATCCGATGTCCACATTCAACGCACGCACCATACTCGCCCGATTCAATCCTGGCCAGGGCAGAATCAACTTCTGCTAGCGTAGCTTGCTCGGCAGCCAACAAGTCGAGCGAGAACTCTTGCTCGTAGTTGTCAGACCCAATATCAGCCATGTGGATCGGCATTTTCGATAGATCCCCAGCAGCCTCTCTGCCGGTCCGATTCAAAGCACCATCGGCCAGATGCGTAGCGTCGCCGACAAGCCTCGCCCGTAACACACGCAGTCTTTCTAGGTAAGGTTGAGCTTCCTCGGTCTTGTAAGCTCCTTTGCTTGGTCCCGTCTTTCCCATGGCGCTTCTCACGAAGGTGGTCTGTCGTTTGCCTTAATAGCCCGTCCAATGGGCAGAAACTGTAGTTTAGAGGGATCACTCTCACGCGGTCAAATCAAACAACTTTTTTTCACCAAGCTCTTCTTTTCTCCCCTAAACCTAGAATCGCTGAAATAATGTCTGAGCTGATGGAAAGTTAATGGGGTTCTATGAGCGAAAGGAGGCATTTTAGGTACTTCTGCGGCAGATCCTCGCGACTCGATACGATGTTGAACCACGTTTGCTAGGGTCGGCAGTAGATTTTTCCTTCTGAACCGTTCTTTTCCGATGGCGTCCAACTCTATTAGAATCGCATTCGTGTCCTAGACTTAACCGTCTCTCCAAGGACACACCCCTCATTTTCGGGCAAACTGCGGCGCGGCGACGCGTCTCCCGTGACCACCGAACCCCTTTGACCATAAGCATTTCAAAGCGTGACCACGACACCTGCCGCGTTTCAGCGGTGCATTTCGCCCGAATGCGGCCAGACCTACGATCTTTCCCAAACCCTGGTAGCTTGCCCTAAATGTGGCGACTTGCTGGATATTGCCTACGACTGGGACCGCTTGTCCCCGCCGAAAACCTGGAAAGATATCGAAGCGAACTGGGCCAAGCGAACCAACCCCCTCAACTTCAGCGGAGTATGGCGTTTTCGCTCGCTGTTTCCTTTCGCGACGGACGAACAAATCGTCACGCTCGGCGAAGGACAGACCTTGCTGCAGCAAACTGACGACGTCGGCAAATTCGTTGGGCTCGACTCGGGTAAACTTCACCTTCAGTACGAAGGCATGAACCCCAGCGGCAGCTTCAAAGACAACGGCATGACCGCTGCTTTCACACACGCCCACATGGTCGGTGCGAAGCGGGCCGCGTGTGCTTCGACTGGCAACACCAGTGCCTCTTTGGCCATGTACTGCAGCGTAACTCGCTTGATGAAAGCGGTAATCTTCATCGGCAGCGGCAAGATCTCGTACGGCAAGCTTTCCCAGGCACTCGACTACGGGGCACTCACCTTGCAGATCGCTGGCGACTTCGACGACGCGATGGCTCGCGTTAAGGAAGTCAGCAAGGATATGGGGATCTACCTGGTCAACAGCGTGAATCCCTTTCGCCTGGAAGGTCAGAAGTCGGTCATGTTCCGCGTACTGGAAGCGCTGCAGTGGGAAACGCCGGACTGGATTGTGGTTCCTGGCGGCAACCTCGGCAACAGCAGCGCCTTCGGTAAGGCCTTCGCCGAACTCAAAGAACTAGGGCTGATCGACCGGATTCCGCGTCTAGCGGTGATCAACGCCAGCGGAGCCGATACGCTCGATCAGCTTTATAACCAGCACGAAGTTCGTTGGAACGGCGGGATGTATCCACGCGATACCATCGCTGCCTACTACCAAAAGATGGACGACGAGAACCGCAAGGCTTCCACCCTGGCCAGCGCTATTGAAATCAACCGGCCGGTGAACCTGCACAAGTGCCTGCGGGCGCTGCACGACTGCGATGGTGTAGTTCGCCAGGTTTCAGATCAGGAGATCATGGACGCTAAGAGCCGTGTTGGCTCTGGCGGCATGGGCTGCGAACCGGCAAGCGCCGCCAGCGTAGCCGGTGCGAAGATTTTGCGAGAACAAGGGGTCATCGCCCCCAGCGATCGCGTGGTCTGCATCCTGACCGGTCACCTATTGAAAGACCCGACCGCCACCGTCGCCTATCACACAACCGATCAGGACACGTTCAATAGTGTTCTGGGAAGTCGCGGCGTCAAACGAGCCACGTTTGCTAATCGTGCCGTTGCCGTGAAGAACGACATGAACGACATCGTGCAAGCCATTCAGTTGTACGGCTAACTCCGGGATCCTCGCAAAGGGGGCCGAAGGGTGCGTCTCGATGCACCGCTGCCCCCTGAAATCCTCTTTACATCGAACGCGCGGAAACGCTTTTGCTCACGCGTTTTCGTAGGATAGGGTGCGTCAAAACGTTCCCATCCACACCGATCAAACCAATTGAGTCCGTCCCCTGCCCTTGCCTGTGTGGGCAGGAAGTCTCTTCAAGGTAGAAAGAAAATCATGCCCACCAAAGTCGCTATTAATGGGGCCGCTGGCCGGATGGGGCAACGCTTGGTTGCGCTAGGTTGCCAGGACAAGTCGCTGGAACTGGTTGCCTGCTTCGAATATTCTGGTCACCCCAAGTTCGGCCAAGATGCCGGCAACGTAGCTGGGGTGGGTGAACTTGGCTTGTACTTGGTCGATCATACGGACGAATCCTACGACGCAATCATCGACTTCTCGGTCCCTGAAGGTGCCCACGCCGCCGTCGAACGAGCCGTAACCGCCAAAGCTGCCTTGGTGATGGCCACCACTGGTCTTAAAGAAGAACACAAAGCCAAGATCCGCGAAGCAGCCAACGTGATTCCCGTGGTTTGGGCTCCCAGCATGAGCACCACCGTCAACTTGACGATGAAGCTCTGCGAGATCGCAGCAGAGGCCCTGAAGGACGTCCCTGGCGGCGCCGATGTCGAAATCCTTGAACGGCATCACCGCTTCAAAGAAGACAGCCCCAGCGGAACCGCTTTAAGATTTGGTGAACTTATCGCCAATAAGATGGGAATTACGCGTCACATTCATGGCCGCGAAGGACGCCCCGGGGCTCGGCCGCATGACGAAATCGCCTATCACGCTATCCGAACCGGCGATAATCCCGGGGAACACACGATTATCTTCGGCCTGCTAGGCGAAACGATGGAACTGACCGTCCGCGCCAGCAATCGCGATTGCTACGCCAGCGGAGCGCTCCAAGCCGCCAAGTTCGCAGCAGGCAAGCCGCCAGGGCTGTACAATATGAACGACGTGCTGGGACTGTAGGTTAACAATCCCCTTGGATCTACAGACCAATGACAACGGCATACAAATTGATAAAGCTCCAGTTCACTTGAAATAGGTACTCAGAATGGACTTCCTTGCCACAGAGTTCGTAAGAGTACTTTATGCGTTACTGCCTGGATTCTTTGCTAGTTGGATTTTTTACGGCCTAACAGCGCACCCCAAACAAACCCCATTTGAGAGAGTAGTTCAAGCACTTATCTTTACTGCTATCGTCCGCTTCTTCGTAGTACCAACCAGATGGCTCTTATTTCTATTTGGCAATTTACTCCCCTTAGGTCACTGGACTTCAGACACTGAGTTCATCTGGTCAATGCTTTTTGCCACTGCCATTGGATTTATTTTTACGTATTTCGCCAACAACGATCAAATACATGTTTTTTTGCGCAACCTCAGTTTTTTCAATGGAAAAATCAAGGACATTACAAAGAGAACATCATATCCCTCAGAATGGTTCAGCGCGTTTAACAAAGATAGACGATTTGTGGTCCTTCACCTGAAAGACAATCGTCGCGTTCAAGGTTGGCCTTATGAATGGCCAGACTCCCCGGATACTGGACATTTTGTACTTATGAATGCATCATGGCTATTACCTGATAATACACAAGCACACTTATATTCGGTTGAACGAATGCTGATACCTGCAGCTGAGGTTGAAATCGTCGAAGTGTTAGCGAATGAATCGGAGCTTCGCGTCACCGACGATGATCTTAAAGAGGCGTATTCTCCTTTAATTAAGCTACAAAAAGAGGACAATGCTCAAAACAGTCAAGATAGTCAATTCTGAGTATTTGCATTCGCAAAACTCATTAGACCGACTTATCAATTTCAGCTATGATTACTTTCCATATTTGCAGGTTTCCCACTATGATTCCAGCACTTTTTCATTTGGAGTTTAACCATGTCTAATGGGGATTCCTCCTGCAAGCATGTAGGAGAGAGAGGCAACAACGGCCTGCCTCCCACAATTACCAACAATTCCTCTAACGGCCCACCTCCTAATTCACCTCAGATGGTCGATGGCGGTCATTCTGGCCCCCCGGAAAGCTCTTCAAGACCAGCTCCTCCACCTCCACCTCCGCCGCCAAAAAACAAAAAATAACCTTAAGTCTGTTGGTAAAATAACTTGGAGTTCAACAATGGGAAGCAAAGCCCCTCAACCGCCCCCAGGATCAAATCCGCCACCTTCTTCTCCAACTAAACAGGCAGGTCATAACGGTTTACCTGTGAATGAATCACGCCCGGCACCACCACCTCCTCCTCCACCTCCCAAAAATAAAAAATAGATCTATGCCGCCTAGAAGAATCCAGAGTTGTACAACTCTGGATTCTATAACAAATGTCAAAGATTCGGCTTCCGGATTATTTTTCGAGATTTACACGCCCACCACAATTGCCTTCATGCTATAGCCCACACCACGACCTTCGGACAGAGGCTAAAACCATGGTAAATGTCATTATAAAATCCTTCATTTCATACAACTTGTCTGTCATTGCCCTAACAGCAATAATCATCTCAAGCTGTAACTCGGGGATCCATGCTTCTGAACTCCCGACACCTCTCCTCACCGCCCACGCTCACAACGATTACTACCACCAGCGTCCCTTGCTCGATGCACTCGACCAGGGTTTTAGCAACGTGGAGGCGGACGTCTTTCTGGTAGGTGATCAGCTTCTCGTGGGGCACTTCCGCTGGGAATTGCGCCGCGATCGTTCGCTCGAATCGCTTTACCTGGCTCCTCTGAAAGAACGCGTCACCGCCAACGATGGGCATGTCTACCCTCAGCCTGGCCGCTTTGTGCTGTTGATCGATATCAAAGAAGATGGCGCTGACGCTTACGCGGCCCTCGCAAAACTCTTAGCAAAATACGACGACATCCTCTCGGTCACCCAAGATGGCAAGCACGAGCAAAAGGCCGTCACCGTGATCATCAGTGGCGATCGTGCCCAGAAAGAGATCGCGAAGTCGAACCCACGCTATGTTGGAATTGACGGTCGCATTTCGGATTTAGAAAGCGAAGCCCCCAGCGACTTGCTGCCCCTTATCAGCGACAAATGGAGCAGCCATTTCAAATGGAAAGGGAGCGGCGAGATGCCGCCAGAGGAACGCGAGAAGCTAAAAGGTATCGTCCAAAAGGCTCACCAGAAGGGGCGTCTTGTTCGCTTCTGGGCAACGCCTGAAAAGCCAGAAGTTTGGGCAGAACTGCAGCAAGCTGGCGTCGACTTGATTGGAACCGACGACTTAAAAAAGCTGGCCAACTTCCTCAACGAGAACACCCCAGCCGCGCAGTAACTTGCGTTTAGGCGCAGAAAAAGGCCCCGATAACGTGAGCTCCCGAAAGAACATTTTCAGGAGACACGTTATCGAGGCCTATCGATTGCTTCTTAGACAGAAGCATTCCAATCGTTGCTAGACGCCACCACCTTGCAACTTCTTACGTTGCTGCTCGGCTGCGCTCGCCTTTTTGTTGGGCTTCAACTCATCCCCTTTCAATTCAATATTCAAGTTGGGATCACTGGCATCGATCTCCATTTCCAACGTTGAATTAGAGTTGAATTCAGCCGGGATGAACTGAAACATAATCGGTTCCGGTTCTGGAATACGTTCCGTCGGAGCGGTTTCCCCAATCTTTTTCTCGGCGGTAACCTTCACGCGGCGCTTCCCAGGAAGCGTATTCAGCGAAAACTTGCCGTCTACAATCTCGGCACTCTCAAACTGCCCTTGCCCGCCGACCGGCTGCAGTTCGAGGTACCCTGATTCAATTGGGCTCCCGTTCCACGTGGCGGTACCTTTCACGTGAACCTTGCCGTCAGAGTCACAGCCAACAACAAAGAGAACCAAAACGACTAGCAAAAAAGGAGACCAACGGCCATAAAGCTTTGTCACGCGAAAATTACCTTTATATGGGGAGAAACGAGCGTCGAGAACGGCAAAACCATACCAGCGAATTAGTACTCGCCGATTACCTTCCCATCGCTTCGTGCACCAAGCGATCGCCAAGGATTAAGCGCGACGGTCTCGGAAACAAATCGAACCGAGCCATCCGTCAACGCCACATTCACACCCCCTGGATGCCAGCTGCGAGCAGCAACCACGTTCGCTCCCCAGTCCCAATCAGAGTGTTGTGTACACTTCGCACCCAAATTGCTTCCCAAATTGGTATGGCAGCGATTGAGGCGGTCATTGGCATTCGCGTTGGGCGTGAGATAGGTCGTAAAGCCCGCACCCATAGCAACCTGAGTTCGCCCCAGCGATCCCCAAGTATTTTCGGCAGCCGGAGTAATAATCTCAGAGAACAACAGCGTATTGGACAACCCGTCGGTGCAGTCCTTCAAACCAGCCTTTCTCTCCGGCACGAACATGCCGGCTGTACCAGCGTAGCCATCAACCTCGTTCCACGGCGCCAGGCCAGAATTGAAATTGGCATCGCCGTAGCACACCACGTAGTTATGCAAGGCATTTTGCCAACTAGTGACGCCTTCTTCCTGAATTTTGGTATCGTCCGATGGGCAAAGCATTGCATCGAGAAGCTGCTTCCGGGCTGCACCACCACGGGTTGCATTGCCGTTGATCTTCTCTTCAAAGTTAAGCTGCTCGTACATGGCATTCTGTTCGATAAACGGCAAAATGAACCCATACCAAGACCAAGAGTCGCGGCCGTAATTGTGTGGGTTTCCGTTACCGTAGCTTCCGGGGGGAAGATTTCCGTAGGTATCGTGGAAATTGTGCGAGGCCAAGGCTAGTTGCTTTTGCTGGTTGGTGCATTGCATCCGACGAGCAGCCTCGCGAGCTTGTTGCACAGCCGGCAACAGAAGTGCGATCAATACGCCAATGATAGCGATCACAACCAACAATTCGACGAGAGTAAAGCCGGAACGCGAACGGCGGCAATCAATCTGGGACACGAGCATGAGGGATCCTTTTTTTAACAATTGAGATTAGGGGAACAAGCAACCGTAGTAGCTTGTCGATCGAAGCGGGTACTGCCTCTGGATCTCAGGAAAACTAAACTAGGGAGAAGGAGAAAATGAAGAGCCAGCTGACCTGGGATCGTACTTGTTTGCCTTCGACCAACCGAAAACTCTTTCGGCCAGCCTGAGGGCGGCACCCCTGCAAAGCCCAAGAGCTTCGAGCGGTTCTATCAAGTTAATATTACATGACAAATTTTTCCATGAATTATTGTTCAAGCAAACGTTATGAATTCACATGTAAATTCACAACAACACGTGTGCTACATCTCCACTTCTGCTAGACGTAAGTAAAAGTCCCATCACGGACACTTGGCATTAGGCGTGTTGGCAAGTTTCTGCGTTTATCGCTTGCATTGCACTCGCACCCCAAGCCAGAATGACCGAAATTCCTCCTCTATTTCTCCCCATACTCCTCTAACGGAAAATACATCATGCGTTGGCTTTACCTAGGACTGATTTGCTTCTGCGCAGCCAGTTGCGTAGCAAAAGCAGCCGAGCGACCAAATGTGCTGTTTATCGCGGTTGACGACCTTCGCCCAGAAATTGGCTGCTACGGAATGCCGCATATCTATTCCCCCAACATCGACAGATTGGCGGCGGAGGGAACGGTCTTCGAAAAAGCCTATTGCATGGTCCCTACCTGTGGTGCATCAAGGGCCGCACTTATGACTAGCATTCGCCCTCATCGCACTCGTTTCATCAACCATTTGACCTGGGCAGAGAAAGACGCACCGGGGATTACTACGCTCAATACCCACTTCAAAGAGAACGGCTATACCACCATTTCGAACGGGAAAATCTTCCATCACCCTACCGACAGTGAAGAGGGCTGGTCGCAGCCGGCATGGCGGCCAAAGGGTCCGACCTACAAACTCGAAGCAAGCCTTGCCGCCGCTAAGACGACTCCCAAGAAACGTGGCCCCGCTTACGAATCGGCTGATGCTGACGACGACTTTTACAACGATGGAAAAATAGCGAACAAAACGATCCAAGATCTTCGTCGTTTAAAACAGGAAGGTCAGCCGTTCTTTCTGGCAGTCGGCTTTTTCAAACCTCACCTTCCGTTTGTCGCCCCACAGAAATACTGGGACCTCTACGATCATGAAACGATCCAGCTCCCAGAAACGTATCATCGCCCCGAAAACGTCCCGGATGCTGCAATTCACAACTCTGGCGAACTGCGTGCCTACGCAGGCATTCCGGCCAAGGGACCGGTTAGCGAAGAAACGGCTCGAAACATGATTCACGGCTACTATGCTTGTGTCAGCTATACCGACGCCAATATTGGGAAGGTGCTGGATGAACTCACGCGACTCGAACTTGCCGATGACACCATTGTGGTGCTATGGGGAGATCACGGCTGGAACCTGGGCGAACATACGTTGTGGTGTAAACACTCCTGCTTTGAAACGTCGATGCACGCTCCGCTTATTGTGAAAGTACCTGGCAAGTATGCTGGCCAAAAGACAGCGGCTCTTACTGAGTTCATCGACGTCTATCCTTCGCTGTGCGAGCTTTGCGGCTTAGAGACTCCCGAGCATTGCCAAGGGCAAAGCTTCGTCCCACTGTTAAAGGATCCGACTGCTCCTGGCAAGCCATTCGCGATTGGAAGATTCCAAGCAGGCGATACCATTCGCACCGAGAACTTCCGCTATACCGAATATTCGAATCCTAAAAGCGAGGTCCATGCCACCATGCTTTACGACCATCAGCAAGATCCCGCTGAAGACAAAAATGTTGTCAAACAACCAACCTTAAAAAAAGACGTAGAACAGCTCTCTAGCAACCTGCGGAAACATAAGGGCAAGTAACTTTTGGTCGCTGCAACGGCCAAAGTTTGCTCTAATTGCTGATCGATTCTTCAAAAAATGTTCGTGTTGTAACGGTTGTAATGCGTTACAACACGCCACTTGGGTGGGATCTAGTTGTAATCCACACAAACTCAATGTGTTTTTGCAGCCAGCCGTTATTGCGCATTCTAAGCTTTCATAAGCAGCGCAATTTGCCCCCATTTTTTTGAATTCTCGTGAAGAACCATGTTTGGATTTGCCCCCCCATCCTTTGCCTCGTTTTTTTCTTATTCACAAACTAGCCCAAAGCCGACCGAGCAAGATCAGCAGCAGGCAGCGATGCTTGCGGCGATCGACCGCTCGGCGTTGATCGTCGAGCTTGATCTTTCCGGCAAGGTGCTAACGGCCAACGATAATTTTCTGCATGCCTTTGGCTACACGCTCTCTGAACTCAAGGGGAAGCCCCATTGGATGCTTGTCGATGCAGCGTATGCCAACAGCGACGAGTACCGCCAGTTTTGGCAAGAGTTAAGATCTGGCGAGTTTCATACCGGCATCTTCCAGCGAGTCGCTAAGGATGGTTCTGCCGTCCTGCTACAAGCCTCTTACAATCCGGTCTTCGATGAAGAGGGGAAGCCCACCAAGATTCTGAAAATTGCCACCGATATCAGTCATCAACTGGCTGAACGCGAGCAAGAGTCGCGATTGCGGAACATGATCGAGAATCTGCCGCTGAATATTATGTTTGCCGATCGCGATCTGATTATCCGGTACATCAACCCGAAGTCGTTACGGACTTTTCAAGAGATTCGTCATCTTTTGCCGGTTGCAATCGATCAGATCATTGGTTCCTCGATTGGCATTTTCCACAAAAACCCCAGCCATCAAGTCAGGGTGCTCAGCGACCCGCAAAACCTTCCTCTACAAACCCAATTTCAGCTTGGCGGCGAGACAATCGAATTGTGTGTTTGTGCCATTTACGATCCATCGGGCAACTACATTGGGCCGATGGCCTCGTGGAATATCATCACGGAACAAACCAGAATCCGTGGCCAGGTTGGCTCGCTAGCCGATGTGGGGCACATGGTTGCCAATAGCGTTGGGGAGATGGCTTCCGCCATCGAAGAAATCAGCCACTCGATCTGTCGCAATGCCGAGCTGGCACGCGAAACAGACGAGGAAGTTGTTTCCGCCGGCACATCTATTCGGCAACTCTCGGAGTGCAGCCAAGAGATCGATGGAATCGTGCTGGCCATTCGTGAATTGGCCGAACAAACGAACCTCTTGGCATTGAATGCCACCATCGAAGCGGCCCGTGCCGGAGAAGCAGGCCGCAGCTTTGCCGTGGTTGCCTCGGAAGTGAAATCACTCGCAACAAGCACTTCCACGGCCACCAAGGATATCGCGGAGCGTGTGTCGCGCATCCGACACAACATCGAGTCGGTTGTCTCGGCCAACGATCACATCACCACCAGCGTTGCGGAAGTGAATTTAAACACCAATACGGTCGCTTCCGCAATTGAAGAACAAGGCACCATCGTCCACGGCATGAAATCAACCGCCGATCATTTGGTTCAACTGGCGGAAGAACTCAAGAAGCTCTAAACGCCCGCACCTGGCCACATCATGTCACCAGTTGAGGACGCCATGGAGTAGAATGGATTGCGAACAATAAAGCACTGCGATTCCGCATGCAGAGATCAATAAGTTCGTAATCCATTCACTTCTTCGAGCAAGACTCCCACAACATGGCAAAGTGCGACGAAGGCTATCTGTGCGACGTTTGCGGCCAACCGGTCGAGCGGCTGTTTGAAAGCGATCTTTATCTGCGGTACGTAATCGGCATGCTCGATCCCGAGGTACTGCATACCACCCCAGAACGCCATACAAAGTGCAACCCGGCCTTGGCTCAGTTCATCGTGCACGAGAAGTTTACGCCCGTCGAGTGTGTCGGTGACTTCGATAAGCGAAATCTCGATGCGGCGTTCGTCCATCAGCGCGAACAGCTCGTCACACGCGGCTACGAACGCTTGCGTGAACTGGCACGACTTGATCTGCCAATTGTTGACTACCCGCTGCCAGAATTTCGTGGCAAATTCGCCAGGTAAAGCTTTGTTAGTGTGTCAGCGACTGCTTCGCCAACAATAAAGCGCCTCGCACAACCACCGCTTCGCCGAGGGCTGCCGGCACAATCTGGTAGCTATTAGTCAGCGGAGGAAACACGAATTCCGCCACATGCCGCTTAAGCGGCGTCAGAAAGAGTTCTTCCGGCATCATCGCCACGCCACCACCGATGACGACCACTTCCGGCGCCATGAACGTGATGGCCTGAGCGATTGCCCAGCCCAACGTTTCAACCGCATCGGCCAGCACCGTCCGGCACATGCTGCTGCCTGCCTGGGCTGCTTCGACAATGTCGCGTGTGGTCAACTGGCTGAAATCCCCCTCGCAACGATCGAGCAAGCTGCGATACTCGTCGTCGTGATCTTCTTCATCCAGGTTCTTAAGCCAATCCTTCAGTCGCTGGGCAATGCCAAACCCGCTCGATTCGGCCTCGACCGTTTCATCCGCTTCTTTGTAGCCGACGCCAGGCCGCAGGTGGCCAATTTCGGCGAAAGCCGGACGCGAGGTTCCCAGCAGTTGGCCATCCACCACATAGCCACCACCGATTCCACTGCCAACAGTCACGTAGAAGGTACTTTGATGCCCTTTTCCTGCCCCCATCGTCGCTTCCGCAAAAGCGGCCGTGTCGCAGTCGTTACGAATGGTGGTCGGCAAGCCGAAGCGATCGCGACACCAATGAGCGAGCGGAAACTGATCCCAACCTTCGACTTGGTGACTCGTCGTGATGATACCCGTCTTGGCATCAAGGGGCCCCCCAAAGCCAACGCCCATCGCATCGGCGGAATGCTCCGCTAAAAGCGAATGAACTAAAGCTTCTAACTGTTCGCGGATTCCAGCCGCCCCGTCTGCGGGAACAATGCTCTCACGGAGGCTACAAATTGGCTCTAACGTTTCTGCATCCGCTAAAGCAACTTGTAGCTTTGTGCCACCGATTTCGACACCAATCACTTTCATTAGGCGTGGCGTCCTTCGCTGTTAATCCGCGCAAACACATCGTTCAACACCCAGTGAAAGATGGCCAGGTGAATGCTTTCGACCATCCCCATGTCATCCAGCGGAACATGGAAGCTGTGCTGGGCCATGTCGCGCAGCTTGCCACCGCCGTAGCCGGTGAGACCAAGGGTTTTCAGGCCGTGCCGGTTCGACCAATCGACTGCCTTCAAGATGTTCTCGCTGTTACCGCTGCCACTGATCGCCAGCAGCACGTCCCCTTCCTGTCCGTAGTTCATTAACTGCTGCAGGAAGATCTGGTCGTAACCAACATCATTGCCAACCGCCATGATCCAACCAACGTTGTCGGTCAGGCTCAGCACTTTCAAACGGCGGAGCGATTCGTCGCCGAGGTCTTTTTCGTGGAGTGAACTTTTCCCCAGGTCTTCCGCCATATGACTGGCATTACAGCCGCTGCCGCCGTTGCCAATGATGTAGACAAAGTTGCCACTCTCGTACGCGTCATAGATCAGATCAGCCCATTTCTGGACTTGGGCATGGTCCAGCTTATCGAGTTCAGCCTTGAAGCGATCGATATACGAGGCAATGTCGAGCGAAGCTCCGAGCATGATTGTTCGTCCTTAGTCGTTTAATGCTTCCGAATGGGGGTGATACAAAATAGCGACCGGAAGCATGATTAACATGGTAAATCCGAATAGATAGCACCGGGGTAGATCACCTCCCCAGATAAGTATCCAATCGAAAGCGGAGTACAAGAGGCCAGAAAGAAAGATCGCCAGCCAGTTGGCGCGCGACATCTCGGCAATGACCTGTCCCTTTTGATCTTCGGGGGCTTTGGCTTGAAGATAAACTTGAATCGGAACAGAGAACATGCCGGTGAAAATACCCAATAAAATGAGTACCGGCAAGCTACCCCACAGCCCAAGCATGTGCCCATGATTGCTCCCAGGCGTGGCCATCAGCCCCAAGCAGAACAAGATTCCCCAGGCACCAATTTGCACCAAGCGAAATTCAATCTTGCCACTGGAAAGCACCCCGGCCAACATGCAACCAATGCCAATGCCCAGCCCAATCGCTCCGCCGAGCCAACTGGTTTGAGCATCGGAGAGCTCGAGTTGCACTTTCCCTAGCGAGTTCACACCTTGCTGCACAATTCCCGCACACAGCCAGAACATGCACGACGCCAAGAGCGCCTTTAAGATCGAGTGATCTTGCATGAACAGGTGCAGCGTCTTCTTCGGAATTCCAAACGACTGCAATGTGAACTTGGCCTTGGGGGTTGCCGGAGGTGTGCGGCGGATAGCTATCGACGTAAGTGTGCCGACAATGGCCACCCCCACGCAAACCAACGAAGCCATCCATAGATGGCCTGGCAGCCAGTCGCTCAGAAAACCGGCCAATACCGTTCCGAAAATGATTGCCAGAAAGGTCGTCATCAGGAATACGCCGTTGACTTTGGGTAAGTCACGACCATGAAACAACTCTGGCAGAATACCATACTTGGCTGGTGCAAAGAGCGTACTTTGAAAGCCCATAAACGCCAGCACGGCCAACAGACCCGCCATACCAAATTGGTCGTACCAGAAGAAAGCAACGACACCTAGCGCCATCGCGATAATCTCCATCACCTTCGAGATGATGATGATATGCGTCTTGCTGAACTTGTCTGCCAGAAAACCGGTTGGCCCTGCAAACAAGACGAAGGGAGCAGCAAACACTACCATGGCCAGGCCTTGATAGTCGACGGCGTCTTTGTCCTGCAGAGCTTGATTCACCGCAACTAACAACAGCAGTTGTTTAAAGATATTGTCGTTGAAAGCCCCGAAGAACTGGGTAGACGTACTCGCCCAGAACGAGGAATCCCCGCTGAGATGGTTCGGTATCGATTCGGAAACAAGAGCCGTTTCCTGGGGCGATTCGTACGGATTGGTTTTCGCGTCCATGGGGGCATTATCAACTTTTGCAGGAAGTGATCCTAGGCGAGTGCGCATAGAAAACGCGGTCAAACTGGCTGACCGCGTTATATTTTCTGAAAAGTTATCTGCCGAGCGATAATCCCTCCCCTCCGCAACGGGAGGGGAAAGCAGAGCTAAATCCCTTAGCTTTGATCGCCTTGTAAGCTGATCAACTCATCCTGCGAGGCCATCGCACGGATTTCTTCGGTGATCTTCATGCTGCAGTACTTAGGACCGCACATGCTGCAGAAGTGAGCACTTTTGAAGGTGTCTTGCGGCAAGGTTTGATCGTGGTACGCCTTGGCAGTCTCAGGATCGAGCGACAAACGGAACTGCTCGTTCCAATCGAACGAGAAACGGGCCTTGCTCAAAGCATCGTCCCGATCACGAGCCCCAGGGCGGTGCCGGGCAACATCCGCAGCATGGGCGGCGATCTTGTAGGCGATCACACCCTGGCGAACGTCATCTTTTTCGGGCAAACCGAGGTGTTCTTTCGGCGTAACGTAGCACAGCATCGCAGCCCCATGCCAACCAGCCAACGCAGCACCAATCGCACTGGTGATGTGGTCGTAACCAGGAGCGATATCGGTAACGAGCGGGCCAAGCACGTAGAACGGAGCGCCATCGCAAACTTCTTGCTGACGCTTCATGTTCATTTCGATCTGATCCATCGGCACGTGGCCAGGACCTTCGACCATGACTTGCGTTCCGTTGGCCCGGCCACGATGAGTCAGTTCACCCAGGACATCCAATTCCGAGAATTGAGCCGCGTCGGAAGCGTCGGCTAGCGAGCCAGGACGAAGACTATCCCCCAGGCTCCACGTGACGTCGTACTGACGCATGATATCGCACAAATCGTCGAAGTGCGTGTACAGCGGGTTTTGTTTGCGGTGGGCCATCATCCACTTGGCAATCAGCGAACCACCACGGCTGACGATCCCGGTTATACGGTTGGTCGTCAGGTGCAGGTGTTCTAGCAGAATGCCGCAGTGGATCGTCATGTAGTCGACCCCCTGCTTGGCTTGATGCTCGACCATATCCAAGAAGTTTTGCGGCTGCATGTCTTCCATGCGGCCACCTAGTTCTTCCAGCATTTGGTACATCGGAACCGTACCGATCGGCACCGGGCTTTTCTCGATGATTTGCTTACGGATTTCGTCGATGTTTTTGCCGGTCGACAAGTCCATCACCGTATCCGCACCGTGATGCACGGCGACGTGAAGCTTTTCGAGTTCCCCGCCAAGATCGCTGGTAACGGCACTATTGCCGATGTTGGCGTTGATCTTGCATTTGGCAGCCAGGCCGATGCCCATCGGTTCGAGCACGCCTTGCAGGTGAACCTTGTTTGCCGGAATCACCATGCGGCCCGCAGCCACTTCATCCCGCACCAATTCAGGAGAAAGATTCTCCCGCTTGGCGACATACTCCATTTCCGGGGTGATTGTCCCCTCTTTTGCTGCAAGCAGTTGCGTCGACATGAAATTCAGAGTCCTCGTTCAGGCCGCCGGCCTGTTTCGCGTAGCGCGGCGCGTGTGCGTAACCGCTGGATTATCAAAGCCTTTCGCTTCTCGGTTCATCGTATCGCGTCCCCCCTGCATGTCAATCTGGCATCTGGGCAAACCTTAGTGGTAAAGGGACGTTTTCGGCCCAAAATCAAAGGGTTTTCAGATACTCCAACACAACGTCTTTTTCCTCTTCGCTGAGCGAGTTAGGAAAGTCGTGTCCAGCAGCACTCTTGCCGAATCGAGACGTGTCGAAGACCTCGCGTTTGTCGATCGCCGGGAGCCCCACCGGAATCTCCGACAATTCTGTCACGGTGATCCCCATTTTCTGATGGTCGTATTGTTTACCAGCCCACTGCCAAATCTGAGGACGCTGCTCTGGGTGCAACACGTGCCACAGCGTTGGGACCGAACCATTGTGAAAATAGGGAGCCGTGGCCCAAACGCCATCCAGCGGCGGGGCAACGTAGCCTGCCGGATCGGCAATCAGGCCGGCTTTCTCGCCATACTCGTTGAACCAGCTTTTGCCATAGACTTCGCGATGCTCTGGCGAGAGGGCATCGAGCCGGGCACGATCGGTCTTAATTTCATCTATCGCAACCATTCGCTGCGGATAAGTGGCGTTTTCGCCGTAGGTTCCGTGACATTCACTACAGTGCTTGTTAAAAACAATCCGGCCCGCTTCTGCTTTTTGTGGGTCAATCTGGCCAGAATACTTTGGCGACTCCAGAGAATTTAAATAGGCGTAGATATCGCGGAAGTCGTCTTCTCGCTCGCGAAACGACTTAGCGCCATTTTCGCGAACCATCGTAAATTGCAATAAAGCACGATGCCCTTTCGGGGCAAATCCATCGATGTAGAGGTTATCTTTCCGCGAGAAATGCCACCATGGAGGTGGTTCCATATCGTGGTGCAGCATCCGCGGAAATCGAGCCCCTGGCACGAAGTTGAGATCGGCATCGCGTAACGAAATCAACGCCACTCCAAAGTTCACGGCATTGGTCGTTCCTTTGTTTTCGCCCAGCGGAAAAACCAACGAACTGTAATCGGTAGCGACCATTTTCTTACCCAACAAGGCTTTCGTCAGGCGAATATCGTCGGTGATCCCGGCAAAGTCGAAGCGGTTGTTCGGTAAACCAGGCAGCGGCTTCCCATCGATCTCTCCACCGTGGCACGAGAAACAATTAAGGGTCCAATTCCCTTTTTTATCGACCACATATTGCAGCGGCTTGGTGGGGGCTTCCGGGCGTCCGGTCAGCCCATAGCGATCGAAGGCCATCTGGCGACGCTCGTCCGGCGTGCTCTTTTCGGCCTGACTACGGAGCGGTTCAGGCCAAATTCGCCAGACGTTGTCGAAGGTTTCCTGATCGAAATAGGGGGGTAGATAGGTTGTGTTGATCAGATGATCGTAGCCAGCGGCCGGATCAGGTTCGCCGGCATGGCAAGCACTCGCCACACTCAACAGACAAAGCAGGCCACATATCCAAACAGTAGTTCGCCGTATCATGGGCTCTCGTACGCTTATCACCAACCAGGGAATTCGAGTGCGACTTTACTTTTTTGAACCGCGTTCAAGCAGATATCGCAACCGCGACCTCGATTATAGGAAATCGAGGGAACTCTCGGCCATATAAAAGCCCAACCCACTTGTCAGCTATCACCTGGCCAAGCAAATTACAGGGCAACCGAGTGGGAGCAAGGATTGAACAATATCGCAGCCAACAACCGAACTGACGTGGCCATTGTGGGGGGAGGCGCCGCTGGCCTGCTGGCAGCCATCTGGGCGGCTCGTACGAACCCGCAACGACGTATCGTGATTCTCGACGGTGCCAAACGCATTGGGGCCAAAATCTTGATCGCTGGCGGTGGTCGTTGCAATGTCACCAACGAAAAGATCACCCCACAAGACTATTGCGGCAGTTCGCCCAATGCCATTCGCAAGGTTCTCAATCGTTTTTCCCAACCACAAACGGTCGAATTTTTCGCTCAGCTAGGGGTCAAGCTGAAAAAGGAACCAACCGGCAAGCTATTCCCAGTTTCCGACAAAGCCAAAACGGTCCTAGACGCCTTGCTGAGCGAGGTGCGCCGCCTGGGTGTTGAGATTGCCTTGGAACATCGTGTCGAGAACATCAAACCCGTCTCCGATGAATCTGGGGAATCGTCTTTCGAGATCACCGGCCCCTGGGGACACTTAGTTAGTCGCCAAACCGTTTTAGCAACCGGCGGCAAAAGCGTCCCCAAGACCGGCAGCGACGGGCACGGCTTCGAGCTGGCACGTCGATTAGGGCACCAATTAACCCCAATCATCTTGCCGGCGCTGGTTCCCCTTCAGCTTTCTAGTAGTGACCCACTAACCCAACTTGCTGGAATTTCGCTGCCGGCCAAGCTGGAACTGGCCGAGACCAGCGGCAAAAGCCTGGAAAAGGTTCAGGGAGACTTACTGCTAACCCACAAAGGACTCTCTGGCCCGGCCGTGCTCGACATGAGCCGCCACTGGCTAACCGCCGCCGAGCAACGAGAAGTCCGGCTTTGTGCGAACTGGTTGCCGGACGTTCCAGCCGAGCAAATACAAGCGGAGCTACTTTCGCTGGGCAAACGTTCTGTTCGCAACTATCTGCGGGAACGCTTGCCTGATCGGCTGGTCGACCATTTGCTTCTCTCGGCGTCCGTACCACCAGACCAAACAGGCGTCGACCTCACCAAGCCCCAGCGGAAAGCAATCGGCACCGCAGTGAGCGCTTACCCTTTAAACATCACCGGCACGCTAGGATTTAAAGTGGCCGAGGTGACGGCCGGGGGCGTTCCCTTGTCACAAATCGACCTAAAGACGATGCAATCGCGTCTGGTCCCAGGGCTGTTCTTATGTGGCGAGGTCTGTGATGTCGACGGGCGTATTGGTGGCTTCAACTTCCAGTGGGCTTGGTCTAGCGGCTACGTCGTGGGGACATCGCTCTAGAAATCGAGGTGCCGGTTTCTGCCTGACAATGCTAGAATAGGCTTCCTCCTACCTGGCTATCTCCTCACGAGGATTTCCTTTCCATGCGATTTCTGCTAACCCTTACCTTACTCGCTTTTCTTCTGGGTTGTGGCAGCGCGACAGATGCCGCCAAGAGTGACCATCCAAACGTTGCCCCCACGCAAGACGACCTCGCCACCGAAGCGTTAGTCGTCAATGCTGGTGGGCGGATTGAGAAAGACAAAAGCGGTGCGGTTACCCTCGTTGATTTTTCAGGCAAGCCATTGGATGAAAAGCTGATCAGTCGCATCGGTACTCTCCCCAATCTGCAAAAACTTCTCCTGCGCGGGTGTACGGTTTCGAATGAAATGTTCACCAAGCTTGCCGCCCCCAGCAATCTGCAAGTCCTCGATCTGCGAGAAACGCCCCTGACCGGAAAATGTTTGTCTCAAATCGGCAAGTGCGCGAAATTGCGAAATCTGCAGTTCCGAGGCAACGCGATCACCGACAACGACCTCAAACATCTCGCCAATCTCACCGAGCTGAAAGTGCTGGGCCTGGATGAAACGGCGGTCGATGGCAATGCGTTCGGCGAGCTATCTGGCCTAGCCCAACTGGAAGAGCTGTACCTGTTCGGCACCCCGTTTCTTGAAGTCAACCTGCCGAAGCTGGCTCCTTTCACCAAGTTAAAGCGGCTCCGCTTGCGTGGCACCTTGATTACGGGAGACGGTTTCGTTGATCTCGCGGGACTTACCGCATTGGAAGACCTCGATGTGAGCGAAACGGGTTTTAAAGATGCTTCGGTTGATCATCTTAAGCCTTTTTCCCAGCTCAAACGCTTAAACCTATGGGCAACCAAAATCGGCGACAATGCCGTTCCCACCGTAGCCGAGTTCAACTCACTGGAATGGCTAAATCTCGATCGCAACTCGATTGGCGATAAGAACATTCATGACCTCACCAAGCTCCCCAACCTGACTTGGCTGCACCTGGGATCAACCTTGTTGACCGACGATGGGCTCATGCAGTTAGCCCCCATGAAACAACTTCAAACGCTAATTGTTACCCGCACGGAAGTGACCGACGAAGGAGCCGCCAAACTGGCTCACGAATTGCCCAAAACCAAGATTCAACACATCTACAAACCCGAGAAGAATGAGTCCTGATCTTCTCTTCCACGCCCCCCATGATCGCTGAAAATGCGGGTGCACGCCCCCTTTTAATCGTATCGTTCCGCATAATCGCTGCAGTTCTTTGGCAACAGATGCGGTTCCCACTTTGCGCAATCTCTGGATCGTAAGCGACTTCCGCCAATTCCAAGAATCAATGCTATAGTTTCACAAACAAGTCGTACGCGACTAACTGGCTTTTGAATTACTCGGATCGGCTACGTTACTGAGATTGAGCCGACTGCAGCGCAGTGAATTCGTTTATGTCTCTTGAGGAGATGGCTGCGAATTCACGCCTTGTACTCGGCCCAATCTCGCTAACACGCTTTCGAAGCTGAAAATCAACTGCCTGCTAAGCGGCAGCGTTTTGGGCGCTACGGCTCTAGTAAAAACTCATCACAAGCAGATTGAAGACTTCGTCGGGACAGCGACGTCCATCTTGTGTGGCTCGCATCTGCTCGACGATTCATTTGGGCGAATCAGGGAAGCATGACGGCTATCGAAACGATCTCGCGGCAACTCCAAGGAAACGTCAAGGACTTGATGTCGGTCAAAGTGCATACCGCGACGGTGGGCACTCACGTTAACATCGTGGCCGACCTAATGGCCCGCTACGCCCTGCGACGAGTCGTGATTGTCGATAACACCAAAAAGGTGATTGGGGTCGTCTCGCAGCGTGATATCGTTCGCGCGTTGATTAACCCCAATGCAACGCCCGAAGGCGAAGATGCCGAACCGCTACGAGTCGAGCAATTGATTACCGTCGACCGCCCGGTCACCGTCGGCCCTGAAGTCCCGTTAGCGCGGGCCGCCTACGTCTTAGCGACCAACAAAATTGGCTGCCTCCCGGTGATCGATTCTTCGCACTGCTTGATCGGCGTACTTTCCATTTCGGATATCATTCAGTTCTTGGCGGAAGACAACGTGGAAGGCATGGAAACAGCCTTCGAGATGTATTCTCCGAAGAATGACGCCAAGTCGCGTATGCCGGCCTATGTGCGCAAAATGAATGGCGACCTAGTCATTCCGCTGAAGAATATCGAGAACAAACGGGCCCGGATGGACTACGCTGTCTTGGGTTACGATCCGCCCACCGGCCGCATCCTGATCAAGTTCGTGCGTTCGACCACTGACGAAGCCATCGCGACCAAGATCCAGGACGATAACTTGATCATTCCCGCGCAAGGCTTTGTGCGTCACTTTAGCCTGATCGGCAAAGTGGCCGCTTTTGAGGTTTCCGACCACAACCAAAGCAAGTTCTTGGTTCTTTCCCCCAAAAGCACTTCGTCGTCGACGGTCAATGCCATGGGGACGACCTAGCGTTATCCGATCGCTTAGGTCGTTATGGATCGTACGACAAGTTCGGGGCCAGCCACTTCTCTACGTCTTTCAGCGGCATGCCTTTGCGTTTGGCGTAGTCCTCGACCTGATCGCGTCCAAGTTGATGAATGGCAAAATAACGGGCTGCCGGATGAGCGAAATATAAACCGCTGACACTGGCTGCCGGCATCATTGCCAAGCTCTCGGTTAGCTCGATGCCGGTCTCTTGCGTGGCATTCAGCAAGCGGAACAACGTCCACTTTTCCGTGTGATCTGGCTGCGCCGGATAACCTGGCGCGGGACGAATCCCACGATACGATTCCTTGATCAACTCTTCGTTGCTAAGTTCTTCGTCTTGGCCAAATCGCCAATGCTGTCGGGCCTCTTGGTGCAAACGCTCGGCAAACGCTTCCGCAAAACGATCGGCTAGGGCCTTGGCCATGATCGAGTTGTAATCGTCGTGGTCAGCATCAAACTTGGCGACCAATTCGTTGCAACCAATCCCGGTCGTCACCGCGAACGCCCCCAGGTAATCGCGTCGGCCACTCTCCACCGGGGCAATGTAGTCGGACAGTGCCCGGAAATCGTTTTGCCCCTTCCGCTCCCACTGCTGACGAAGCGTGAAGAAACGCTCGATTTCTTTCTCTGGGTCGTTCGGATCGTAAACGACAATATCATCGCCATCGGCGGCCGCTGGCCAGAAGCCAAAGACCCCATTGGCTGTCAGCAGCTTCTTCTCGATGATTTCGTCGAGCAGTACATTGGCATCGTGAAAAAGCTTCTTCGCTTCTTCGCCGACGTATTTATCTTCAAAGATCTTGGGATACTTGCCTTTCAATTCCCAGGAATTGAAGAAGGGAGACCAATCGATGTATTCCCGTAGCGTTTTCAGGGGAAACTCACGAAAGGTCTTGCTGCCGGTGAAGTCAGGCGTCGGGATATCGACGGTTGCCCAATCGGTCTGAAAGCGTTTCTCGCGTGCCGTCCGAAGAGGCACCAAGGAAACGGCTTGGCGCTTGCGATAAGATTCGACCAACTCGGTTTGCAGGTTGCGGTTCTTTTCCAGAAACGCTGGCGAGTTTTCTTTGCTCAGCAGTTGATCCACAACCCCCACGCTCCGCGAAGCATCAAGGACATGCACGACGGCGCCTTCGTAAGCAGGAGCAATTTTTACGGCGGTATGCTTAGCGCTGGTTGTGGCCCCGCCGATCAGCAGCGGAATTTTCATTCCGGCGGCCTGCATCTCTTCGGCCACGTGAACCATTTCGTCCAAGCTAGGCGTAATCAGCCCCGATAAGCCAATCACGTCGACTCCATGTTGTTTGGCGGCCGCCAAGATTTTGTCGCAGTGGACCATCACACCAAGATCGATGATCTCGTAATTGTTGCACCCCAGCACCACGCCCACGATATTCTTGCCAATATCGTGCACGTCACCTTTCACGGTGGCCATTAAGATTTTGCCGCGGGCATCGGATTCGGTGGTCCCTAGTTCTTCTTTTTCCTTTTCCATGTAAGGAAGCAAGTAGGCAACCGCTTTCTTCATCACGCGAGCGCTTTTGACGACCTGAGGCAGGAACATCTTGCCGGCACCGAATAGATCGCCAACGACGTTCATGCCGTCCATCAGCGGCCCTTCGATGATACGCAAACAGCGATCAAATTTTTGCCGAGCTTCTTCGGTATCTTCCTCAATAAACCGATCGATCCCTTTCACCAGCGAATGAGATAGCCGCTGCTCGACGGGGGCTTCTCGCCACGAGAGATCCTCGGCTTTCGGCCCGGCCCCTTTTTGGTGCTTAACTGTCTCGGCGAAATCGACCAGCCGCTCGGTGGCATCTGGGCGTTTGTTGAACAAAACGTCCTCGATCAGGTCGCGTAGTTCCTTGGGCACTTCGTCGTAGACCGCCAATTGACCAGCGTTGACAATTCCCATGTCGAGCCCCGCCTTGATGGCGTGATACAGGAAAACAGCATGGATGGCCTCGCGGACGACATCATTTCCACGGAATGAAAACGATACGTTGCTTACCCCGCCAGAAACTTTCGCCCCGGGGCAAACCTGTTTGATCTTCCGGGTCGCTTCAATAAAGTTGATCGCGTAGTCGTTGTGTTCCTCGATGCCGGTGGCCACCGTCAAAATGTTCGGATCGAAGATAATATCGGTCGGGTTGAACTGAAGCTTCTCGACCAACAAGTCATAAGCCCGCTTGCAGATCTCGACTTTGCGGTCCATCTCCACAGCCTGGCCTACTTCGTCGAACGCCATCACGACAACCGCCGCCCCGTAGTCGCGACAAAGTTGAGCCTTCTTGAGGAACTCTTCTTCCCCTTCCTTGAGGCTGATCGAGTTGACAATCGACTTCCCCTGCACACAGCGCAGTCCCGATTCGATGACCGTCCATTTGGAGCTGTCGATCATGACCGGCACTTTGCAGATGTCTGGCTCGGCCGCGATCAAATTCAAGTAGCGTGCCATGGCCGCTTCGCCGTCGAGCAAAGCGTCGTCCATGTTCACGTCGATCACATTGGCACCACTTGCGACCTGCTGCCGCGCGACTTCAACCGCATCTTCGAATAGTTCTTCCCGAATCAAACGAGCAAATCGTCGCGAACCGGTCACGTTGGTCCGTTCGCCGATCATCACAAAATTGGTATTCGGCGTAATGGTAAACGGTTCTTGTCCGCTCAGTCGGGTTAGCGGTTCCGGATGAGCAAGCGGTCGAGGTGCGTAGTCACGCATCACTTCCGCGATCGCTTGAATATGCTGCGGCGTGCTGCCACAGCAACCGCCCACAATGTTCAGCCAGCCATGCTCGGCAAAATCACGCAGTGTAGCGGCCATTTGATCAGGCGTTTGATCATATTCCCCCATCTCGTTCGGCAAGCCGGCATTCGGATGGCAACTGACATAGCAACCAGCAATCGACGAAAGCTCTTGCACATAAGGCCGCATCAGTTCGGCCCCAAGCGCGCAGTTGATCCCCACGCTGAGCATCGGGAAGTGAGAAACCGAATTCCAGAAGGCCTCGACCGTTTGCCCAGACAAAGTCCGTCCCGAGGCGTCGGTGATTGTGACCGATGTCATCACCGGCAGTTCAATTCCCTGTTCACGATAATACTTCTCGAGCGCAAAGAGACACGCTTTTAAGTTCAACGTGTCGAAGGTCGTTTCCGGAAACAAGATATCGACGCCGGCCTCGACCATGGCATCAATCTGCACAAGGTACGAGTTGACCAACTGGTCGAAGGTGACATCGCGGAAACCGGGGTCTTCGATACGTCGCGAGATGGATGCGGTCTTGCTGGTGGGGCCAATCGAACCAGCCACATAACGGCGGTTATCGGGATCGCGATCGTTAAACTCGTCGGCGACTTTCTTCGCCAATTTCACCGCGGCCACATTGATATCGGTGGCCAACTGCTCGCTCAGGCCGAATTCCTCCATGGCAACCGGGGTCGCTCCGAAGGTATTCGTTTCAATAATATGAGCCCCTGCTTCCAGGAATTGGCGGTGAATTCCCTCGATAATCTCTGGCTTCGTCAAACAAAGCAGGTCGCTGAAGTTGCGCAAATCCTTCGTCGCATCGGCAAACTGAGCCCCTCGCACATCGTCTTCCGATAGCTTGAATTTCTGAATCATGGTCCCCATGGCACCATCGAGAATCAGAATTCGCTTTTGAATGTCTTGGAAAACCGGGTGCTGGCGACCGGCGAAACGGGGACCTGGCATGTGTCGTTTCCGATGGACTTAAGTCGTGTCGTAGGCCAGAGATCGTGCTGGCAGCAAGCAGTGCATTCGCAGCGACGATAGCAGCCCCAGACAAGGGAAATGCTCGATTTCAAACCTTCTAAATATCCCAGATTTCCGGCTTAGCCACAACCGGCGAGCAAGATTCGATAATCCACAAAGTTTACCTAGCCCGAATCCTCACTTTTTCTTATCTAAAGCTAAAGACCGTTACAAACGGAACCGATTTTAACGATAACGGGCCGCAATCAGCGTGTGGCCACAAAACGTCGATCTCAACGTCAGGCAAGGAAGCCGAAACGATGACGAAACCACTGGGTTCCCCAACATCACAAGACCAACAAGACAGCCACCGCACCTTTTACGGTCATCCGATCGTCGTGCGGGTGAAGGACTTGACGTGGGAACCTCCCGTCGAAGAGGCGGCAGCCGAGCCAGAAACGTGGGTCTCGAACCTACTTGGCGAAGATCCACCAGAAACCGGTGCCGAAGAAAGCCTGTTGGCGAATATTGCTCCGGCACCTGAAATGCCTGCTTACCAGGCGCCGGTGGCTGAGTTGCCGCCACAACCGCTGGCCCAGGCCGATTCCAAGCCTCAACCCGCATCGACCATGCCAGGTTACTTGAAGCATGGCAACGAAGGTCGACGCGAACGTCTCCAATCGCTGATCACCGGTCAGTGGAAAAACCGGATCATGATGGGCGGTATGGCCATCTCCCTGTTTGTCGCTACTTACTGGCTGCTTAGTGGCGAAGGAGCAGACAGCTCACCTGTTGGTGATCCTCAACAAGATTTGATTGTGAATAACGGCAGCCTTGGTGACGCTCCGGCTTGGCCCGGCCCGGAGGTTGCGTCTGACAGCCAAACAACGACGATCGAACCAGCTTCTCGGAATATCTCGCAGATGGCAAGTGTGCCGCCGCGCGAAAACGTTATGGGCACGCCAGCCCAAACCTCGTCGCAGATGGAGCTAACCTCGATTTCCACTCCAGACTTCGATACCGCAGAGCCTGCGAACTACATCAACGGCAACCCTGCCTGGGAACAAAATCCGGCCTCGCCTGCCAGCACTCCGCAAGATGATTACTCGCCCAGCTTTGGCCCGGCCAACCTTGGCAACCCGGCACCTAGCCAGCCTTCGTCTTCGCTCGAATCAGATTCTGGTCCGCAAGTTCCTCTTGTTCCCAACTTCGACAACGCCCCAAGCTACGGCGGACAAGATAGCTACCAACCAAGCTTCCAAGGGAATCGCCCATCCTACGAAGAAGCAGCACCTTCTTACGAGGGTCCTGCGATGCCCGCTAGTAGCTCTCAATATTCGGATCCCAACCTGGGGAGCAACGGTTCATTGCATTGGATGAAAGAAGGCAAGCAGAACTCGATGCCTAGTGGCAACACGCCTGATAATTCTCAAGTTCGATTGCCTAACATTATCAACGGACCGCAACAAGGCGCAGGCATGCCGCAAATTGAATCCACGCAACCATACAACGCTTCGCGATTCGCTAGTTCGCCGGAAAGTTCGCAACCAGCTCCGCAAGATGGTTATGGCTACAGCTTCAACCATGCTGGCAGCTTGCCCCAGTCGCCAGCTTCTCCTCAGGATAGCATTCGTGCTGCCAGGTTAAGCGGTGAAGTTGATACCCGCTTCGAATCGGGAATTCGCTAATGAGTCAGCTTGATCGAGCGTTTATCCGTGCCTACACATCGGAAACCCCCAGCCGCCCTCATGCCGGAGCGGCCTTAACGTCGGACGTGCCCATGAACAATCCAAACACAACGCAGCAAGCTTCGGAAGCCAAGATTCGCACGATGACGCGTAAGCCGACTCTCAGCGAACTGCAGCACTGGAAAAATCAAGGGATTCGCATCGATATGCCAGGCTCTCCCTTGGTCGGATCTTTCGACGAGACCGCTGCGACCGAAGGCCTGATCTCGCCCAAAAAGCACGACGAATTCGAGTTGGCCAGTCAAAATACAGCCGCCGTGGCTGAAGCGCTCGATCGCTTGATGAATCGCGTTGGTGGGAAGCCAGCTCCGAAGGTTCAGCCCATATCGGCCAAAAAGCCGCTGACCGAGGGGGAATCGAAGCTCCCCAATCCGACGATTGAAATCCAAAAGTGGGAATCAAAGTCACCATCAGAGCCAACCGCCGAGGAAGATGGAATCGTCTTCGTGGCCGGAAAGCCTGGTGCCGTGGAAGAACCCGCAGCAGCGGCCCCCCAAGCGGCACAAGCAGACGAAAAACCAGCACCATCGCAATCAGCCGCCAGCCGCCAAGCGGTTGCCGCGCCGGTAGCAAAACCATATCGCCAACGTAGCCTTGCTCACCCCAAGTGGGAAGCCGATACGATCGCCTGGCCAGAAGAGACCGACATGATCCTCGATCTGTGCGGTAGCGAATGGAAAACGGTCGTTGACGGGCTATCGGCAAACGTCAAATCCTTGGCGGTAGTCGCCTTAGGCGAAGGCTGCGGCTGCACGACTCTGACCATCTGCTTAGCCAAGCTGATGGCCCAAGCCAATCGCCGCGTGCTAATCATCGACGAAGGAACCGGGGCCGACTCGCTCACGGTTCGGATTGGCCTGAGCGATACCCTGCCGGTCACCCCGCAGGAAAAGGTCGATACCCTGTACGAAGCGATGATTGAAACGGCCGATCAGCCGATTGCCATCCTTCCGACTGGTTACCGCCAACTCACCGATCTGACCGCCAACCAATTGCAGCAGTTCACACAAGACTTTGATATTGTCTTGTGGGACGGCGGCAATCGCCCTGAAGTGTGGCAACGCCTGGCCTTAATCCATAGCGTGCTGGTTGTCCGCGATGCACGTGGATCGCACGACCACGAACTTGGCCAGATCCTTCCTAAGTTGGAGCAGCGCAAGATCAACGTGATCGGAATTGCCGAAAACTTCTGGCGATAACCTACGAACCTCGGGGCGGACACGGGAAACGCGATGTACGAAGCGTACTGGAATTTAAAAACTCGTCCGTTCGAGAACACCTACTCGGAAGCGTCTTATTACCCGTCCGAGTCGGCTCAGGCAGCCCTTTTGAAACTGCGATATGCGGTGGAAAATCGACGCGGCGCCGCCATCTTAGGAGGCGCTTGCGGGCTAGGCAAAAGCCTTTTAGCGCGCACCTTGATGGCTCAACTGCCCGATCAGTTTGCCCCCAAGGTACACCTCGTTTTCCCCAAGCTTCCCAGCGAAAGCTTGATTCCGTACCTGCTGCTAAACCTGGGGCAAGGGCAAGAGGCTACCACCTCCCCAGACCCTAGTCGTGCGGTTTGGCAGTTAGAGCAGTATCTCAAAACCAACACTCGCGCCGGCAATCACGCGGTGGTTATCGTTGACGATGCCCACTTACTAGCGGACCACGCTTCCTTGGAAACCTTGCGTCTGCTGACCAACTTCGAGACGGACGGCAAGCTCGATCTAACGCTAATTCTGGTTGGTCAAACACAAATCATCCCCGCTATCGAACGCTTCCCAGGGCTGGAAAGTCGGGTCGGCGTAAAGTCGCTGATGCGTTGCTTCACTCCGGATGAAACAGCCGCTTATGTCACGCATCGCCTGCGAGTTGCCGGTTGCGAGCAAGAAATTTTCGCCGGTGGGGCCCTGGAACGCCTATTTGAGCTGACGCGAGGCAATCCTCGTGAAATCAATCGCCTGTGTGACCTCGCTTTGCTGATTGGCTATGCGGAAGAACTCCGCCAGATCGACGCCCCTCAGGTCGAATCGATCCACGAAGAACTTGTTTCTGTCGTGCCAGAATAGTCTGCGACACATCTAGCGGGATCGCTCTGGCGAATTAGAATCAATCGGCGTGAGTAATCCCACCGAGCCAAGCCCGTCCCCTCCCCTACCCCGCTGGTGGACCAGTGCGCTGTTCGCGTTCGGTATGATGGGTGTCTCGCTCTTTTTTCGTCTGCCGCTGCTTGAAGAAAGCCTCTGGGTCGACGAACTGCATACGGCCTGGGTAGTGGCAGACAGTCCGCAGGAAATTCCTGAACGAGCAGCGATGGGGAATCAATCACCGCTCTACTTTCTTGGCGTCTGGGCTTGGCTCCAAACCAGCGGCATGCACGAGTGGTCGCTCCGTTTGCCTTCTTTGTTGGCTGGTGTCTTAGCGGTAGGGCTTGTCACGGTCATCACCCATCGCTGGACGAAGGATGGGTGGATCGCGCTCGGTATTGGTTTGATCGCGGCGATGGACAAAGACTGGATCTTCTTCGCCACCGAGGCCCGCACGTACGCGCTGGTTCAAGCCGTAGCGATCGCTCAAGTGATTGTGGCCTGGCAAGCCTGTCAGCACGACCGCGTTGCCGCCTGGCTGGGGCTGATCTCGCTTTCACTGATCAACTTCTACCTTCACTACAGCACGCTGCTGTTCACCGGTGGCGTGGGCTTGGCGATGCTAATCTCGGCTGCCAATCGCCCTGTCCGAAAGCATCTGTTGTTGGCAGGTATTGTCCTCTTGCTCGGGATTGGTGTCAGCGTTCCGCACCTGCTGTCGATCTTTGAACGACGTGCGAACTGGGCCCAATTTATCAGTGCCACTTCCTCAAACGAATGGACGCGCTGGGGCACCGTGTTCGCTTTCCTGATACCGGCCAGCATCGCCTTATTGATCGCATGGCTTCGCCAGACGGCGATTCCTCAACTACAGAAGCGTCGTTTCTTTTTCCTGACGTTGGTTGTTCTGCTACCTCTGGCGACGGCTTGGCTTACCACGGCAACCGGTGTTGCGGCGTTGTTTTTTGGGCGTTATCTCTTTTCGGTGGAAGCGTGCGTGCTGCTCCTTTTAGCAAGCATCGTGGCCATGCTGCCAGGGAAGTGGGTGGCTCGTGGCGTGCTTGCCCTAGCCGTCTTACTAAGCTTCTTTGGACGTTTCCATTCGCCCTGGCAAGGGATGCGGGGAGAAAACTGGCCTCAGGTCGTCCAAGCCGCGTCCGACCGGATCAACTCGCTGGATCTTCCGCCAGAGATCGTCATCGCTGCGGGATTGATTGAAACCGATATTTTGCTCACCGACGAGGCAGAAGACCAACCGTGGGACGAGTTTGCCCGACTGCCGCTGGAGTCGATCTATCGCCTGCCCGCTCAAGCGACCGAGCGATTCGGCTTAACGTATACCAACGCAGGCCAGCCGACTCCTCGCTATCAAGCCGAGTCGGCTGATCAAGCGACGGTGATTCTGATTGTTCGTGGCAGAGATTCGAAAGCGGACCAAGTCGCCCGTCGCTTACAAGCCGCGTTTCCAGAACGAGACTACCGCATAGAAACGCCTCAACCGCAAACTTATGGGGTTCAATGGCGCGTCCTAACGCCTCAAGCTAGTTCCCCCTAGCTGCACACCACTTATGCATCGCGATCGGTGATCTCGATTTGACGTAAAGCGTCGTCCAATCGCTTTAGCTCTAAGGGGGTAATCCCTTTCATTCCTTGTTGATCCATTCGCTGAAGCATCTCCCCCAGACGTCGCTTAACAGCGTTGAAATCAGGCTTTTCGGCCTCTTCTAGCGGTTGCTGAGGAAGAGCTGGTCTTTCAGGCGGAGCTTGCTTGGCAGCATCTTGAGGGGCCCGCGTGAATGGATCTAAATCATTGCCGAAGCGTGGCGCTGGCATGCGATCGCGGGGGCGGTTCTCGATACCGGGGAAACGTCCCGGGCCGTTATCAGCAATCTTGATCAATTCCTGCAGCTTGGCAAACGAAGCTTGATCCTGCTTCTTCAATTGGTCGGCACTGTCCGCTTGCACTGTTTTCTCTTGGCCGTCGGGCAAGTGCCATGTCACACGCACACTGCCGTCAAGCGAGGTCCGCACAACGACTCGCTCGCCGTTCTCGGTCACATCGATTTCACGATTTCCATTGGTATTGGAGATCCTCACCGAACGCTGAAAGCCGGCGGCAGGCTGCATGGGCGGGTTCGGTTCTGTTTCAACAATTCGATAGGGGCCGAGCTTCCGTTTGAGCTGCGCGATCGCGCCTGCGGCCATTGAACTGGCCGTCTTATTTCCACCGGCCGCCAAACGTTGCAAAGCGGACAAGGCCGACGAAGCGGTCTGGGCGTCGGGCGAGACGGCCAATGTTTTCAACAAGTCGATCGTCCGGCTGGCCACTTCCCCACTTCCGATTTGAGCGGCTTGCTCCATCGCCGGAATTGCCTGTTTGCCGAACTTGGCTAGTTCCTCGGTAGCTTTCCGCCGCTGAGCAAATTGGTCGGCATCCAATTGCCGAATTAGCAACGAAATGGCTTTCTCTTGCTCTAGCGAGTGATCGAGCGGACTTGGCTCAACGACTGGTTCCGCCTGCCCTGTTCCCACAAGAACAAGAAGCGTGAAAAGGATTGCGAAAGAAGTTTTCAGTGCCGCAGGCAAACTCATTATCGTTTTCTCAGGTGCCGGTTGCAGGAGCTAATCAAGGTGCATCAACAGAGCGAATCCCGAAACTATAGGGGATCGCGACGTCTAACGCACCACAGCCAGTACGCATTTTGGAAAGAAATGGTTGTCGGCTGCCAGCACCTAGATCCTTAAATTTCCCCGGAAAGATAGGCGATACCATGCGATCTTCACCAAAGTCTGCTCAACGCATGACCAAAAATTGATCACCTTTCAAGGGTGATAGCACCTTTCGCCAAAAGACACAGCGTTCGACTTCCTATTCTGATTTCGTCATTGGTTTGGCGTAAAGATTCAAATTTTCTCGATCACCAATCACGGCAAACACCTGACGAATTTGCTCGAAACCGGTGGCAAGGACAAAGTCTGATCGCCGTCCGTAAGACTTAGCCCCCAAGATGTAAAAATTTGGTTCCGGGTGAAATAATGTGGTCGCGTCGATTTGGCAAGCCGCAGCATCTTCTTTCGCCGCCAACTTTACCGCCAGATTTCGGGGAGCTTCCGAGATACAACACGTAGCCACTTGCAGTTCTCGCAACATTCGCAGGTTAGGTCGGTACCCGACGTTCACTAACACGCGATCGAATGTATGAACGCCTTCATGCTTGCCTGATAATGTCACATGGAAATGATCGTTTTGCGGTTCATAATGAACGCTTTGCACTTGCGTTTCAGGCCAATGATCGATGTGGCCATCTTCGTGGCCGGCCAGTTGATTCGCTTGTTCCAGCACGCGACGTCGCGAAGGGTAAGGATCGTTCTGGTCGATGGCCAAGGGGTCTGGCTGGCCCGAGGGAAGCTCTTGCTGTGTAAGCCAAGTCACGTGGGTCTCCAGCGACTCACGCGCCAGTTGGCTAAGCTCGCAGATATTGGTCGCCGCCGTGTCATCAGAACCGATCACAAGCACTTGCTGGTTGGCAAATTGCTCTCGATCTGTCCCGCTGGCATCGATTACACCAAACCGGAAATGCGCCCGAGCTTCCAACTCTCCTAAAGCGGGATTCCCCCCGCCTCCAAGATAGTTCGGCTCGCCTTGGGCGCCGCTGCAGTCCAGGACGATTTCACTTTCAAAAAGATGCTCGCGTCCCTCGGCGTCTCTTACCAGCGTTTCAAATGGTGCGTTTCCGCGTGAATCGAGGCTGGCGTAGTCGTGCTTGAGATGCGACTTCCGGGCAATCGAGATTACTTCGTGCTGCAGCTTCAAGCCGTCGACAACCAAGTCGGTTTCGGCCAAGGGCAAAAGATACTGCTCCACGAACTCGCTACCAGTCAGGATGGCATCTTCCGCCGGAGCCGAATAACCTTCGTCCTGGGCAGCCAATGCCGACAACCCCAGCGGTGTGCTGTTCATTCCAAACGGAGTAAACATCGGCACGCGGCCCCACTGCAGGAGATGCGATCCGACTTCTTGCGAATCAAAAATGGTGACCTCGTAACCAAGGAACCGAGCATAAAGAGCGGCTTCAATGCCGATAGGGCCGGCGCCCACAATGACGATTCGTGCTGGGGTATCAACTGCCATCCAAGATAACTTTGCAGAAAGGTGCTCAGTAATAAAAGATTGCAAACGGAAGCGTTCGCTTGCTCCAATTATAAGGAAGATTCCACGTATGCGTTATCGTCTTCCCCAGGGAGTGGGATTTACACCATCTTTCCAGGAGGAATTTTGCCACTCAGGCCCTGAATTCAACCTAGATTTTCGGGGACAATTCCGTACTCGACTCGCGCCTGCGCATGGTGTACCAAGCCGCTAGGCGCCCTCGAAGCTACTTCGACTGGGGCAGGCAAAATGTATCAACGAACCATTCGTGTTCTTATTGTCGACGATTCGCAGCTCATCCGCGCGTTAATATCCGATCTGCTTGAAGAAGCAGAGGATATCGAAGTCGTTGGGACGGCAGCCGATGGCATGGAAGCGGTGCGGATGGCTCGCAGCCTGAAGCCAGACGTCATTACGCTTGATGTCCAAATGCCCAAAATGGATGGCCTGCAAACCTTAGAGAAAATTCTCGAAGAGCAACCCATCCCAGTTCTCATGGTCAGCGCGACAACGCAGTTGGGTGGCCAGATTACCCTGGAAGCCCTCGACCGGGGTGCTCTCGACTATATCGCGAAGCCAGAAGGACTCAAAGAAGCGGAAACGACACTGCGTGCCGAGCTGTCTCGCAAAATCCGTGCGGTTGCCTCGACCGATGTGAAACGCGTGCTAAAGATGCGTCGCGAACGCGCCGAGAAACGGCGTCAGCGGTTGGACAAGCCAAGCTCTGCCCTCGAAAAGAAGTTAGCAAATTCCTCCGCTGCAGTCAGTGATATTCCAGTCGCCGACAAATGCATTGCGTTGGGAATTTCAACAGGCGGTCCCCCAGCTTTGGCCTCGATCTTCGAGTTGCTTCCGACCGGACTGCCGCCGATTGTTATTGTGCAACACATGCCAGCCAACTTCACCAAAGCTTTCGCGATGCGTCTTAACTCGCTCTCGAAAGTCAACGTGAAGGAAGCAGAAACTGGCGATGTCATTAAGCCTGGCCATGCTTATCTGGCCCCAGGCGGACGCCACTTGGAACTCCGCAAGAACGGTCGTAATGGCGCCAAGTTATTCGTCCGCGACGGTGATCCGGTCAGCGGGCATCGCCCCTCGGTCGACGTGATGATGGGCAGTGCCGCAAGTCTTTATGGCAATCGGCTGCTCGGTATCGTGATGACCGGTATGGGTCGCGATGGTTCGGACGGCTGCAAATCAATTCGGGATGCCGGTGGCTATGTCCTCGGCCAGGATGAATCCAGTTCCGATGTTTACGGCATGAACAAGGTCGCATTCCAGGAAGGGAACGTTGATCGCCAGTTTTCGCTCGACGAAGCGGCAACCCTGTTTGCAAGCCAGGTTCGTCGCCTTTGGGGAGCGGCCTGCGCGTCGACTTAAGGCACACCCTAGGCAGCTTGAAAGCGGCAAGCTCCTGGGCTTTCGTTGCCAGCCTGCCGAGGCAGAATCCAGCCTAGCTACGCGCGATTAACTCGAAACGGTGTTAGATCGACTTCGGGTTCTTGGCCGCTCATTAGCTGCGCCATTACCACTGCCGTCGCTGGCGAAAGATGTAGGCCGCTACGAAAGTGACCAGCCGCCAAATAAACGTTCGCCAGGTGAGGCAGCTTACCCAGGTAAGGTATCCGATCAACGCTTGCCGGTCGCAAACCAGCCCAAGCTCGAACGTGTTTGGCGGTAGCTAGTTGAGGCACTAACTGTCGCGCAAAACGGTCCAAGTCGTCGACTGCTTCAGGGGTGGTCGATTTGTCAAAGCCAGCTTCCTCGACGGTGGCTCCCACAAGTACATGCCCATCACGGCGCGGGACAATGTACCGTATCCCTTCGTTAATCGGCGCCATGAAGAAACGCTTTCCGGCATCCAAAAGAACCAACTGACCACGAATTGGCTCGATCTCTGGCCGCTGAATTCGCCCAGAGAAATGTTCCTGATCTAAGAGACGATCTGCCAAGACTTGCGACCAAGCCCCCGCCGCAATGCAAACGGCCTGAGCGGCGAACTTGCCGGTTTCCGTTTCTACCGCAGTTAAGCGATCGTCGTCGAAACTCCAACGTTTGATCTCGGTCTGCGGGAAGATTTCGACGCCCCGTCGGCGACATCCCATTTCCAATGCCCGCAAATGACGTGGGTTACGCACCACCGCTTCTCCCGGCAGAAAACAGGCGGCCAAGATCGCGTCCCCCGCCTGAACATGAGGAAACTGCTGGGCAACTTGCTGGCCGTCGAGCCGAACAACTTCTACCCCTTCCTCTTCGTATTGCAGACAAGCCATCCTCAGCGAAGCGGCCTCGCCCGGATCACGAGCCAGATATAAACCACCTGTGATTTCAAATTCGTTGTCGAGCCCAGTCTCGGCTTGAAGTTGCTGCGACCACAAAGGAAAGAGGTGGTGACTCAAGCCACGCAGTTGTTCCGTCGGTTCCCATGCATGCTGTTGATTGGCTGGCGGCAATAAACCCGCTCCGGCCCAAGATGCCTCGCGCCCAACTTCCCCCTTATCAATCAATACGACTCGATTCCCGTGACCAGAAAGCTCGTAGGCGATCGATAGCCCAATTACCCCGCCACCTATAATTAAGAAGTCAGTCGTCAAAGTGTCACGAGACAATGGGAGGGCGCCTAAAAAAGAAACAACAAGGGTCAACCTAAGTACGAAGTGACTATCGGTTATGAGGTATGCGAGGGGGAATTAGCCTCTTCCTCAGCGGCAAGAACTCGCTTCAAGAGCAGCGGTTCGACTTTTCCACGAAAGCGGATTTTCCCATTAATTTCGACAACCGGGACCGTTGTATCAAACTTCTGGCGGAGTTTAGGGTCCTGGTCGATATCCACGAACGAAATATCCGATACGAAATTTTGAATCAATTTCGCGGCATTGTCACAACAGTGGCAGCCTTGTCGCGTATAGATAACCACGCGCGAGGCATACTTACGAGTTGGTTCGGCGTTCATCAAAGCATCCTGATTTTTGAATCTTGGTATCCCCAGGAATAAAGCCCTAACGTGGCTGGGCTCTGTCGGCTGGCCTGTTAGAGGAATTTTGGAATTGTATGTTGTTTCCTGAGCGAGAACTCTGGTACGCTATATCGTGAATTAACTTGTCATCTTTCCCTAGCATAGGGAATTTTCACTCTGGCGGGAGCCGAGGTGAAGGTCTCAGGCCGCCTGAAATTGGCGTGGATCGCTCACTTCACTCTCAAGCGTAGGCAACCATGCCACCTGTTGTGGATGCATTGCGGTTTATCGAGTTGGTTCGTAAGAGCAAGCTCGTTGCTGAACCTGTCTTAGAACAGGCCTTAGAGCGCCTACGCGCAACCCATAACGGTCAACTTCCGGCTGACCTGGAAAAGCTCCAAGCATTTTTTGTTGAGCAGAATCTGCTGTCGGACTGGCACTGTGAAAAGCTAAAAAACGGCAAATACAAGGGGTTCTTCCTTTCCAAATACCGTTTACTGAAACATTTAGGCACTGGCGGTATGAGCAGTGTCTATTTGGGCGAGCATACCGTGATGAATCGCAAGGTTGCAATCAAGGTTCTGCCTCGCAGCCGGGTCAACGATCCTGCCTACCTGGCTCGCTTCCACATGGAAGCCCAAACCGCAGCCCTATTAGATCACCCGAATATTGTGCGTGCCTTCGATATCGACAACGAAGACAGCACGCACTATATCGTCATGGAGTATGTCCCCGGCAGCGATTTGCGGCAAATTGTTCGCGAACATGGTGCCGTCCCCTTTGAAGCAGCCGCCGACTATATTGCTCAAGCGGCGGACGGCCTGCAGCATGCTCACGATACCGGCATCATCCATCGTGATGTTAAGCCTGCCAATCTGTTGCTGGACGAGCGTGGGATCATCAAGATTCTTGATATGGGCTTGGCCCGTATTAAATCGGATCAGAATACGGCGGCCCCCATTCCTCGCGAAGACAACTTCTTAGGAACCGCCGATTACTTAGCTCCAGAGCAAGCCGACAATTGCCACAAAGCCGACCACCGCGTCGATATCTATGGCCTCGGCTGCTCACTCTATTTCTTGCTTACCGGACACGCCCCCTTCCCTGAGGGGAGCATGGCCCAGCGTGTGGCGAAACACCGCAGCGTGATGCCCGACGAGATTCGCAAGTCACGCCCCAACTGCCCTGCCGAGTTGCAGCGAATTTGCGAAAAGATGATCGCCAAGAATCCTGACGAGCGATACTCGGAGGCCCAAGAAGTCGCCCTTGAGCTGCGAAATTGGCTTGAATCGCGGGGAAAAGAACCAACGATCAGCGACGAAAGGCCAGGCTACGCGGTTTTGTCGGTCTCTGCCCAGGCAGCAGCCAACCGAGCGCATGCCGAGCAACAAAGGGGACACGACCGAAAACTCGGCGCTTCGGCGTCTCGCAGTGCCGACCTGAACAATGCCGGCATTTCTTTTCCTCGCGATCGCAAAGATTCTGCTTCTTCTAGCCAGTTCGATCCCGCGCTGGAAGACACCATTGCCAACCGCACGAACGATACCAATCCCCAGTCGCCGAGTTCGCCCAGTAGCCTCCGCCCTGGCAAGCGACGAACTTCGTCTGGCTCTTCTCTGTTTGACTCTCAAGATTTCGTGGATGCTGCGCTCGATGCGAAAGGCTGTCCCTCTGAAATCGATTCTCTTCTTTCCCCTTCGTCGTCGGCGCTTGATCCAAGTGCCACAGCCCTTGATGACACCGTGGGGAAACTGCCAAGCCTTCCCACTCCCTCCCCTGCGGAGACCAGCCTGTCTTCCTACTTCGGTCCTAAGCTCCTGGGGGCACCGGTTCTGATTTGGATTGGTATCCTTGCGTTTGTGCTATCAGTCGGCACCCTTATCGCATTCAGCTTCTAGGCGTCGCTCTTCGGTTGTGTTTCCGGTTGAAAATGGCTCACCCAGCAACCGTCACCCGCCTTGATAAGCGCCCACACCACGGCCAAAAGCACCTCTACAGAGGTATACTGACAGGCCAGCTCGTGCCTCAATTGCCGCCCCGATTCGGGCTAGCAGCCTTGTCAAAGACACACCTAACCTATTTAACAGATGCAACTTATGCAAATTGCTTGAAAACTCCTCTGGATGCGACGTAGGATAAAGTAGAAGTTCAAACGGCCCCAGAGGCCGCTTGGCAATCCCAGCCAGAAATGGAATTCGTGGTATCGCAAGTCGCAGGACGACCGACACGATCAACTCTACGAGCGACACCCAACCCGTCGCCCGGCAGGCCAAACCAAGAGAGTTCCATGAGCCGCATGTCGTATCGAGGCATTACGCACACGAAAGTCGCGAAGACCAAAGTCGCGTCGCGAGATTTTCGTTTGCCCACCCAGGCGTCCCGACGTCGTGGAGGAAATGCGGCTCGTACTACCAAGACTGATTACTTCGCCCCGCCAGAAGATTGGCACGAGCCAACCAACAATACCGGGCTTGATTACAAATTCATCTATCAGTCACCTGGGGAAGGCTTCTGCCATATTCTCACCGAACAAGAGATCCGCGATCGCTTGGCTCAACTGCCGGAGTGGATGCTGGAAGGGCTTGAAGTTGTTCAACTAAGCCGACTTACTCGCAAGAAGCTCAGCTTTCCGTGCTACGGCATGCAGTGGGGCGCGGCGATTTATCTCTACCCGATGGATGAATCGCTGATCGAGTATTTCCCTCACCCGCCCCGCCCTGAGCAATTGGTCGAAGCCAAAATGTTTGGAGCCGTGTGGGAAGAAGATGAAGATGGTTTCTGGCGGCTAGAATGGACCGAAGAAACGATCAAAGACTTTTATTTAAACAACGTTCTGGTTCATGAACTGGGACATTTGCTCGACACGCGAAACAACAACTACGTTGCCCGTGAACGCTACGCAGAATGGTTCGCCATCGAATACGGCTATCGTCCAACCCGTCGCCAGTCCCTCGCCGCCCAAGCAGCCAAAAAAGTGGTTCGCCGTCACCACAAAACCTAACGGCACAGCAACAAACCATTGTGGTTAAATGACTTGAGCGTTATTGGGCCAACGCTCCTCTGGTAATGTGGATACAAATCCGAGCGAATTTCGTTCCATTATGTGGAGCGAACCTGGGCTATTGTTAGGATAAACATTTTCCCGAGTGCGCTCCCTCGTCTTTCCACGATCACGAAATTGATAGGGCCTGAAATTGACCATGTTCCGACCCCTTGCTGCGGCTGCCCTCGTCCTTTCTTCGATTGCCTTGATGGCGGAGCCCATCCTGGCCGCTCCGACTGCAGAGCAGCGGGAACAGCTTCAAGCGATTAAGCTCGACATTCGGAGAACCTCGAACCTTTTAAAACGAGACATGGTACCGGATTCGGTCGAGCTTGTTCGCAGTATTCAAACTCGCATGCAAACTCTGGCGGACGCTCAAGATGCGGAAATCGCCGCAGCGCTCGAAGAACTAACGGAACAGCTAGCCGTTTCTCATGGTTCTTTAGAATTGGATGGCTACACCCTTCAACCGCTGTTAGGACACGTTAACCGTCCAGCAGACGCGATGGCGATGTCCGCCACGCCTGGCACACCGCCGACAGCAACGCCCCCTGCTCCGCTGCCCACAACGTTTCCGACCGCGAATCTTAGCTTTACCAAGCATATTGCCCCTATCTTGATCGCACGTTGCGGCAATTGCCACGTAACCGGCAGCCGAGGGGGATTCAATGCGGGCACCTTCGAGGCGTTGATGAAGGGGCCTCCGGAAGGAGTCGTTATTTTTCCGAACGATGATATCGGTAGCCGCCTGATTGAAACAATCGAATCTGGCGACATGCCACGTGGCGGACAACAAGTCCGGGCTCCGGAATTGGCCGCCCTGAAAACCTGGATCAAAGAAGGGGCCAAGTTCGATGGAACCGACCCCAAAGCTTCCATCAATCAACCTTCCGCAACGCCTGCCCCGAATCCCACGGAAATGGTGCGGTTGGACGTGGTCAACGCGAGTGGCAACGAAAAAGTTAGCTTCAGCCTGGATGTCGCTGGCGTGTTTGCAAGCCGTTGCGTCAATTGCCACGGTGGCCAGAACCCTGGTGGTGGTCTCCGCATGGACAGCTTTGCCCAGTTTATTCGAGGAGGCGATAGCGGCGCCCCCTTTGTCCCAGGCAAACCGCAGGAAAGCATGATCGTCCGGATGCTCAAAGCGAGTGGCAACGAACGGATGCCGCGCAACGGCCCACCGCTGAGCGCCGATCAAATTGCCAAGATCGAGACTTGGATCCGCGAAGGAGGTAAGTTCGATGGAACCTCACCTCGCGATGAGTCGATGCGTCGGATGAACCAAGTAGCTGTGGCCAAGAAAGCGACGCACGAAGAACTGGCCAAGCTGCGAGCGGCCAGTAGTCAGCAAAAGTGGGAATTGAGCATGCCCGATGTCAAAACGGCGAAGCTCGACACTCCGTTGTTCCTGGCTTATGGGACCATGGGCGAAGACCTGCTCAAAGAGAACGTGGCCGTAGCAGACAAGGCCGCTGAAAAAGTCCGTTCCCTGCTTAAGATCCCTTCCGCTTCGCCGCTGATCAAAGGGAAGATGACTCTCTATTTCTTCAAGCAACGTTACGACTACGCCGAGTTCGGCAACATGATCGAGCGTCGCGACTTGCCGGGCAACTGGAAAGGGCACTATCGTTTTGACATCACCGACGCTTATGGTGCCGTTCAGGTTCCCAGCGACGGAGATTACGACATGAACGTCCTGCTCGGTCAGTTGATCGGCTCGGCGCATGTTGCTTCCCTTGGTAACGGCACGGTTCCGGATTGGTTCTCCGAAGGTGTGGGCCGAGTGCTTGCCTACCGCATGAACAAGAGCGATCCGCGTGTGCAGGACTGGGAAAGTCAAATTGGCCCCTCGGTCGCCTCGATGGGCAAACCAGACGATTTCGTCAACAATCGATTGTCGCCAGAACAAAATGCGATTGTCAGCTACGCTTTCATGAAAGCCGCCATGGCCCGCGGGAATCAGTTCGATGCGTTAATGAACGCGTTACGCAAAGGAACCGACTTCGATGAAGCCTTTCAAGCGGCTTTCCGCGGCACACCTTCCCAAGTAGCAACCGCTTGGGTAGCTTCTGGCGGTCGATAGCATGAATCGCTGATCGCCTTGAAATAAAAAAAACGCGATGCCGTATAGCATCGCGTTTTATTGGTTCTTGCTTGAAGCAGGTGAAACCGCTTAGTGAGAATGACCATGATGATGGTGTTCGATCTCACCCTGGTACGGCTTGTCTTCGATCTCTACATCGATGGTCGCTTTGGTTTCGTCGTCACTCAGCAAAGCGAACACATCCGGATCGTTTGTTTCAAACAATGCCGTTGTGTCTTCCCCGTCTGCGCGAACCGCTGGCACGTTCCATGACTTCGTCTCGTCTCCGACGGTCACATTGATCTGCAGATTCTCGGCAGGAATTTTGACCTCTTGTTTCGCAGCTCCATCGAGAACATAGAAGGTGAGCGCCTTCGCTTCGTCATCGTGGGTCCATTCCAAGTGATAAGCTTCTTCTCCCAACTCAATCAAATGCCCACCGTGCGGGCCTGCTTCTCCATGATCGTGATCATGATCATGATCGTGGCCTTCCTCGTGCCCGGCCGTGTCGGTCTTTTCCGACGTGCAACCAGCCAACGAAACGGGGACCGTAAATACACACAATAGCAACAGCAGCTTACCAATCTTCATTGTGCCAAGACTCCTCTTTGGGCATTTCATCATCAGATAGAAAAAGGGAACGTTGTCAGTTCTCCGACAACGAACTCCGCCATCCCCAGTTTTTCGTGGGAAACCTTCGATTATTCGACAGGAAATCACCGGCGCCAATCCTGGCCCAAAAGTCCTCGCCGAGAAGAAGCTGTTTTAGAGTGAGCTATCTTACAGTTCGATCCCACTTCCGGTGTTCGCCGGTGGGCGGTTGTCTTTCAAGAAGGCGTCAATATAAGAGAGATCGCCGCCACCTGCGTTGCGCTGGGCGGCCTCGAAGAATTTAGTGGCCTGAGCGTCTTCGCCATCGAAATGGAGCAATACCCCCACGCAAAACAGCAAGTCGGCATTTTGTGGATCGGCCACCGCGCGGCGGGCATTGGCTTCAATAATCGATGCTTTCGCAGCCGCGTTACTATCGAGCAGGCCATTCAAGGTTAGATTCGACTCGGCGACATCAGGATCTTGCTGCACGGCAAGCTTCAGTGCTTTAACCGCTTCTTCAGATCGATTAAGCGCCAAGTAGGCCAAGGCCTTGTGCAAGTGGCCCTGGGCATCCCCAGGAGCAGCAGCCACGGCATCTTTATACCGCCCAAGAGCTTCGCTATAGCGCTGTTGCCGGAATAAAGCATCCCCCGCTTGGATAAATCGGGCCGCTCTTTCCACCGCTTGCGGGCTAGGCTGCTCGATCGGCATGACTGGCTTGGCCACCATTTCCGGTATCACGAGCGGAGATGCCAAGCCGCTGAATGCTTGTTGACGCTGCGGTTGAATCGCGAAATCTCGCGGCAGCCCCATAAACTGCTTCATCGCTTGCGGGCCATAGTTAAGCTCGGCAGGTTGGGTTGGCGGCAAGTAATATTCCAGGTACTGATCTCCAGGACGGTAATACGTACCGTACGGATACAAGCTGGAATAATTGAACGGATACCCACCGCCGTAGTTAAACACGTAAGGCGTTGAATAAGGGTATCCGTAAGGTGTTAAACCAATTCCGATCGACATCCCCGATCCGCCCCAGAAACCGCCGTAACTGGGATAGCGGTATCCAAAGCCCCCGCCATGATGGTGATTATGGTGGTGGTAGTTGGCGTTCCCGTGAGAATAATTTCCGGAGTAACCGCCAGGGCGGGTGACATCGGCATAGCCACCTCGTCCCACCGTGATATTGCTGCGGCTCTTGTAATGATACTGCCCCAAACCTTGTGCTTGAGCAAAGCTTCCTGCCGCAAGGAATGCCAGAATGGACAAGATGCTAACGTAACGCACGGCAAGACTCCTCAAGCAACTAGATAGATACATTTCTATTATCAGGTCATTCTGCGGAATGGGCAAAGAGATTTGTCAAAATCGCAACGATGTTTCTGCCGGAAACCGAGGAAACTCTTTGAGGTCCGCTCTTTATTTTTAGGCAAGGATTTAACTAAACTTAGGGCAGAGATTCTGTTGTTGAGTCTCGTTCTTGTTTGTTAGATGCCTGCCGTGACCAAACTCGACCTTGAGGAATTCCTCGACATCCTGAAACAACTGGTTCGCCACCCATCGGTGGTTGGATCGGAGCACGCTTTCTTCCGTTATCTGCAGCGCGAGCTGGAAGAAACACATGCCAAGGTCACGTTGTACGAAGGGCTATTGGTTGCCAGCGGCGATCAGCCTGACCGAATGCACATCTCTGCCCACGTCGATCGGCACGGGCTAATCTGCACCGGTCCCAACGAGTTTCAGTACGCGGCCTTTGTGGCCCGTAACCGAGGCGACTTGCTAGGAGACTCGGTCTCGGAACAAACCTTCCAGACAATTGCCGAACGGTTTCACGAGCGTTTCGTTCAAGCGTATGTTCCTTGGAGCGGCACTTATCTGGGCAAGGGGACCATCAAACGATCGTACCTCTGCGAACGACGCGGGAACCTTGTGTTTGAAGTGGAAGGGCTCGACCACGTTCTGCCAGGCACCCCGGTTGCCTATCAAGACCGGTTGTCCATTTCGTACGGTCGCGCTTCGGCTCAGCTCGATAACGTCCTCACGACCGCAATGCTGATCTACCTCTTCCGCCAAGGTTTTCAAGGGACGGCCCTGTTTACGGCCCAAGAGGAAGCAGGCCGTAGCTGGCGATTCCTGCTCGAATGGTTCCGCCGCTGCGGTATCGAAACGCAAGACCTCTTGGTACTCGACACCAGCCCTTTCCCAGACATTCCTGCAGCGGATGCCCAACAAGTTGTTTTGCGAAAACGGGATGCCAATGCCGTGTTCAACCCGCAGATGGTGACTCGGCTAGAAACGGCCTGTCAAAAGTTTGGCATCCGCTACATGTTTAAAGACGAGATGCTGGCCAAACAAAATGAGCAGCGAGTGGCCGAAGGCAAGAACCCGACCTCACTAGGAAGCACCGAGCTAGGTCGTGTGGCCTCGGCTTCGGAAGGGACCATTCAAGGGGCGACACTACAAGTACCGACAACCGGCTACCATACCCCAGAAGAATCGGCGGCGTTATCTTCGATTGAAGCCATGCTCGACGTTCTGTGCGAAGTCTCTCTGGAAAGCTAACTGGCTGCGATTACGTCTTGCTTGTTAGCTGCCCGTAGGCTTTGAGAAATTGCTGCAGGAATTCTTCGTCCGTACCACGAATGATGGACAAGTATTCTTCTTTGTGTGCCGTCGCAAATGCCTGGTCAGCGGCATCTCGGCGTCCCAACTCCTGATAGCAGATTGCTTGCCCCGCATAACCAAACGCCTTGGCTTCGACATCGATCTCGCGCTGTTCCGCCAACTTTTGAAAGATGCTGAGCGATTCTTCATAGCGTTTCAATTTCAGAAGAATGATTGCCTCTTGCTGCATCGCCCGTAAGCCCCACAGCCGATTCTCTTCGTTGTTTTCCATCGGGAAATAGCGAACCACGCTGGCAAAGTAACGGGGCCGCTGCTCTAAATCGAGATCGTTGGTCCGGAACATTGCGAACAAGAATTGTTCTTCCGATGTTGGCAGGTGAGGCACTTCTGGCTCGGCTACTCCATCCAACAAATTAGGGCTCCGTGATGCCAGGGCTAAGCCTCCGCCAACAAGCAAACAAATCACCCCGGCAACCGCAAAACGCGAAATACTTCTGCCCCAGGAAGGCTTGCGATAGACGGTCATCGCCGAGGTTTTCATTACCGTGGAAAGCTCTTTCAAGCCGTCACTACGAACCGACGACAAAGAAGCCAGCTCGACAATCGACCAATCTGCGGGATCGCTGCCAAACGCATCGCTACCGAGTGCCTTTTGCACATCTCGCAGGTCGCGTAGCAACTCTGACGCGTTCTGGTAGCGATCGTCCGGCTTCTTGGCCAACATCTTATGGATCATCTGCGCCAACGGTAACGGCACGCCGCCGCGTACCTTCTCGAGACGCTCTGGCTCGGTGTTTAAATGCTTCACCGCCACGGTCAGCGGATTATCTCCTTCAAAAGGAAGCCGCCCCGCGAGAAGCTGGTAACTGGTGATCCCCAGGGAATAAATATCGCTCCGTTGATCCAGCGGCTTTCCTTCGACCTGCTCTGGGCTCATGTAGAGAGGTGTTCCCATGGTGACACCAATCTGGGTGAGATTCATGCCATCGGCATCTTGGGCAATTACACGCGCCAAGCCAAAGTCGGCGACTTTCACTTCGCCGGTTGCCGTGATGAGAATGTTCTCTGGCTTGATATCGCGGTGGACGATCCCCTGCTCGGCCGCTTTATAGAGCGCGGCGGCAACTTGGCGAATAATCGCGGCGACCAGTTTGACCTCGAGCGTCCCTTGTTTGTTGAGTAGCTGCTTGAGGTTTTGCCCAGGGACATATTCCTGGGCAATGAAATGGAGCCCATTAGAATTGCCAACTTCGTAGATCTGAACAATGTTGGCATGTGTAAGGGCAGCCGCCGCTTGGGCTTCGCGATGGAAACGTCGGACGTAAGCTTGATCTTTGGCCAGTTCTGGCTGCAAGATTTTGACCGCCACATTCCGCTTCAGGCTTTGCTGTTCGGCCAGAAAGACCTCGGCCATAGCCCCCCGACCCAACCGACGCAAGATGCGGTAGTCGCCAACGACGCGACCGGTCAGTTCCAGTTCCGTGGGCGCATCTTTCTGATTGTTGGTCAGTTCCGTCATCAAGTTTCTCAGTGAGGCAATCTCAAAAGTCGGTGAGGGCAATCAAAAAGGAGAGCGACCCAATTTCCAGTATCGATGGCAACTACCCACTTGGCAACCAAACTGTTTCAGGCGTGGCTAGATAATTTCGGGAGATCTTTCCTGCAGCCAGGCTATGGACCAGCCGCTTATGCTTCAAGATCTTCCATCCCATTCTTCTTGGGGTTCCCCTTGGGTAGGCGATCGTCAAGCCATTGCTGGTCGACAAAGTCCCCTAGTAGTTTTCGTAGGCAGGCCACGAGACCTTGGCGTACCTCGTCCCGAAATTCGGGGTCCGAACCAACAATTTCTACTTGGTGAAATCCATCCCAGCCTAACCACAGCCCCCATTCGTAGCGTACGGCTGCGTCGTTCACCCGCTGCATTACGCGGGCAGCCCAATAGCTGCCAAATTGATCGCGAAAGTCCAGCCAAGCTCGATCTTCCGGCCTGACAGCCTCGGCCCTAACCGGCCAATAAAAAGCGACCAATCCCATTCCCAGCAGCAATATTCCCATCGCCAGCAACGCACCGCCGGTCGTGACCTCGGCAGTGGCCCAAGGCAAATAGGGGTAAACCATCACCCCTTGAGCAGCCGCCAAACAAAAAGCGGCAGGGCTAAATCGGGTACCTAGGTTGTTTAACAGCTCTGCCACGAGCAAAAGCGCGAGAAAACTTCCCCAGACCCAACCAGGATCGGCCTTGCCAGCGGAATCCAAAATGCCCACACGGAAAACGGGGATACACAGCACCAACCAAAACGCAACCATCAACAACTGCCCCACCACGAGATGCCGTCGCTTGGCGCCAATCTGAGCCAAGACCGGCAGGAATAAGCTCATCGCAGCTAAGTAACGCCCGTGGTTATCAGCAATTGGCCACTGCATTTCATGGCAAAGAGCAATCGCGATTTCGCACCCCATTAGCGAAACCCAGGCCACCATCGCCCACCCCCAAGCGGCCGTCAGCGTAGTTCCTTGCAAGCTACCGCGTCCACGCATCAATAGCAGCATGCCGACGATGCCCAGCAAGAATGCCACCGTAGCCGTGATCCATCCGGGATTCAGCGGAAAATGCAACACGAGAACCAAGACCTGGTCTTCAAGGGAAACATCAATGGGAAACTTCACAGGCCTTATTCTAACGAATCGTTGGCGACGCATGCGAAGTGCCCAGTCATAACGATTATTTCGGCTAGGTTAGGCGCACCACCTGCGAAAGAGGAGCGAATGAGGCAAAATTTTTCGATGTTGCGTTTGCACAACGCTATTTGCGTGGCATGTTTCGGCAGTGCAACAAATACTCCCTCACTCAACTCCCCAAACAGAAGGAAGACTTACCATGTTTCGTATCGCCATTGCTTCGTGCTTCGTTGTGATGACCGCTGCCGGATCGGCCTCGGCGGGCCTCTGGGAAGCTTCAACGATTAGCTATCCCGGCACTCAATACGCTGCCGCCGATTGCGGTTGCTCGGCTCCTGGATACGCTACCGCAGGCTGCTGCGACAATGTCTGGGCTGGCTACTGCTCGGAAGCACGCTGCTGCCGCCCGAAAATTCATACACGCTACCACTGGTTTGCCCGCCCTGCGTGTGGCTGCCAACCTGCCCCAGCTCCTTGCTGCGGCTCGTCCATGCTCAAAGGTTGTGGCAACGACTGCCCAAGCTGCTTGGGACTTCACGTGCGAGGCTTCCGGCACCATTGCGGTCATGGCATGGATTGCGGCTGCGGAGCCCCTGCCTGCGACTCGTGCGGTGCGACTGACATCATCAGCATCGAAGAATCGATGAAGGAACACCACGCTCCTGAGGCTGCTCCAGAGGTTAAACCAACCCCCGCTGCCCCCAAGGCTGAACCGAAAGAAGCTCGTCTGCTCCCTTCGCTGCACGCCTTGCTGCCACGCAACTAGCAAATTGCTTGAAAACACGCGATTGGCTCGATCAAGCTACCTGGGGAGTGTGGTTTGCCTATGAGCCCAAAGCGTCTTGCGGGCGGATCCTGGATGGGATCCGCCCGCATTTTTTTGCTAGCCGCGATAACTTATCACCAGATAGGGTAGTGCTAGCACGAAAATACCTGATTTTCCCTAGAGAACGAGTAAACCACCGGACGATATTTATTACTGATCGAACACCGGGAGGACGGGCCGCAGGATGTGGACCGTGAGATCAAAGGCCAAAGTAGACGACGGAACGGCTACTTTCGGCCTTTTTTTTATGCGCCGACCTTTCCCTGCGCGAAAAAGGCTTGATACCCCCCAACAGACGAAACATAATCAAACACATTAAAACGGGTGCCGGATCACCCCATTGTTGAGCCATGATGGCGCCAATCCAACTTTTTGAAATTGGGCGCAAACGGGAAATGACATCGAAAACTCTTGCCGTGACTTTGATCGCTTTGTTTGGTTTTCTCGGAGCAGTCACCACCTTCTCGAAACTTTCCGCACAGGATGCTGCGGAAGCAACCGCCAAGCCAGCAGAACCAAGCGGTCGGCTGCCAACCTATTACGGAGAGATTGTCACCCAAGACCAGCGCTTGAAGATCTATGAGATTCAAAGTGGCTATAGCACGAAGATCGATCAACTCAAAGCCGAGATCGAGAAGCTCGAAACGGCAATGAAAAAAGATATGGAAGCAGTCCTAACCAAGCCACAACTGGAACGTCTCAAAGAATTGGCCCAAGAGGACGAACTTCGCCGCCAAAAGAATGAAGCAGCCAAGCGTGCTGCGGAAAAGGCTGCCGCAGCGAACGATTCGTAATCCAAGATCGCCCCAAGGGGAACGTACTGTTGCCCCTTGGCCAACGGCGAGCACTCGTAGGTTAGTGCGGCTCGGCTATTCTTTGGGCAGCCGATGCCGCTGAAAGAAGTCCCAGATCACGGCATTTGCGTCCAGATTGTGCGTCGTTGGCCCCAGCATATCTAACCGGCTTTCTTTTCCTGGCCAAGTGTGACCACCGCCGTAAATCTTCCACAAGATCACTTCGGCCGAGCCAGTCCCGGTAGCAGCGTAAGTGTACTTTTCGATCGAAGTTCCATCGTCCACTTGGGGCTCGAACTTCTCGATCTGCGGCTGAGGATTGGCCCGATTCGCGGCTACCCAATTGGCCATCGCATGATCAACCGAATGGAAATCGAGCTTCGACTTACTTCGTGCCCCCACGCCTCCTTCCCAGCGGACGAACTGGTCTTCAGTTCCATGCATGTGCATCAAAGGGACCGGTCGCTTCGGCTGACAAGCCTCGTTTCCCATCGTACCGCCAACCGGGGCAACGGCGGCAAAACGATCCGAGAGCTTATCTGCCAGCAAGTAGGCCATCATCCCACCGTTTGACATCCCGGTGGCATAAACACGGCTGGGATCGATCTGGATTCGCTGTGACAAATCGGCCAATAGCTCTTCGACAAAATGAACGTCGTTGACATCTTCACGCTGCGCATAACCACAGCACATGCCGGCGTTCCAGGTCTTCATCGATGGCATTCGGCCGGTGCCATTGGGAAACACGGTCACAAAGCCAGCCGTCTCTCCGAGTTCTTGTAATTCACAGAATCGCATCATGGTGGGGGCATTCGACAAACCACCATGAAACGTCAAAATCACCGGCCAGCCATCGCTAGGCTCGGTTGCCTGGGTCGGGACGAAAACCCACAGTTCGCGTTCACGGTCATCCACGTCCAACGTTAAACGATGCCGGCCGGATGTCAGAAGTTTAATGGGTGTGGTGCTCATGAATGTCAATTCTTAGGAACAACTAAGCTGGCTGCTTCTTGGCGTCGAGAATCGATCGTTGCAGCTGTTGCATGGTGACGATCCCCACCACCACGCCAGCCCGGCTAACGACCTTGGCCATAAGTTCGCCGGTACCTTGCAGCCGCGTAAGCGCGGAGATGCAACTATCGTTGGCGGTGATCTCTGGGAGTGGGTGGTAGTTGAGGATCTCTTCTCCATCTCCCATGTAAAGGTCGCAAACACGAACGTAACCAACCGGAATCGTCCGCTTGCCATCCTGCTGCACAATCGGAATAACCGAGAGCTGCTTTCGCTTGGCGACACGAAGAATGTTATTCACCTTCGAACCAATCTTCGCCGTCCAGACACGCGAGATTGGCGTGGCGATGGTGGTCACACGGCGGTTCGAGACCCCAAAAACCCCCTGAGCAACGCGACGTTGGGCTCGATTCAAAATGCCAAATTCGCCACCTTCCTCTAAGAAGTCTTCTAATTCGGTACGAGCCAAAGCTAAGCGAACCGTTTCGGGCGATTCCCCTAATAGCTGCTGCAATGCTCTACCCAACAGCCACAACAAAGCGGCACACGGAGCGAACAAAACCGTAAACAGAAAAAAGAACCAGCCGGTGCGACGCAGCAGCAAATTCGGAGCACGATAAAAGAAATACTTGGGCAGCAGTTCACCATAAACAAACAGAAACGGCGCCATAATCAACGGCAACGCCATTTCAGCCGCGGAACTGTCTGGAAAAAACTCGTGCGAGAACAACACAATCGCCAGCGAAACCATATAGTTCGCCACGTTGTTGCCAATCAGGGTTGTTGCGACAAACAGCGCCGGGTGATTCGTCAGGAATAGCAGAAAGCGAGATAACCAGTCGCCGCCTAGCCCATCCAGCACCAGACGCACGCGGGTAACCCGATAGAAGCCCGTTTCCGAACCGCTAAAAAACGCACTTAACAAAACCCCGATAGTAAAGATGAGGAATACGAAAAGCATCGCGTTATTCCTCCTCGTGCCGCAAGGTCATGCGAACTAATATATGCCCCTCACTCAGTTGCTCGACTACCAAAAAGTGAAACGGCCCCCAGTCAACTTCGTCGTCTACCTCAGGGATGCCGTCAAGCTCTTCCTGCAAAATCCCATTGATAGTCGCATGCCGCGTTTCGGGAAGCTCTAGTTGAAAGTGTTTTGCCATCCGCCGGACGCTGGTCATACCGGAGATCAGAAACACGCCTGGTTCGGTTTCTTCAAATGTCTTTCGCTGCAGAATACGTTCGCTGCGACCGTGCGAGTTCGAGAAAATGGTTTCCATTAAATCTCGCAGCGTGACGACCCCGATCGTTTCCCCCAACTCATTCACGATGGCGGCCACTTCGTTCTCGCTGGACAACATCTGCTGAAACACTTCCGACGCTTGGGCACACCAAGGGAACACCAGCACTTCTTGGGCGATTTCCTCTAGGTTTGTGCTTGGCAACTCGGTGGCATCGATCAGATTGATCGCACTGCCCACGTCGTCGCCTTGTTCGTCGGCGATTAATAAATAACCGCTCGGGGTCATTTCGCAGTCTAAATCTTTCAGCGATACCGGTTGCTGAAACATCTTGAAACGCATTCTTGGCCGCATCAATTCGACCGCCAAAGAATCGGAAAGACTAACAATGCCGCGCAAGGCCATTTCTTCTTGTTCGAGGACCGTACTGCTTTGCATCGACATCTGAATGGCACGTTCTAAGTCCGAAACTTGCATGTACGGTTCCGCCTGAAAGCGTGGCCAAATCAGTCGCTGCGAAATCGTACTTACGCCACGCATTAATGGTCGTATCGGATCGATCAGACGAACCGCGAATGCAATCGGCACCGCCAATAACGCTGCCAACGTAGGTGCCCGTAACACGGCCAGGCTTTTCGGCAGCATTTCGCTGAAGAAGATAATGACCAACAAAGAAACCGTCGAGAAAACCGTAGCATAGGTAGCCCCGATTTTATCTTGAAGGCGGATTCCCACGATCGAAGCGACCGCGAAATAGGCCACGTTAATCATCAGATTCCAAAACAGAATCGCCGAGAGAAGTCGATCTGGATCGGCCAGCAAAGCGGCGGCAGCACGCTGCGCCGTCGTTCCTTTACGAAAACGTTTGCGATCCTCTAGCTTCAAATAAAAGAAGGCCGCCTCCGAGGCCGAGAACATCCCAGAGCAGGCGACCAACAGCAGCATTGTCACCAACCACGGTGCAATGGCTACAATGACGTCCAACCTGCGACTCCTTTCCGAACGGATTTATCTGTGTATCACGCGCGAGCGGTTAGCTAAGCTACGCGTCGTCGGCCCCTGAGCGATGTCCGACTTCAATATCAAAATCAGTGATTGCCGGCATCAGCATGGCAATCATCGTAAAACCATACGCCATAACGGTGACGACAAACACTTCCATCCCATTGCCCAGCAAAAAGCTGACAATCGCGAAGAAGGTACCCACCGGGACGGCGGTTGCTGCGATCCCTATCGCCCGAGAAGGATTACGGTAGCCAATCGCTACGTACAATCCCAACCCGCCCCCAGCAATGAATCCCAGGAACGGGAACAACTGGAAGTGGAACGACTCGGTAAAGCTGATCATCAGCAAGATACACGTTATCACACCGAGAAACAAAAAGAAGACCGTGCCTAGACTCACGCCAATTGCCGTGCGACTGTTGGCATAGACCATACCACAATGCAAACCAAGCATGGTGACAAAGAAGTACATCACCACCAAGCCACAACTCACGTAGAAAAAGCTCTCGCCGTTCATTGCCCCGGCAAACCACAAGTAGGCGTTCACCAACAAGGGAGCAAGGATCATTTCGCGAGTTACCCACATCACGCCCCAGAGTTTGCCAAACGTGAATTCTTTGGGGCTAATGTCGGTCACCAGCAATAAGTCTAACGCTTGGCCATCACGTTCGTTCGTCACCGAGGTTACCGCCAGCGCGTTCACAATGACCAAGCTAATCAGGTACAACGGCACCATCGCCCAGGCCACCGGCGGAATCGAGGTACCAAGCTGGTCTCCTCGATAAACGGCCGTGCCACTAGCGACCATATCGTACAACAGGTACGCAGCGGCGGCGGCGAGCAGCAGATAGACGAACTTGATAATCAGCACCTTGCGGCCGTACGCCCACGTTTGCGTTTCACGCCACAAGATGGGGTTCTCCCAAACTTGGCGATGATTTTGCGTCACCTTGGTCGTACGTGCATCAACATGGCCAGCCCGCAGTGATTCGTTGTCTGGCTTGGCGGCTCCCTCCTTGGTCGAGGCTTGTTCGAGCTGAGCCATATCATGCTCGGCCCCCCAGATGCTCTCTTCTTGCTGCTGGGCTTGCATATCCTTACCGCGACGTGTTTCTCGTGAAGGATTCCAAACCCGCACCAGGGCGATCGCCGTTCCATTGAGCAGGACAATCCCCACCGCCATGATCAAAACGTGCAGGCCAGTCACGCCGCCAATCGCCGCCAAGTTGCCCTCAGTTGCCGGAAACGGGTTCGCTGCTTCCATCACCGCCCAAATCGGATTCATGGCGGTTCCCCAGTGAGCCGCCGAGATATCGAACAACCGATCAAAGAATACGCGGTCTGCGACCAGCCCGCTCATCCCCAGCAGAACCATGATCAACATGGCGGTGAGCGCCAGGGTTTGGAATGTCTTTTCTCGCCACAATGCCATGGTGCTACCAATGGTCCCGGCTGCGAGGGCCGAAATCAACGTGACCACCAGCACCCGGATGACCTGAGCCGCCGAGACGCCACCAAACAAAAACAGCGCACAGAAAACAGGAGTCGCCGCCAAAATCAGCGCAAATACATTGATCAGGCTGGCCAGCATCTTGCCTAGCACCAATTCAGAATTATTCAGCCGAGTCATCAGCAGCAGAATCAGCGTCTTGCGATCCTTCTCTTGGGCCACCGCCCCGGCAGCACTGAACGCCGCGAAGAAGATCACCAAACAAAGCTGAATCGGGGCCAAGATCTGAAATATGCTCGCCCCAAAACGAGCCATATCTCCAACGCTGGCAATGACTTGCGTACCGGCCAGCACCAGCCAGGCCGTACACATCAGCAAGAACAAAGCCGCCACGTAGACCGCGCGATAGACATAAAACTTGCTACGACGCGGAGTTACGGCCGCCTCGCGAGTAAAAACCGGACCAATAAACAAGTCCAGACTCCCAAACGGTTTACGGTGAAATCGCTAAACAGCCCATTATATCACGAACGATTCTTACGGAACCCTCAAGCTGTTTTTCGAGTTCAATTTATACGAAACTTCGTTCGATACATGCCCACCTCGCTCGATTGCCAGGCGGACTACGCCGGCCAACCCGATGTTTTTTTCTTCCTTCTTCCAAATTATCACAATAATCCACCCCTCTCTTCGCTCTTATCTCAATAGATGCCGCGATGGCGATGCGGTATTTAGGATTCCAAGGCGTTGACACATCCCACTGAACACCGGCTTACCGAAGCCGAGATTGCGGCCCTGTACCAAGAGCACGGGGAAGAGCTGCGCAGGTTTCTTTGGGGAGTCGTAGGCGATTGGAGCCAGATTCAAGACATCATCCAAACCACATTTCACAAACTGGTGGAAGTGGGACACGAAACCCAGCCGGAAAGCCGCAAGGCGTGGCTATTTCAAGTCGCCTACCGCGAAGCTCTGGCTGATCGCCGGAAAAAAGGAACCCAGAAGAAAGTCCTTGGTCAGCTGCAGGAAATTCAACCTGAACCTACCAGCGTGAACGACGATCCACTGGTTCGCGCCGAGATGACCGCTTCGATCCGGGAAGCAATCCAACAGCTTTCGCCCGACTTACAGCAAGTCTTGCGAATGCGAATTTACGAAGACAAAACATTCATCCAGATTGCCGAGGAACTCGACATTCCACTAGGAACGGCCCTGGGACGAATGCGAAACGCCATGCACAAGTTACGTGGCAAGCTGGCCTGGACCCAGCGAGACACGTAAGCATTAAGAAGACTTGTTTTATGATCCGTAGTGTTGACAGCGCCGACGGCGATTCCGATGACGATCGGTTCTTTGAAGCTGTGCGTTACCTGCTGGACGAAATGAGTCCCGAAGAATCAAGCCTTTTCGAAGAACAACTGGCCACAGATCAATCCCTGCGTGAAATCTTGGCCGAAGCGGTTCAGTTGACACAAACAACCTACGAAGCGTTTGTGCCTCTTTCCGTTCCCTCGGAGCGTACCTCGGTTGCCTCGCCTAGTACGGTCGCTCCAGGGAACGGGAATACGAAGGCCAAGCTCTTCCTGGCCCTGGCGGCATCGTTGCTGGTTGCCGTGGTGGGTGGACTTTGGCTTTACCAAAACGCCCCCCACCAAGAGATTGCTTTGCCCAGCACCACCAACGAAGAAGTTCAACTGGCCTCGGCTTGGGCCGATCACTTCGAAGCCCAAACTGGCGAAACATCGGCTCTTTGGGATGACGAGCTACTAACACTACCTGCAGGGGACATTCCCCTGGAAGAAAACGCCGACGATGCCTTGCTGGCAAGCTCTCCTTCCACGCCGCCTGCTTGGATGCTTAAAGCCCTGGCAGCTGAACAAGAGAAATCGGCTTCTCGTCCCGCCATGTAGCCCCGAACGAACTCCACTTTTTCTGAATTTAGAGATTCGCGACTTGCTAATGACTTTTGCTTTGCTTCCAACTCGTTGGCCCAGTTTTGCCGTCCTACTTACGGTGGCCACCTTCTGCGTAGCCACACCGGTTAACGCCCAGGAAAACGGCACCGCGCAGCGACGGACGGTTTCGGTGCGGACTGGCCCGCAGCAGTTAGCCCAAGCAAGCGATACCGACAACAAAGTTAGCCCACAAGAGCGACAACAACGCGAGCAAGCGGCGATCCAGTTCGCCAAAGAGCACCACCCCGCTCTGGAAAAACTGCTCCGCCAACTACGTGGGATGGATCCCAAAGAATACGGCCGAGCGATACGCGAAATTTATCGCGTCAGCGAACGGCTGAGCATGCTGAAGGAACGCAATCCTCGATCCTACGAAACGCAACTAGAACTATGGAAAGCGAACAGCAACGCCACCTTGCTGGCCGCTCGCTTGCAATTAAACCCCGACAACGACCAGCTTCGGCAGCAACTGCGCGAGGCGTTAACGCACAAACGGGCTTTACAACTCCGGTTCATGCAGGAAGAACTCGCACGTACCAAGCTTCGGGTCGAACGCCTCGAACGAAACCTGGAGCGTTTCGAGGAAGACAGCCAAACGGCCATCGATCGTCAGATGCGTCAATTAGCAGCGCCAACTCGCCCTGCGAAGAAGAGCCCAGCCAATCCAAGCGAAGGCAAGTAAGTAACTTTTACGACAGCCATCGTTTCAAGAATCAGAGTCACGGACTTTCATGGACACATCCCACGTTCTTAGCTCCGCGAAGGATAGCCGCCCAATGAACATCATCTCGCATCGCCTTTGGTTGATGGTCTTCGCCACTTCATTGGCTGCCATGCTGCCGAGTAATTCTTCGGCGGAAAGGAAGGGCAACTCGGACTCTGACATCAAAGTCGCTCCCACGATCATCGAGCGATTTTCGCCTGAGGATGTTAGCGAGACGCCTGACTTCCAAAAGCATGTCATTCCTCTGATGAGCCGGATGGGTTGCAATGGGCGTGCCTGTCACGGCTCGTTCCAAGGCCGGGGTGGTTTCATGCTCTCACTGTTCGGCTACGACTTCAAAGCCGACCATAGCGCAATCACGGCTGGTGACGAGCCGCGTGTCGATCTGAAGTCGCCCGATAAAAGCTTGATCATCTTCAAGCCCACCGATGAAGACATGCACGAAGGAGGTCAGATCTACGAAGATGGTAGCTGGGAACATCGCGTCCTTAAAAATTGGATCCAAGCAGGTGCCCAGTTCGATGCCGATCAGGTTGCCGTGCTCGATCGCCTGGAAGTGACGCCCGAGGAACTTGTCTTTTCCGAAAAAGACCAAACTCAGCAGCTTACGGCCATTGCCGTTTGGGCCGACGGTAGTCGCGAAGATGTTACGCCGTTATGCCGCTTCACCACCAACGATGATCAAGTCGCCCAGATCAACCGCGATGGCTTGGTTACCTCAAACGAGTCTGGCGACACGCACGTCGTGATTGCTTACGACAAGGCCGTTATCGCCGTGCCCGTGCTTCGTCCGGTTAGCCAACTGATTGGCGAGAATTACCCGGAGGTTCCCACCCCGACCAAGATCGACCAATTGGTCGTGCAAAAACTACGCAAGATGGGCATCGTTCCTTCCGACTTAACGACCGACGAGCAATTCCTTCGTCGTGTTAGCCTTGATATTGCCGGCACCCTCCCGACACCAACCGAGATCCGCTCGTTCGTGGCCGACACCAACCCGGACAAACGTAGCCAGAAGATCGACCAACTGCTGGAAACGCCCGCGTACGTCGCCAAGATGACCACGCTGCTGTGCGATATTACCGGCAACAACGATCAGCAGCTTGTCAACGTCTCGCCAATGCGCGTCGGGCCTGCTCAAGAGTGGTACGACTGGATCTATGACCGCGTTGAAAAGAACACGCCCTACGATCAGATTGCCGAAGGTATCATCCTGGCACGCAGCCGCCTGGAAGGAGAAAGTTATCGCGAATACTGCGAAGAGATGAGCGACATGTACCGCGAAGGGGAATCGTTCGCTGATCGCAAATACATGACCCATTACTGGGCGCGCCGCGAATTCCGCCAGCCAGAAGAACGTGCGATTGCCTTCGCCTATGCCTTCATGGGCGTACGCATTCAATGTGCCCAGTGCCACAAACACCCATTCGATGTCTGGTCGAAGAATGACTTTGATGAATTCAAAACCTTCTTCACTGGTGCTCGCTTCGCGGCCCAACCGATCCGCTCGGACAAAGACGCGTTTAACGAATACGAGGCCATGCTTAACAGCCTTGACATCGACAAGAGCCTACGTGGCAACCAGCAGCGTCGCGAGTTCGCGAAGCAACTACAAAAGGGGAAAACGGTTCCCTTCCCAGAACTGGTTGTTACTCCGGTTCGGGCCAATTCCACCCGCAACACGAAGAACAAAAAAGGCAAAGGGCTGCCATCACGATCCCCCGAAGCACGTGTCCTGGGGGAGGAAGCGATTGACCTTCGCGATTACGAAGACGTTCGCGAACCGGTCATGCAGTGGCTACGCGAAAAGGACAATCCTTACTTTGCCCGAGCGATCGTCAACCGCGTGTGGGCAACCTACTTTAGTGTAGGCATCGTCAATCCAACCGATGACCTGAGCCTGGGCAACCCACCCAGCAACGCGCCGCTGCTCGACTATTTGGCCCAAGAGTTTGTCGCGCACGACTACGATTTGAAGTGGCTGCATCGCGAGATCGCCAACAGCCGCACCTATCAGCTTTCATGGTTGCCAAACGATACCAATCGTTTCGATGTCCGCAATTTCAGCCGAGCGGTGCCCCGCCGCCTGCCTGCGGAAGTCGCTTACGACATCATCCAACAGGCCACCGCTGGCAACGATTCGATGGGATCTTACCTATCGGACATCGACCAACGGGCGATCGCCATTCCTGGCACTCGCTTGGTGGGCAATTCGTCGTATCCGTTGCAAATCTTCGGGCGCAGCGAACGGGCCAGCAATTGCGACTGCGACCGCAGCATGGAAGCCACGTTATTGCAAACCGTTTTCCTACAAAACGACTTTAGCCTGCACACTGCGATCGGCAACAACCAAAGCTGGGTCGGCGAGGTCGGACGTTCGATGAAAACTGAGATCGATAAGAAATCGACCGAAACCCAGCGAATTCAAGCTCAAATCAAGCGACTCTACGAGCAGCTAGGCACCGGGCGAGATGCCGTGGAACGCCTTACCGCCAACGGTAAAAAAGAGCGCGCCCAGGAAGTTCGCCAAAAGCTGGCCGCCGGAAAGAAGCGGCTGGAAAAATTGCGGGAACAACTTGCCCAAGCCAAAGCAGCGGAGAAGCAAAAGCCGGTCGAAGAAGTTAACTTCGACTCTCCGGCCGAGATGGTGGAAGAAGCTTACCTGAGAACTCTCAGCCGCAAGCCCAACGACCAAGAGATGAACATCTCACTGTCCCATATCAACGAAGCGAAAGACCCGGTGGCGGGACTGCACGACCTGATGTGGGCGTTGCTGAACACCAAAGAGTTCATCGTTAATCACTAGTCCGAAGCAAGAGAATCTCCTTTGCTCCGGCCACCTCCTTTCACCCAGACCACTTCCAGACAAATTACGATTCAAGGATCTTCCCATGCCCAGCAATCGAACATGTGACGGAGTACGTCGGCGCGACTTTTTGAAAGTCGGCGTCATGGGCGGCATTGGTTTGAACCTGGCCACCTATATGTCCATGGCAGAAGCCGGTCAGGTTCAATCAGGCGGCAAGGCCAAAGCAGGGATCTTCATCAACTTGAACGGCGGCCCGACGCACATCGACACGTTCGATCCGAAACCAGCCGCACCAAGCGAATTCCGTGGAGAGTTCGCTCCTATCAAAACGAATGTCCCAGGAATCGAGATCAGCGAGCACTTGCCTAAGCTCGCCCAGCAAGCCGACAAATATGTCATTCTGCGGGGCGTCTCGCATACCTTGGCCGCACACAACCTGGGGACCGAATACGTTAATACCGGCACCCGCCCTTTGGCTTCGCTGCAGTATCCGGCCTACGGCTCGGTGGTTACCAAAGAACTGGGCGGCCCTGAGGATCTGCCACCGTTCGTGGCGATTCCTCGTAGCTCTCATTCCGCCGGTTATCTCGGCGTGAAATATGCGCCTTTAGCAACCAACAGTACGCCCAAACCCGGTCAGGCTTATTCGGTGCGCGGAATCAGCCTGTCGGGTGGGCTTACTGTGGAAACGGTCGAGCGGCGGCACCGTTTACTCGCGGAACTCGATCAAACGTTCGCCGGTTTTGAATCAGACGATCAACTGCTCGATGGGCTCGACCGCTTCAGTCACCAGGCCCACTCGATCATCACCTCGAAACGAGCTCGCGAGGCGTTTGATATCGAGCAGGAAAATCCCAAATTTGCTAAACCGTTTGCAGCAGACGAGTTCAGCATGAGCTGCCTGCTGGCGATTCGCTTGATTGAAAGTGGTGTCCGTTTTGTCACCATCACCAACGGCGGCTGGGACACCCACACCGATAACTTCGCTCGGTTGAAAGACACCCTTCTGCCCAAACTCGACAACGGCCTGGCCGCACTTTTCAACGGCTTGCATACCCGCGGCTTGTTGGATTCGACCGGCGTGTTTGTGACCGGTGAATTTGGCAGAACGCCGAAAATCAACGGTCGCGGGGGTCGCGATCACTATCCTCGCTGCATGACCATGTTGATGGCCGGTGGTGGCATTCAAGGTGGCCAGGTAATCGGCGAAAGCGATGAAAAAGCAACGCTGCCCAAAGATGGCGAAGGAATCAAGCCAGACGATGCTGCCGCGTCCTTCTTCTATAACTTGGGCATCGATCACACCAAAGAATATCACACCAACACCGGCCGACCGATCACTATCGTGCGCGACGGCAAGGTTATTCGCCAGCTCTTTTCGTAGTCGCTAAGTAGCGAATTCCCGTTTTCAAACTTCGTTCCTTTTCCCCTTCCCCTTTCGGAGTCCCTGTTTTATGTCTCGTTGCAGCACCCTGTTGATGTTCGCCTTGGTGGCCTTTGTCTCGTTGGGAACCGCCATGGGCGCCGACGATGCGAAACCCAAGAAGAACCAAAAGAAGAACGCCAATCCTGGTATCTTTGGCCAAGTCGCCAAGCTCGATCTCACCGACGAACAAAAAGCCCAAGTGGCCGAAGTTCGCAAAGAATTCGGCCCTAAGCTGGCTGAACTGACCAAAGCCGTTGGCCTGACCAAGGAAGACCGCGAAGCCCGTATGGCCGCCCAAAAAGAAGCCAAAGAAAAAGGCTTGAAAGGGAAAGAACTGCGTGACTATGTCAACGCCAAAGCCCCGCTAACCGACGAACAAAAAGAAGCTCAAAAAGAAGTGAACGAGCTCAACGGTAAGATCCGGACCAAGTTGGCTAGCATTCTGACGGACGAACAAAAAGAAAAGCTCGGCCTCAATAAAAAGAAGCCAGGGGCGAACAAAAAGAAGAAGGCCGAATAGGCGTTTTCTGCGATCATTTTCTGCCGCGCACCACCCAGCACCTTCCTGCGGCAGCTCTGATCTGAGAAGCGGACCGTTCCATTCGGTCCGCTTTTTTCATTTCTTGGGGTTAAAATTGTTTTTATCGGCCAAAACCAGCCTAATCCGAGCTTGCCTTAAATGCCCCCCGTTGGCGATGATCTGGTTCAACGCGTAACCTAAATTATGCCATGAACTTCCTGCGTCACTTATTGAATCGAAACCGAATGCCCCAGCCGTGGAAAAACCAGGGACTTGGTCTGGTCGTGCTACTCGTTCTGGTGGGCGCAGGGCTGATTTACGTCCCGAGTTGGGTCGCCAGTATCATTCGCGAAGGAAACGAACTTGGCCCGGTAGGCAAATGGGTCTATTTCAGCATTGTCGGGATTGGCTCGATTTTGGTTCTGGGAACCTTCGGGTACCTTCTCTGGACGCTTTACGTAGCTAAGCTCCGCAAGGAGAAGCGACGAGAAATTCGTAACCGTAGCCCGCACGAGCTCTCCTCAGACGAACGACGTAACGAACTGGAAGAGAACCTCCGCAATATCTCGGACCTGCAAGGCGAGATGTTTGATGGTGATTTCCGCGATCAGGTCGATCCCATGATCGATCGGATCGAGGCGAAGCTCGAAGGTGGCCATCTCGAAATCATCGCTTTTGGCACCATCAGCAGCGGCAAGTCGTCGCTTCTAAACGCCCTCGCTGGCCGTGATACATTCAGCACCGACATCGTCGGGGGCACGACCGTACGCCGCAATCAGGTCGAGTGGCCAGGCAACAACAACGTTCAATTGATCGACACGCCAGGGCTGGGGGAAGTCGATGGCGCCCTGCACCAGGAAATCGCCACCGACTCGGCCCAAGATGCCGACATCGTGCTGCTGGTTGTCGATGGTCCGCTGCGACATAGCGAGTTCCAACTGCTGGAACTTCTAGCCAAGATGGACAAACGAGTTTTAATTTGCCTCAACAAAGAAGACTGGTTCACCGATAGCGACAAAGCTAAGCTTTTGCAGCAGATTACCCAGCAAACAAAAGACTTCATTGAGCCGGAAGATATCCTCTCGGTGCGTTCTCGTATGACCAAGCGTCGTCGCATTCGTGTGCTTCCCGATGGCCAGGAAATCGACGAGGAAGTCGACGTCCCCCTCAGTATCGAACCGCTGGCCCGACGCATGATGCAAGTCATCAAAAAGGACGGCACCGATCTGCTGCTGGCCAACTTGCTAATGCAATCGCGTGGCCTGGTTGAAAAGGCCCGTAAAGAGGTCGAAGCTTCGATCGATCGCCAGGCCAACCAATTGATCAACCGTTATATGTGGGCTGCCGGCGGCACCGGTGCGTTGACCAGCCCCCTACCGGTGGTCGACATTGCCGCTGGCGTGGCCATTTCCACGAAAATGGTCGTCGACCTGGCGAAGATCTATCGCCAAGATGTCGATCTTGATGTGGCGGTGAGCCTATTGGGGCAATTAGGGAAGCAACTGCTGGGCTTCCTTGGGGTTCAACTGGCCGCCCCGATCATTACCATGGCGGTTGCCTCGCTGCTGAAAAGTGTCCCGGGCCTGGGTACGATCACCGGCGGGGCCCTGCAAGGCATTGTGATGGCGCTGGTCACCCGTTGGATCGGAAACGTCTTCATGGTCTACTTCAAACACGGAATGCAGGAACCGGAAGGTGGTTTAGCCGCCCTCGCCCGCCGCGAGTGGGCGAACGTTACCGATACCCAGTACCTGCGAAAATTGGTTCAAGAAGCCCGACAACGCTATGCCGAACGAAAGTAACGCCCCGAGCGATCACGATTCCGATCTGCCGAATAGCAGTTCCACGCCCGAAGTAGCGAGCGAGGAAGCTGTTTTGGGCACGATTGAATCGAGCGAAAAGTCGGACATCTCCGACGATCGCCGCTATCTCGAAGCGTTGCAATCGGTCCGCCATACGCTCGATCGCTTCCGTGGTTGCAGCGAGCAGGAAAAGGAACTGCTGCGGCACGACCTGAGCCAACTGCAAACCATGGAAACCAAGCTGACCAATGGCCGGGTCGAGATTGTCGTTTTCGGTGAAATCAGCACCGGCAAGTCGGCCTTGATTAACGCTTTGGTCGGCAAAGCAGTCACCCAAGTCGATATTCAAGGTGGCTGGACTAAGGAAATCTGGCATGTTGCCTGGGAAGGGGCTGGCTACCGTCTTCCTGGCTTAGCCAACAGCGAAGTCGTTCTCATCGATACGCCAGGCATCAACGAAGTGGGCGGAGCCGATCGTGGAGAAATGGCACAAGATACGGCCCGCCAAGCCGACGTGATTTTGTTTGTCATCGATTCCGACCTGAACGAGACAGAATACTCGGCCTTGGTCGCATTAGCTTCGGTTAACAAGCCGATTATTGTGGTGCTGAACAAAGTCGATCTTTACTCAAAGAAAGAACGAGAACGCCTCGACGAGATTTTAGCCCAACGTCTGGAAGGCATTGTCCCGCTAGAAAGCATTGTTGAAACGGCTGCCCAGCCGAAGGAAGTCGAGTACATCATCCAGCAAACCGACGGTACCGAGCGGAGCGAATGGCGCACACCACCTCCTAAGGTCGAAGACCTAAAACTGCGGCTACTGGAAGTGCTGGAAGAAGACGGCCTCGGTCTATTGGCCTTGAATGCGGCCATGTATGCCGCCGATAAATCAGACCGAGTTGCTTCTCTGAAAGTGAAAATCCGCGATCGCCGGGCGAATCAAACGATCTGGAGTTTCGCAGTTGCCAAAGCGGTTGCTGTGGGCGCGAACCCGGCCGCGTTCTTCGATGTGCTTGGCGGAAGTGCTGTCGACCTGGCGATGCTACGTGCCCTGGCGCACATCTACGGCATCGACATGACTTGGTCGAACGTCGAGAAGCTGGCCACCAGCATTCTGCAAGCGGCTGGCTGGACCATTACGGCGGAACTCGGCACGCATGCCCTTAGTTCCCTTGTTAAAGCCGCGACCCTGGGCTGGGGAACCGTGCTCACCGCGTTACCGCAAGGAGCCGCCGCTGGCTATGGTTCCTATATCGTCGGTAAAGCGGCCAAGTATTACTTTGAACATGGCGCCAGTTGGGGAGACGAAGGCCCCAAGACCGTCGTCAAACGAATCCTTGCCGAAACCGATAAGAAGTCGGTGCTGCAAGATCTAAAGCAAGAGATCCAAAAGAAGCTGCACCTCAATCGCCACTCGGAAGAAAAGTAAGCCTGCCGAGTGAAGCCCACGAGGGGGAACATTAAAAGTCCCCCCTCTCGCACCAAGACGCGAACTTGCAGACCTTTCGAGGGTAGCCCAACAGCTACGGCTCTATGCTACAAGTCGCGTCCGTTTTTCTTGGTTAGTTCTTACGTGATCGACGCGTCGTAGATCTTTTGGATCGAAGCATCAAGCATCGCGTTGAACTCTTCATCGGTCTGCTTGGCCGAAAGCCCTTCGAGCAAGGCTCGCGAGAAACTAGCGACCACGCCATGGTTGGCACGCAGTTTCACATCGGCTTCTTCCTGCGAGTAACCGCCTGATAAGGCCACTACCCGCACAACCGCCGGGTGCTTAACGAAATCGGCGTACAGGTCGGCCTTTTCGGGCAGGGTAAGCTTCAGCATCACCAATTTGCCTTCATCCAGGGCAGCGAGCTTGGCGGAGATTGCCGCTTTGAGCAGGTCTTCCGCTTTCGCTTTCTCAGGGCAATGGATGTCAACTTCCGGCTCGATGATCGGCACCAGGCCGGCGGCGATGATCTGCTCGCCCACCTCGAACTGCTGATCAACAATGGCAGTGATTCCGCTCTCGCTGGCCTGTTTTATCACCGAGCGCATCTTCGTACCGAAGATGTTCTTGGCGTTGGCCCGCTGTAGCAGTTCGGCCAGTTGAGGCATCGGCTTCATCATTTGCACGCCGTCCTCTTCTGGTTTCAGGCCCTTGTCCACTTTCAGGAAAGGAACCACATTTTTCACGCCCCACAAGTAATCGGCGGTCGGCTGACCTTCAATTTCACGATTCATCGTTCCTTCGAACAAGATCGCGCCGAGAATCCTCTCGCCGGTGAAGCCAGGGCTGGTGATCACGCGGGTACGCATCTGATGCACCAGGTCGAACATCTCTTCTTCGTTCGACCAAGCATCCGCAGCAACCCCATACAATTCCAAAGCGTGCGGCGTGCTACCTCCACTTTGGTCCAGGGCAGCGACGAAGCCTGGATTCGACTTCATCTTCTTCAGTTGCTCTTCGTTCATGGCATCCCTTTCATTTTGCGATAGATCCGGATCAGGTTGTTGGTGGAACTATCATGCTCAAGTTCCGGCTGCTCCGAAGATTCCAACTCAGGAATAATACGTTGGGCCAACTTCTTACCGAGTTCGACCCCCCATTGATCGAACGAATCAATGTTCCAAATGATCCCTTGCGTGAAGACGCTGTGCTCGTATAACGCCACCAGCTTACCCAAAAGAGCCGGTGTCAGGCTTTCCGCCAGTAACACATTCGATGGCCGGTTGCCCTCGAACACGCGGTGCGGAACCAGCCAATCGGCAGTTCCTTCGGCTTTGACTTCTTCCGCCGTCTTACCAAACGCCAGGGCTTCGGCCTGGGCGAAGACGTTGGCCTGCAGCATGTCGTGATGACGTCCCAGCGGGTTCAGCGATTTACCGAAGGCGATAAAGTCGCACGGAATCAGCCGCGTTCCTTGGTGAATCAGCTGATAGAACGAATGCTGACCGTTGGTCCCCGGTTCGCCAAACAAGATTGGTCCAGTGGCGTAATCGACACGCTTGCCGTCGACGGTAATGTACTTACCGTTGCTTTCCATCGACAACTGCTGCAAGTAGGCGGGGAAGCGTTTGAGGTACTGATCGTAGGGCAGCACGGCAACCGTTTCGGCCCCGAAGAAATCGTTGTACCAGATCGATAATAGCCCCATCAAAACAGGCAGGTTCTGCTCGAACGGTGCCGTCCGAAAATGCTCGTCCATCTCGTGGAAACCAGCGAGCATTTCCAGAAAGCCTTCCGGTCCGATGGCCAGCATCGTGGAAAGACCAATCGACGAATCCATCGAGTAGCGACCGCCAACCCAGTCCCAGAAGCCAAACATATTAGCCGTGTCGATACCGAACTCGGTCACCTGTTCGGCATTGGTCGAGACGGCCACAAAGTGCTTAGCCACCGAACTGGTATCACCACCGAACGCCGCCAGCGACCACTCGCGAGCCGTGTTGGCATTGGTCATCGTTTCCAGCGTGGTGAAGGTCTTGGATGCGACAATAAACAGGGTTTCTTCCGGATCGAGATCGACCACGGCTTCCGCGAAGTCGGTTCCGTCGACATTCGAGACAAAGCGGAAGGTCAGATCGCGCTGTGCGTAATGCTTGAGGGCTTCGTAGGCCATGACCGGCCCCAAATCGGAACCACCGATACCAATGTTGACGATGTTAACAATGCGTTTACCGGTATGCCCCTTCCACGCGCCTGAGCGAACGCGATTGGCGAAATCGGTCATACGGTCGAGAACCGCATGGACTTCGGGAACAACGTTTTCGCCATCCACCTCGATCTTCGCATCGCGGGGTGCCCGCAGTGCCACGTGCAGCACGGCCCGATCTTCGGTGAGATTGATCTTCTTGCCGCCGAACATCGCATCGATTCGCTCTCGCAGGCCAGATTCTTCGGCCAGCTCGACCAACAGCTTCAATGTTTCCGCAGTGACGCGATTCTTCGAGTAGTCGAGAAAAAGCCCTACCGCTTCGGTCGACATTTGCTCGCCACGCTGCGGGTCGTCCGCGAACATCTGCCGCATGTGCAGGTTGCGGATCGCTTCGTAATGAGCAGTAAGCTTTTTCCAGGCTTGACGATCCGAAAGGGATTGGGTCTGAGCGTTCACAGTATTCTCCTGAGTAGGCAAATCTCTAGCACGCACGAGGTATCGTCACCAGGCGGCTTGTTTTATTTTGGGGATCTTCCGGCCCTTTGCGAATTTATCCGGCAAGAGGCTGGCAGTGATACCTGATATTGTACGGTTTGAGGAAAACATTCCGAAACCAGGGCAACGTTAAGAATATTCAGCGAAGCCAGATTCCTCACACGGCACATACCATAGCAGCAACGATAGCAATTCTCTGCTTTCCCCATCACTGCGGTGGTAAATGAGGGGGACTTCTCTTTTCTGACGATCCGCTAAACTGAGGGCAAACGACCAACACGACTTGATGCTGGCTAATTCTTTGTGAGGGCGGTCATTATGATGCAACTCGGTTTTGTTAGCGCAATCCTCCCCGAAGCCGATCTGGAACAAGTCTTTGTCACAGCCGCCGCTTATGACTACGACTGCGTCGAGGTTGCTTGCTGGCCTTTTTCGGGGCCTGATCAAAAGTTCGGTGGAACGGCCCATATCGATGTCGCGAATCTCAACGCGACTTATCGAGAAGAAATCAAGCATCTGATCCACAAGTACGAGGTGCAAATCAGTGCGTTGGCCTATTACCCGAATCCTCTTTCGCCCAACCCTGAAGAAGCGAAGGTAGCTTCCGAGCATATACGCCAAGTGATTGTGGCCGCTGCCGTACTGGGAATCGGGCAGATGAACACCTTCATCGGGCGTGATCCTGCTCAGACCGTCGACGCCAATTGGCCCCGCATGCTCGATACTTGGGGACCACTGGTCGAGTACGCCGCGCAGCACGAAGTGAAAATCGGCATCGAGAACTGCCCGATGCTATTCAACGATCAGCAGTGGCCAGGGGGCTTAAATCTGGCAACGACGCCGGCTATCTGGCGACGTCTGTTTCAAGATCTGCCGAGCCCCAATTTAGGACTCAACTACGATCCATCCCATTTGGTGTGGCAGCAAATTGATTATCTTTACCCCATGCGCGAGTTCGCTTCTCGGCTGTTCCATGTGCATGCCAAAGATACCCGCGTTGATTGGCACGCACTAAAGGACGCCGGCATCTTTGCCTTGCCTCCCCACTTCCACGCCGACAAATTACCCGGCCTTGGGGACGTCGACTGGGGCAGCTTTATTGCCACGCTGGGCAATGTGGGCTACCGGGGCCCGGTCTGTGTGGAAGTGGAAGACGCCACCTACGAAGGCTCACTCGACGACCGCTACTTGGCGCTTAAGCACAGTAGCCACTACCTGAGAAACTTCATCCCTCGCCGCTACCCTAAGAATCCCTCGCGAAAGTAAAGCTTTCATGCAATATCGCTATGAAGACCTGGCCAAGATGATCGATCACGCTCTGCTGCATCCCACGCTGACCGACGCCGAGTTGGAAGCAGGATGCCAGGCTGCGATCACGTACCAAGTTGCTTCGGTTTGCGTCAAACCCTACTACGTGAAACGTGCCGCAGAGATCCTGGCCGGCAGTGACGTGCTGGTCGGTACCGTCATCGGGTTCCCGCACGGCAGCAACACGACCGAGGTAAAACGGTACGAAACAGAGCAGGCCTGTCGCGATGGAGCTGCTGAAATCGACATGGTCATCAACATTGGCAAAGCCCTGAGCGGCGACTGGGACTATGTCTATCAGGAAATTCACCTCGTCTGTCAGGAAGCGAATCAACATGGGGCGAAAGTAAAGGTAATCATCGAGAACGATTACTTGGACAGTGGCGGCGCCGGCCTAGCTGCCGATCAGCTGAAAATCAAGCTTTGCCAAATCTGCGAAGCGGCTGGTGCTGACTGGGTGAAGACCTCAACGGGATTCGGTTTCGTCAAACAAGAGGGAGGCGGCTACAACTACCAAGGAGCCACCGAGCACGACCTGAAATTGATGCGGGAAGCGTGTTCCGCGAACATTCAGGTCAAAGCCTCTGGCGGAGTCCGCGATCTGGCTGGCCTAATTCGTGTGCGTGAACTCGGGGCCTCTCGCTGCGGTACCAGCGCGACGAAGACCATTCTCGACGCCTATCCAACTCACGCATCAGGGGAAACAAACAGCGACACTCGTGGTACCCTGGGGCAAGGTGGTTACTAAAATTCGCCCTTTTGAGGTCAATCAAACGTAGAATAACCAAGGCAACCAACCTCCCCCATATGCCTGTTTGAGACCATGCCTCGCTTTGTCTTTTTGTTTGCCTGGTTCTTTTTGCTGATCGAGCCTGCTCATCTGCCGGCGCAATCAACCTACCTGAGTGATGTTCCGCTGGGGATCGATTGGATTATCATCCCCGACGACAACCAGATGTCTGACGCGAAAATTGAACTAGGAAAACAACTCTTTTTCGACCCCCGACTTTCCGGTGATCAAACCGTCAGTTGCGCAACTTGCCACGACCCCAACCACGGCTGGGCCGACAAGCAACGCTTCAGCCAAGGCGTTCGTGGGGAAAAAACTTCGCGCAATGTTCCGAGTATCGTGAACGTTGGCCTGCATCGCACCTTCTTCTGGGACGGCCGTGCGGCTTCTCTGGAAGAGCAAGCGTTGTTCCCGCTCGAAAACCGGGCCGAGATGGACATCCGACTCGATCAATTGGAACAGCGACTACACGACATCGCAGGCTACCGTCGCCAGTTCGACGCCATCTTTCCTGATGGAGTCACCGCTAAGAATGTCGGTCGAGCACTCGCGGCCTTTCAGCGGACGATATTGGCTGGCGAAACGCCGTACGACCAATTTCGCGGAGGGCATGCTGATGCCCTCGATGGTGAAATCGGCGTCGGCAACGGGCTCTTCTTCGGCAAAGCTCATTGCGGCAACTGCCACATCGCCAAGGTTTATACCGACCACCAATTCCACAACATCGGCAGTGGGCTAGAAACTAGCGGGAAAGATCGTGGCCTGGCCGAGCGTACCGGCCGTCAGGAAGATGTCGGTAAGTTCCGCACTCCCCTGCTCCGCGATCTGGCGTTAACGGCGCCTTATTTTCACGATGGAAGCAAAGCCACACTGGAAGACGTGGTCGACTTCTATAACGAAGGGGGCGGCAAGAATCCAAACCTTGACCCGCACATCGTTCCCCTGAATCTCACTGCCGCAGAGAAACAGGCCCTCGTCACGTTTCTACGCGAGGGGCTCCGCAGTCGCGATTACCCCCACGTCGAGAAGCCGCTATTGCCGGAGTGATTCACTCGGACTCGTTGTCCTGCTCTGGCTCAAGACATTCAAGTTCGGTGTAAAACATCGCGGCAGGATTGATTCGATGCTGCTTCAAAAACGCTTGGCGTTGACGCACCATCTCGGTATCGGCCAACTGCGGCAGCACGAATCCCCAAACGACAGTTACGCCCAGGGAGATAATTGCCAGGGCGATCCAACCCCGTGCTTGCTTAGGGAACGGCACTTTCAGCTCCGGGGAATAAGACCTTGAAAGCCAAGTAAGCCATGCCCAGTGTAAGAATCAAGTTCAGCGTTTGGCCGCAAAGATATAAGATCAACGGCTTACCGCCATGAAACTGTGAAGACAATTGGCGAAAGTTCAAGTCGATGCCAATGCAGACAAATGCCAGGCAAAACAGCCAACCACGCATGCTTTTGGTTACCGCCGTGGTCCCGCTGACCAGCAATTCGCCTTGATCGGCATAAGAATAAAGCAACGACGCAACAATCGATGCCCCAATAAAGCCCAACACGAACTTGGGAAAACGTTTCCAAATTTCACTAATGTCGACCTTCGACTTGGCACCCTCTTCGTTATCTTGCCGAGTCGTCCAGTAAACGGCCACTCCGAAAGCAATTACACCAATCAAGATGTTTTGAATCATCTTTACGGTCGCCGCGACTTCTAACGCTTTATCTCCGAGCAACCCACCTGCAACCGCAACCGCCCCCGTAGCATCAACCGTTCCGCCGATCCAAGCACCGCCGACGACTTCGTCGAGCCCCATCGCTTTGACCATCGCTGGCATAAGCACCATCATCCCGGCAGTGAAACAAAGCGAGAGACCAATCGCAACCGATAGTTCTTCTTTCTTCGCCTTACAAGCCGCAGCCGTCGCAATAGCCGCCGAGACACCGCATACCGACATATCTGCCGAGATCGTCATATTGAGCGAGGCGGACTTCATTTTCAGTACTTTTTGCCCAAACCAAAAGGTAGTGATCAAGACAATCGGAGTCACCACCCAGGCAATCATGATCCCCGGCAGCCCCAACGTCATTAACTTGCTGAACAACACTTCGGCCCCGAGCAAGACCAGCCCCGTCTTGATGTACAGTTCCGTTCGAATGGCAGCTTCACCAAAAGCACCGAACGCCTGCTTGCCGATCGTATTGCCAATCACCAACCCAACCACCAGGGCCCACAAGGCGTACTCGAGGTTGTAACTTTTAATAAAATCTTGCCCTGCCAACACATACGACAAAGTGGCTAAGGCAAACATCAACAAGAAACCGATGAGGAAATGAAGCGGGTTTGCTTTCGGGCGCATGACAGGCGCCAGCAGCGATAAGCACACCCCTAGGATGCCCATGACGCCAAGTGTCCCTTGCCAGGTTGGTTTCGGCTTCTCGCCGCTGCCCAGAAACGAGTCCACCGGGTTGTCGTTCCATCCCCCAGGCTTACCGACCCAGGCTTTCAGTGGATTCACAATCGCGGTGACTTTGTCACCTTCCACTTTTTGTTCGCCGGAGGTTATCGTCAAAGCAAAGCAAAACACCAGCAATGCGATGCCAGCGATAATGGCGATTATGTCTTCAGAAAGTCCAGGCGGAGGAGGTAGAATTTCAACAGTATCAGAATTCGATTCCGAAGCAGGCTCGTCAGTCATTAGCGGTCAATCAGGCAGGATCCAGAGGGCGGGCAAAACAATGCATCTTTGAAATATAACCCAATCGCCATTGCGCCCCAAGGGAAACCTGCGCAAGATTACCGAGAGGAATCCGAACAGTGTGAAGTAGCCAACAGAACGCGGTTGAATGAGAATCTTGTTGGGATTCGCGGAAAAGTTTCTGGGGTAGATCGCTGCACCATCAGCCCCAGATGGGTTAGAATGCGAAATGGCCAACTGCAGGAAAGTGTGAAGTAGCACACCTTTCGAATCGTAACTCCCTGAACTTCCCCCATCTGGAGGTCCCGTCGTAGGCAGCGCATGGTTCCTGATGAGACTGCCCTCAGTAACTTGAAGGATAGCGAGCGAGTCTTGCTCTATCCGACCTACGCCTATCCAGATCCGGATCGCGGCGGCTGGGTTTTACTGGTACACGGGAGTGTCTTCGAGGCAGTTCCGGAGAACCTTCCGCGCAAGATCATGATCCGCTTGCTGGCCCGCCTAATGGGGGCGACTCAGGAACAACTCGAAACGAGCATCTTTCGGCAACGCATCCTTGGCTTCACGGTGCACCAGCACAGTGGTAAGCAAATCGCCGTAAAGATCGGGGAAAAAGTCTACCAGCTAGAAGACAAATCAAAGAAGAATGGCCAGTTCCGGGGCACTATCTTCATTCCCCATCAAGACGTCGATACCATCGCCATGACGGTCGGTGCGACGCGTCACGTTCGTTACGCGATTCACTCCGAGTTTGATGTCGCCACCCCTTTGGATGGTTTGGTTCGCCTGATTGATGATGAAGGCATCTCAGTCATCTCTGACATTGACGATACCGTCAAACACACGCATGTCTCTACCCGCAAAGATATGCTCGCCAACACCTTCCTGCATGAATTTGCAACCGTTCCGGGGATGGTCGAACTCTACCAGAAGTGGCACGAACAAGGGGCCGCGTTTCACTACGTAACCAGCAGCCCTTGGCAATTGTTTGAGCCGCTGTCCGAGCTCTTCCACCAAAAAGGCTTGCCAGGTGGCTCGTTCCACATGAAAAGTGTCCGCTTTCGCGACCCAACCGTCTTGCAACTTTTTATTGCCCGGCGGTGGGGAAAACGGAAAGCGATCAAGCAGATTTTGCGAACTTTTCCTAAGCGAAAGTTCGTATTGGTCGGGGATTCCGGAGAGAAAGACCCTGAGACTTACGGCGTTATGGCGCGAAGATACCCTGATCAGATTCTGAAAATCTTTATTCGCGATCTAGGGGGAAAGAAATCGAACGACCAGCGTTACACCAAGGCGTTCCGGCATGTGCCCGCTGAAAAATGCGAACGGTTCACGTGTGCCTCTCAGCTGCACGCGTACGACTTGCCACCCATCGAGGTCGACACGTCTGAGAGCAGATAACCTCGCCGTCGAGGAAGTACGCCCTCTGCCCAAAGGAACTAACGCTTTGTATATCCTAGGCCAGTAATGATTTCGTACATTTCTTCGTAGGTAATGAATCGTCGGCGATTGCGCAACTTGTACTCGTCGATTGCCAATGCCAACTGCTGAGCCCCTGGGGACAAATCTTCGTGGCTATTGGTAAACTGCCGCCGCTCAAACACCGGACTCTCACCCTGTTTTCGAGGGCTTCGGCGATCCACGAAGGGAGTTGTTGTCGCAGGTTGGTTCATCGTAGACATCTCCGGTTGGCTACATCTTTAGCACCCGTGATAATCTAGAACGGGTCTTGAAAACCTAGATCGTGTGCTGGCCAAGTCAAACCCGGCCAGCAACCGAAACATCTCGAAAATGCCGTGCCGTTAGCAGTATTCACGACAATCGCCACAACCCCTACAAACTACCAAGTAGAGAAGTATTTAGCGTCGCCATGCCTGCTCGGCTTGCTGGCGGTAAGCTGGCAAACGTCCCACAAGTTGCAACGCAGGCCCATGTTGCGGATTGACCTGTAAGACCGAGTTGGCGGCGAATTCGGCCCGGGCTAGGCGACCGGCGGCGACTTCGCACTCGGCCCAAGCATAAAGCAATTCCTCTGACAGTTCGTTGGCATCGGCCAGTTCCGCCAGGCAATCGGCTGCTTCCAGGTTTCTTCCCATATCGCGATAAGCCAACGCCTGTTCGATTCCGACTTCCGCTGGCAATCTTTGCCCGAACTCGGTTTGATGTACCTGAGAAATACAAGCCAACGATTGACTAGGTTGACCTAGCCGACGATAAGTCGAAGCAAGGCGAATTTGCACCTCACGGTCCATTGTTTCTACATTATTGGCTGCCCGGATAAAGGATAGCTTGGCCGAAGCAAGGTCGTTGCGCAATAAAGCCAAGTCTCCCTGTAATTTCCAGGCCTCGGCGAACTTAGGATCGCATTCGATAGCGCGATTCGCCGCTAGATGGGCTTGGGTTGGTTCACCAAAATCAAGATACATCCGTCCCAGTCGCGTGTGGATCGCGGGGTCGTCGTTGGCCAACTGCAGGATCTCTTCCAGCTCTTGAATGGCTTCCTTCCGCTGGCCGGTCTTCCACAAAGTCTCGGCATAGTGCATCCGAGCTTGGACATCGTAAGGGCTGTGTTCTTTGGCTTCGGCGAGGTATTTGGTGGCGTTATCCCAGTCGTTGCGGTGCATGGCCTGAACCCCGCGCTGCGTCAACTGTCGGGCCTGAATCACCCGCTCGTGAGAGGCTTGTGCCTGACTGAACGTACTGCATCCGCTAGCGCACGCTAGCATCGCAACAAGCGTGAAGCCGCTTGCGCATAATGCGCGATGATTCGCGAAACGAGTCAATAACATTCTGGCCATAAAAAACCGGGCGATTCCGTTCGCTAGGGGTAGCCAAGCGAGAGAGACTACCAAACTGGCCACTTCCAGCCTATATCAGGCTCGGCACACCCACTTAACCGGCGATAGGCAAAGAGGCTAAACCCGTTAAAATACGAGGAATTGTGCTCGATTCCACTTTGCTCTCTTTTACGCATCGAAGGCCGCCGTGGTTGCCACGTACGACAATTTAGGCGTCAAGTTCTCGTACCCAGAGAACTGGCGAATTACCGAAGATCAAACCAACGCTTGGCCTCGCAGTGTCTCGGTTCATAGCCCCACCGAAGCATTCTGGTCGCTGATGATCTATGAACCGGGGACAGAGCTCGAAGCCTTGGTCGACGCGGTTCGCGATGCGCTTAGTGAGGAATATACCGACTTTGAGTCCGTAGAGGCTGAGCAGACCATTGAAGGGAACGATCTGATTGGCTGCGATCTCAGCTTTTACTGCCTCGATTTTCTCGTCCAAGCCAAAATCCGCGCCCTAATGTTGGGAGTACGTCCTTGCGTGATCTTGTATCAGGGCGAGGATCGCGAATTCGAAGAACTGGACCCGGTCTTTAACGCCATAACCCACGATCTGATTCGCCAGTAAACGCCCGTCCTAGGGACCAAAGCAGAAGACTGGCAAGGGGACATCGTTGTCCTTTATAATCCCGTGTGATGGCGGATCATCCAACGACGATTCTCAACGGAGAGGAGTGACTCGCGATGGCGACATCCACGGATCTGCACGAAGAAACCATGCAGAAGATCGGCGAATGCTCTGGCCAAGTATGGGGATATCTTTCCACCGAAGGCCCTGCCACCATCACCAAGCTCACCAAAGAAATTGGCGAGAAGAAGGATTTGGTCCTTCAAGCAGTTGGCTGGTTGGCTCGTGAAAACAAGCTGTACTTCTTTGAAAAGGGACGCAACAAGCTCATCGGCTTGATCGATCATGTCCCTCCCCACGAATAGCCGTAGCCAAGCTCAACAGTCTGCGAACCGCTACCGACCAACATCGTCATAAATCGGCAAGTGGCGGTGATAGACCTCCAGCGAGAGCAGGTTCATCGTCGTGACGTAAATGCGTCCGGCGAAGGGTGCCCAGCGATCTGGAATGCTCCCATTTGGGTCCCAGCTTCCTGCCGCAGGCCCTTCGCGTTCCTGCGTTTGCTCTAGCATGACGTGCAGGTTGTTATCCCACGCCTCCCAGTATTCGCCCCGCATGTGAAACATCACTTGCGTGGCGTAATACCAATAATACGTATCGCGGAGCGGCTGCTGGCGTGTTCCTAATTGCGGCAGGTTAGCTTTCAGATAGTCCGCACTATCTTGTAAGACTCGACTATCGCGACGATTCCCCGTGTAAAGCTGAATCAAAGCTCCGACCGCCGTCATGGTTTGGCTCGGCAAACGCCCTTTGCGCTGGGCATCGGTATCTGGGGCATAAGGGTTGTAAACATAGACGGCGCGGCCTGCCAAACGTGACTCTGCCGAACGAAGCCAACGCCGTATGCCATCGAATGTCTTAGGATCGACTCGCAGTCCCGCTAGTTGGCCGCTTTTAAGTGCTAAAGTCATCCAGCCGGTAACCGACGTATCGGATCCATTACGCGGCGTATATCGCCAGCCTCCCAAGTTAGGATCTTGGGCCAGTTCAATAAAATCGAGTGATCGCTGAGCAGGCTCACGCAGTTTTTCATCCTGAGTCATGCCGTAAGCCTCGCTGAGTGCTAACGCCGCAATCGCGTGGCTGTACAAGCGGCAACTGGCGTTCGACTTTTCATCCATCTCGATGTAAAGATCACCGGTCGGCTTCTGATGCTTCAGCAGGAATTGGATGCCATCGTTGACTTCCTGTTGGTATTTGTCGTTCAGATGATCGTAGCCAGCCCCCAAGAACGCCAACAGTGCCAAACCGGTTGCCGCCGTGTCGGAATTGAGTGCGTAGGGAGAGTCAAGCTCTTGTTCGTAAATCGGATAATTCTCAGGATGTACGGCCGCGAAACCTCGCAGGCTCCAACGTCCATCCGAGGACTGATGCCGCGCGAGGAACGCTAATCCTCGCTCGATTGCTTCTTCCGTTTCGCGACTTGGGCGGATCGTTCCCTCCCCTGCTCCGCCCCCTTTCCGCATCGCACGGCGACTGAACGCTTCTGTCGGAACGGCTGCCTGGGTACTCAATAATGGGCCTTGTCGTCCAGGCGAACGTACCGGTAAGTTGGCCACGCCGGCGCCAATCTGCGGAACATCGGCCATCCGCCGCCGACCAATAAAACCGGGCTGTGGGGCTGTCCCCGGCGGAGTGCCTGCCAAGTCTCCGGCGCCTGGTCGAGCCGAGGGCATGGTGCCGGTGTCCAAGCTGCGTCGGCGTAGTTCAGGTACCAAATCGATCCCATGTGGAACGCCCGCCGTATCTGCCCCATTTGGGCGAATCGCAGCCCCGCTTTCCCCTGTACCGGCGGCCTCTGCCGTAATTCCCACTACCGGACTTCGCCCTGGCGTACGACTACTAGACAGGCCTACGGATCCAGCAGCCACCTCTTGTAGCGAAGGCCCACTGTCGCCTCGCCTTGTCGTTGCGGGAGGTGCTGAAGCGAAACCGGACCCTAGGTTCATGCCTGGGGCGCCAATATTGCCGCCACCAACTTGCCCACCACCGAACTGTTCGACTCCATTTCCTGCCGTACGACCAATATTCATCGAAGGCGCTGAAAACTGACCATCAGCCAAACCACCGGCAGCGGCTGGGCCGGCGCCGGTTGGTCCCTGAAACTCGATCTTCACGCCGGGGCCCACCATGGCCTGCGAACCGGTCGCCGGGCTACGTCCCAGCGACGGATTGCTCAGTTCGCTCGTCGCAATCCCCGCCTCCCGAGAAGCTGTCCCGCGTGTGGCTCCATGCTGCTCGACCATCTGCGCCGACGGACCGGCAGTCGCAGGTCTGGCCCACAGCTGGCCAGGATTTACGGCGTTTGCGGCAACCCCGTCTCCGCCCACTTCTTGGCGAGCAACACTTCCAGTGGCAGGCCGCAGTTGAGCGCTGCGAGATTCCCCGGCAAGCGGACGAGGAAAGTTATCTGCGACGTTCGTGTTGATGGTAGGAAAGTTATTCGCCGAAGCGTTTCGGCCAAGCTCCCGAGGCGCAGAGGACGGCAAACGGGGTTGGCTGACGTTTGCAGAGTTGCGATTTAATGCCATGCTGTTGGCCATCGCCGAGCTCGTAGCTGGCGCGACATCGGTATGTGGCTGACTGGCTGGCTGCGGTGACTGTTGCCGCGCCAGCTGAGCGGTCTGAGCTTGGGCTTGAACTTGTTGTGGAGCCCACTGCTGAACCGCAGCGGCTTCGGCTTGCGTACTGGCAGGGTTCTCGTTATTCAATCGCTGACGCTCTACCTGGTTAGCGGCCGCAGCGGAAAGTTCGGGTAGATTCTGCGCTGTCTCACGGCGTTCCATTTCGGTCGCTCGCTGGATGGCCTCTTGCACGCGTGCTGCTTGTCGCTGCATCTCTAATGCCTGGGCAGCCCGTTGAGCTTCCGCTTGGGCAGCCGCTATCTCCGGAGGAAGTTCCTCTTGCCGCTGCACTTCAATCTGCTGAGCTTGCTGAGCCTGACGCTCGATCTCTCGCATTTGCTTGGCTAACTGCGAGGGGAGTTGATCGAGCGTGGTCTCTTGCGGCGGCTGCGTCTCTTGCTCTTTCTTGTTGATTTCCTCTGGCTCGATCTCGCGCGGCAGCTTCTCGGCAACCTCATTCCGGTTCATCTCAGGCTGATCGTGTTCAAGCTTTTCTTGTTCAAGCGGGTCGACTTCCGCTTCGGCTTCGCGGGTCTCGACCGGTTGTTCATACTCTCGCACTGCTTCACGGTCTTCGCTGATCTGGGCAGGGCTGTAATCGGGCACGATCGTTTGGCGACGCCGGGGTGTTTTCTCTTGATTTTGGTTGAGCGACGAATCGGCAATGTCTCCGACATGAATCGCGACAATGCCGATGAATAGGCTGAGATGCACCATCAAACTTAAGACGAGCGAAAGCTGGATTCCACGGCGAACACTGCTTATGTCCAACAGTGGAATCATGGCCATACCGACCAGCCAAGCCACCACCGCGAAGCCAACATAAACCTTGGCGTCGAAGTACCACAATTCGTGGTTCCAATCGAAAAGCAAATAGCTGGCCGCTCCGAAATAGAGCATGAACAGAGTGAACGCGACGTACACCGGCCATGCTTTTTCCGGAGGAGAAAAAGAAGGCGTTTCGTCGTCGGTTCTCTGGTCGTGGGCCATCGCTATCAGCTAGGCTCCTTCAAAAAAGGGAAGCGGTTGCTACGGGGCTGGCTCGATCGCGGCCGTGCTGATCGAATAGTTACTCAGCTTCGCCTTGTTGCAGGCATTCATCACTTGCACACTGAATTCAAGCTTGCTGTCTTTGTCGGCCCGAATAATGATTGTGCTCTCCGGATTGTCGGCAGCCGTTTGCAATAGCAGTTGGTCGATTTCGTCGATCGTATATTGCTGACCACGCACGAAGAAACTTCCATCCAAATCAATGTTGATGAACAACTCGCGCGGCTGTGAAATCAACGGTTTGGCTTCGCTGGCCGTTGGTAACACGACGTCAAGCTTGTAATCTTCTTCGTCGAAGCGAGTCATCACAACGAAGAAGATCAACAGGAGGAAGACGATGTCGATCAACGGGGTGATATCGAGCATCGACTGGGCGCGACTTTTCTTAAACTTGACTGCCAATGGGTTGTCTGCTTGCTGTGTGGGTTAGTAAGGACTTCGTCGTCAGCGGGTTACGCCCCTTAGGGCAAGACCAAGCATCACGGGCCGTCGATCGCCGCATCTCGGCCAGGCTTGCTAGGAGGAACCATCGTGGTGAACGAGGTTGTCGAAGGGTTTTCATACGTCCGATGCTTGGCACGCACTTTCCCTTCGTAGTGTTCAAACCCAGGAATCAAGTCGAACAAAATCTCATCCATCTCATGGAAGAGCGATATAATTCGGCTTTCAAAATACTGCGCCACAATCATCGCCGGGATGGCGATTACCAGCCCGCCCAATGTTGTCACCAAGGCCACAAAAATACCACCCGCTAGTTGATCGGCTCGGTCGGCACCGATCTCTAGTTGCGTGGTTTTGTAAAACGTCCAGATGATCCCCCACACGGTTCCCATCAGTCCGAGAAGCGGGGCCACGCTCCCCATCAACGAGATCCAACGGACGTTGCTGTACAATCGGTCCGCTTCTCGCTCGGTCGCTTCCGCCACGGCGTGCTCGACTTCCGACTGGGGGCGACCAATTCGCAGGAGCATTGCTTTCACCACGTTGGCCAACGCCGAAGGATACTGTTTGCAAAGCTTGTAGGCTTCGCGGGGGTCGAGCCCCTTTTCACTCAAACGAAGTTGCGACAACTCGCGGCGTAACCGGTAAGGAATGATCCGCGACTTACGAAGAGCAAACCACCGCTCTAACGTCAACGCTACCACAATCACCGAGATGACTCCCAGGGGAATCATCATCTGGCCACCCCGCAGCACAAGACTTACTAGCGTGAGCGATTCCTTATCGTTAAGCCGCTGCTCGATGAGGGCTGGCTTCTCTTCTTCCACCGGCTGACCTGGCGCCGGTTCTTCAGTCTGGCCCCACAGCGGTGCGTTAATTGCGAGGCATAGCAACAGCACTCCATATACCACGCCCCAGCTTCGCAGGTAGCGTTGATAACCAAGTTGGTCGATATCATTCATGGCGAAGATCGTTTCTTAAGCATCTTGCGTTAAAGTTGAGCCAAAGCATCCAGCCGAGTCTGAGCGAGTTTCGCTTCCGGTGAATCGGGATAACGTTCGCCCACCAGCTGATAAAACTTTTTGGCTTCGGCGATGAACTCCGTTCGCTTCGCCGCATCGGCACCTCGAATCTGTACTTCGCTGCAGCGGCCAATCTCATAGGCACACTTCGCTTGCCATGGCTTCACACTCTCTAACGAATCTTCGCCACCATAGCCATAGACGACTCGTTTAAACTGGCCGATAGCCTCGTCGTACTTCTTTTGCTCGAAATAGATTTCACCAAGCATAAAGCGAGCCCGAGCCCCAGCCAGGCCACGCGATTCGTCCGCCGCTTGGTCGAAATAACGAATCGCCTCTGGCGTGTTCTGCTGGTTATAGTTAGCCCAGCCAAGTTCGTAATAGGTTTCGCCAACCAAAGGAGAACTGGGTACCTGTTCGATCAATTGAGTGTACCATTTCTTTGCCTCGTCCCACTGTTTCTGCTGGCTGGCCGCTTGCCCGGCATGCAGCCACAACAGCGAACGCATTTCGTCGCTTGAGAGACGATTGAAATCGGCGCGTCGATACGATTCGAGGGCCTTATCGAACTGCTTCTCTTTAAAGAAACACTCTCCCTGCATGAACACAGCATCGGAGGCGAGTGGTCCGTTGGGGTACTTGGTAATCTGCTCGCCAAAGTCTTTTAAAGCGGCTTGCGTTTTGTCTTGCTGATATAAGGACCAAGCTTGTTTGTAGATCGCCTTTTCGCCGATCTCCTCACTTTTGGCCTGAGCGGCTGCTTTAGCGTACCACGTTTCTGCGTTGGCGAAGTCTTCCTTGGCATACATCGATTCCCCCACGTGGTACATCGCTTCTGCCGCCAAGCCACTTTCAGGGTGCGTCTGGGCTAAGCTTTGGAACGTGGTTGCCGCCTTGTCGTCTTTTCCTTGCGACCTCTGTGTCCAAGCCAATTCGTACAAGACTTTGTCATCGCTGACGAAACCGGGGTTCTGCTGATGCAGGGCAGCAAAAACCTTTTCTGCCTCGGCAGGGTTCTTACTGTCGACCAGGCTGACTCCCTTGAGATATTCGGCTTCCAATTTCTGCGTTGGATTGTTGCTCTTAGCAATTACGAAATTCAAATCTTGGATCGCCTCAGGATATTTACCCATCTCCCGCCGCGCGATCGCCCGACCGGTATACGCATCGATCGCCAGTTCGTGCTGGCCAAACTGACCGATCAACCGCGAAAACGCCAGGTCTGCCTTGGCGGCATCCGGCAGCTTTAAATAAGCCCAAGCTTGTCCGTACAACGCATGCGGCACGAACGTTGACTGAGGCGAATTCACCAGCACTTGCTGGTAGGCGTTCGCCGACTCGCTGAATTGATTGGCAGCAAATAAAAACTCACCTAGACGAAATTGCACCTGATCGAGAATCTGACTGGCAGGATAAGCGGAAACAATACCGCGTGCCTCTTCAATGGCCTGCGCGACCTGGCCACGTTGGCTCAGCGTGCGTGCAAGCATCAAGCGAGCCTCGTCGGCTTGTGGCCATGTTTTCGAGGCCTTTACAGAAGCTTCGAGGGCCTGCTGGGCTTTCTCGAACTGGTTCAACTGAAACGCACTGGCCCCTAACAAGTAGTTGGCCTGGGCTAGTAGATCTGGGTCTTTCAAGTTCACCAGTAACTTGCCCACCGTCTTTTCTACCTCGGCGTATTTGTTTTGCAGGTACTGGGAAAGGGCCAATCGCAATTGCCAGCGTGCCGACTCGGGGCGATCTTTGCCTTCGGCCAACAAGGTCTGCAGCGATTGCTCTGCCTCAGCGAACTTATCGGTTTGCAATTTGGCTTCTGCCCCCACGTACATGGCATCTAGCTTCGCTTCGTCCTGTGGGTACTTCTGAGCGAACTCGTCGGCCAGGGAAGAAGCCCGGGCGAAATCGCGGGTTTCGAGCGCAGCAAATGCCGCGTTGTAGAGGGCCTGAGGAGCTTCAGGCGTATCGGCGTGCTCTTTGACAATGCGCTGGTAAAGTCCAATCGCTTCCTGTCGACGGTTGGGCTGCTCGTAAACGGCGTCGGCTAAGTCCATTTTCAAGGCAGCCAGGAACTCGCTGCCTTGTGCTTTGGGCAGGATCGCTTTGACCAACGCTTCGGCCTCTTGCGGTTTCCCCTGCTGCAAGTAAACCCGCGCTAGCCAATGCCCGGCTTCCACTTCGTAGGGGCCTCCTTGGCGACCGGCAGAAACCAACCAGTTGGCGGCATCGTTTAGCTTGCCGGCCCGGTAGTAGCATCGTCCGGCCAGCATCGTGGCTTCTGGGGCGTAGCTCGACTTGGGGTACTCTCGCGGAATCCGAGCATACGCGTTGCCGGCCTGAACCAGATTGTCGCGCTGCAAAGCACAAAAGGCGAGCCGGTAAATCGCATGATCGGCGAGTTCAAAACCAGGCTTACCGGCCGCTTGCTGAAACAACTTTTCTGCCGCCTCCAGTTGATTTTGCTGCAGCAGCGTCTCTCCTTTCCGCATGGCAACTTCCGTCGCCAGGGGATTATCAGCGTACTTGGCCAGAAACTGATCGAACGTCTGCTGAGCTTCTGCGTATTTCTTCAGTTCCTCTTGTGTCACTCCTTTGGCGTAGATCGCATCCGAGGCCAAGGGGCTTTGCGGATATTTGTTGGCCAACTGTTCGTACACGCCAATCGCGGCTTCCTGCTGTCCGTTCATGTACAACGACTCGGCCAGGAAGTAATAAGCTTGGTCGGCATACTTGGTTTGCGGATACTCTTTCAGCAACGTCGTAAATCGCTGCGCTGCTTCTCCATACTTGGCCGTGTTGCCACTTTGAGCCCAGGCATAGTTGGCGGATGCCAGATTGAGCATGGCCTCTTCGCGAAAGTCGGCATCGGGATACTTTTTGAGAACGGTTTCGAAGTTGGTCGTCGCATCGACAAACTTTTTGAGCTGCAATTGGCAGACGGCCAAGTAGTTCTGGGCTTTGGCGGCGAGAGGGTCGCGGGGAAACTTCTCGATAAACTTCTTCCATTCGTCCGCAGCCAAATCGAACTCGCCTGCGTTTTGATAGTTGACCACGTCTGAAAAGAAGAGAGCTGCCTCGCGCGACGACTCCTGAGCTGTTGCCGATCCGACGAAAATCAGGAGAAAAATGGCCGGCAGCCAAGGAAAGAAGGACGCTGACCGAGATACCACCATTCTCTCTCGCTCGCTTTTTCGCCAGAGTCGGAGAGGACTGGAATAGAGAGACTGCATCAAGCAACGTTCCTCGTTCAATAGTTCAGCGGAAAGCACCCATCGAATTCAGCGTGGACAGCCGCAAAAAGGAATGCGGCCAAACGGCATGCGTCTATCTTATTGTGACGGAAATACCACGAAGTTTCATTATTCTGCCTTGAGAATCCTTTTCTAGAGCTATTTTTTCGTGTCGGAAAGGACTTTGCCGCAGATTTATCCGCATTGTCGATCATGATAGAGACGATGACCGATATGCAGGGCCAACATCCGTTAGGATGACTAGCTGTCGCGCAAAACCGGACATTCTTAGGCAAAGCCCGTTGTTCGCCTAATCACTACGAATCCACTTCCGTGAAGGATCGCTCCTCGCGGGTTCCTGAGCAAAACAAGTACTTGCCATGGCAACATCTCTGATCACCGGCGGGGCCGGGTTTATCGGCTCGCATCTCTCGGAAGCATTGCTGAAGACCGGCAATCAGGTCATTGTGGTCGATGACGAGTCGACCGGCACCCAAAAGAACATCGAGCCGCTGCTCTCCGATCCGAACTTCCGTTTCATTCATGGTACGGTGAGTGATCGAGACCTTGTGCGTGACTTGGTCAACGAGGCTGACGAGGTTTACCACTTGGCCGCCGCCGTCGGGGTCGCCCTGATCAATCAGGAACCGATTCAGACCATCGAACGCAATATCTACCCCACCGAGCTGCTCCTGGCAGAGGTGCAGCGCCGTAACGCCGAAGGCCATAACGTGCGGCTGTTCTTGGCCAGTACTTCCGAGGTATACGGCAAAAACCCGAAGGCGACTTGGACCGAAGAGGATGATCTCGTTTTTGGCTCAACCACTCGCCCACGCTGGGCTTACGGTGCCTCGAAAGCGATCGACGAGTTCCTGGCCTTGGCGTATTGGCATCAAAATAAGACCCCCATCGTCATCGGACGCTTCTTCAATGTGGTAGGCCCCCGTCAGACGGGTGCCTATGGCATGGTCCTTCCCCGCTTTGTCGACGCCGCCCTGGCCGGCAAGTCGCCGCTGGTTCATCACGATGGCAGCCAAATCCGCTGCTTTGCCCACGTGGCCGATGTGGTCGAAGCGGTTATCAAGCTCATGCGAACCGATGCCGCCCTCGGTCAGGTCTTCAACATCGGAAGCAATCGTCCGGTGACCATCCTAGAACTGGCCCAAATGGTGATCAGTAAGGCCAACCCAGGTCTTGAGGTCCAGTTTCAAACGTACGAAGAAGCTTACAGCGCGAATTTTGAAGATATCCTCCGCCGTGTGCCTGACTTAACGAAGCTAAGCCAGTGCATCGACTTTACCCCCAAATTCACCCTGGAAGACATCGTCGACGACGTGATCGCGGACAAAAAGCAGGCCTAGCGTCGCAGCCTATCCAAGCAACAAAACACCCCTTAAGAGGGGCCACTGCTCTGCAAATTGCTTGACGGAAAGGCAGATTGGCGGTGGAATGTTTGGATGGGGCACAATATACTTAAACGTCTGGAATTGCTTATTGAAGACCGTCCTGCTTATCGATTTGGGCGACCGGCAAAAGCCCTGAAATTCGTCGATAGCATGCGTAGATATCAATAGTTTCCAGCATTCTTAGCCAGCTAATCAACACGCAACTTATCTTTCATAGCTCGCCAGGCTGCCCCATCGGCTCAGCGAGAAAAGGGACTTTGGTTCTTCGTGCGGGCATTTTGCACGCTGGCCGAGGTAACACCAACAGGACGCAGAACGTATGTGGAACATTCACACACCGCACTTCGCTCGTCGAGCGCGCGGTTTGACGCTCGTCGAAATGTTGATGGCGACCGCACTAAGCTTGATCATGTTTGCCGCTGTGGCTCAGATTTTCGGCATGATGGGTAGTGCGATGCGCGATGCCCGCGCCACGATCGAACTTTCGGGCAATCTCCGCAGCGTCGCCAATCAACTGCAAACCGACCTGAACAACGTCACCGTCGACGTGCTGCCGTGGGTCCAGCCAGGCAGCAACCAAGGCTATTTCGAGATCATCGAAGGCCCCGATCGCGATGTCGATTTCGCGGCGTTCGATATTATCGGCGACGATCCAACCGTGACGACCGATCCCCATAACGGTGCGATGGGAGGAGACGCCGACGATATCCTGTGCTTCACCGCCTACAGCAAAGACGAACCGTTTGTTGGGTTGATTTATGGCGATTTGGTTCCCAACACCAATTCTAATTTTCCCTACAAATATTCGGTCGATCGATCGAGCGGTAATTTCTCGGTCATCACTTCGCAATATGCCGAAATCGTCTACTTCACCAAGCTAACCCCAGCAGACGATCGAAACCTGGAAGAGTGGTCCACGACGGATTACCGGGACGCTAACGAAACGGTTACCCTATATCGCCGTGCCTTCTTGATTCGCCCTGATATTTACCTGGGCAACGCAACAATGACGCCTCCCGCCACACCATCATTGTCGGACGCGGAGATGCGGAATTACTACGACCTTTCGATCTATGCGACCAGCACGAATCAGTGGTTTACTAATTCTCTAGAAGACCTGCAAAGCCGTGAACGGCGCATCGCTCATTTTCTGGCGACTGCTTCCAGAAGCTTCCCAGACACGCTCAACCCAGCCAATTTGCTGTCCTTTGAACAATTGAACAGCACAATCGGTGCTTCGAACTTGCGGGACCGTACCGGCGAGGATGTCATCCTCTCTAAAACGCTGGCGTTCGACGTCAAAGTCTTCGACCCAGGTGCCGTCATTCGCCAGGAAGCCAGTGGGACCATCGCCGGACAGCCGGGTGATTTCTATTATCCTGGGTCTTCCGATACCAACGTCTACGAAGCCTACACGGCAGCGACTTCAATGACCGGGGCTTTTGTCGATTTGAACTGGACCGCTGGCGGACGCTACTCATCCATCCCAGGCTCTCCTTTATTTTCCGGAGCCGCCAATACAAAGTCTGGCTTGCAGTCCGTTCTCGCGAGTAAATTTGGGCAATTCAACCAAATGCCGTCCATGCTAAGACAGCCTGGGAATAACGGGGTTAATACACAAAACTCAAACCTTCCTTACGCCTATTACGACACCTGGCCGCTGCTGTACGAATCGGATGGCCTCAACCAAGATGGTGACGGCGTTACTGACGAAGGAACCAACGGGTTTGATGACAACAGCAATAATATTGTCGATGAAATGGATGAATACGAAACGTCCCCTCCCTATCCAGTTCCCCTGCGTGGGATCTCGGTTACGATACGGGCCATTGAAGAGGGGACGCGGCAGGTTCGGCAAGACACCATCATGGCCGACTTTTTGCCAGACTAACTTGTTCGCGGCAACATTGTTTTCTTAATAGCAGATGGCGGGCACGTTTCGCAAAGCGTGTCCGCTTTTTTTTACTTATGACCAACCACCATACGATTCGCCTGAACGGCCCCTGGGAAATGATTGCTGGCCTATCCGACGAGCCGCAACGTGTGAAGTTGCCCCAAGGTTGGCCTGACATCGTTTCCGCCTCGCACGCAGGGCCCGTGATGCTGCAACGCTGGTTCCACCGCCCGACCGGCATCGACGACGGCTCGCGTGTGGAACTAATCTTGATCGACCTGCCCTTCTCCGGCAGTGCTTCGGTAAACGACACAAGCCTGGGCCCGTTCCCAGCTCAGCAGGAACATGCCATCCATCTAGGCGAGCACCTCACGCAGCGATGCTGCTTGACCCTTTCGGTCGAACGGCTGGCCGATTTGGGCAACGCTATTCCAGTTCCGCAGATTTCGCTGGCGATTCATCCGCCGGATTAGCGTCCTGGGTGTTTTCCTCGGCTGCCCCATTCGCAGGCTTCCGAGGAGGCTCGGGGCGAGAGTCGATCAGAGCGATAATCGTTTGCCCCGCCTTAGGAACAAAGCTGTCATCCGCCGTCACAATCCGCAAACGATTTTCCGCCACCACAAAAAGCAGCGTGGCCGATTCGCCGTGGGTCTGCTGAAAATCGTGGTAGGTGAATTCATCGGTAATGGTGGTCTTTTTAAACTGTGCCCCAGCCGTGACGCGGCGTGCGATTTTGTAGAAATCGAGACCATGCCCAAAGATGACACGACCTCGTAGATGATCTGAAACCGATTGCCGTTTACCTGAGCCAGAATCCCAGGGGCTCAACTGGTAAACCTCTTTGCGACCGAACAGATGCGTGAACTCCATACAGGCCAGCGAGTTGACCTCGTCGTTTGGCGTAGCGGCTAGAAGTCGGCCAATACCACCTAAGTTCAATTCTTCGCTGACATAGTCCGACAAGATACTGGCACACTGGGCGGAAAGCCCCTGCATTCGTGCTGCGGTAATATTGCGGAAGTTGGTATCGACCAGCACCACATGAAACCCGGCATTCTTGATTAGTACGGCCAAATCTCGGATCCAACGATCGGCACCGGCAATCAGCACCCCTTGAGGCGACGGACTGGAAAGCCCCAACCAGCGCGCCGCTGGAGATGCCGTCAGGCCATAAAAAGTCACCGTGCCGACAATCACCAGAAAGACAACCGGCACGACTAACGAGCCTTCCGAGGTGCCCCCAATTTCGATCAACCCGAGCGTCTCAGCGTTGTGGGCCAACTCGAAAGAAAAGATCGAACCGACCGCCGCCGCCACGATTCCGCGCGGTGCCATAAAGCAGAGAAACGTTTTCTCGCGCCAATTCAAGCTGCTACCGATCGTCGATAAAAAGACCGAAGCTGGCCGCACGACCACAATCAGAAAGGCAACAAACAACAGACCTTGCCAGCCGACTTGCACCAAATTATCGACCGGCACGCGGGCCGCCAGCACGATGAACAAGCATGAAATCAGCAGGACTCGTAAGTTCTCTTTGAACTCAAAAATATGCCGCACGGGGATTTGCTTTTGATTGGCCATCAACAAACCCAGCACGGTAACCGTCAACAACCCTGATTCGGATTGAATGTAGTTCGAGACGGCAAACACCGTCAGCAATACGGCTAGAATGAACGCGTTGTGTAGAAAGTCGGGCACCCAATAGCTTTTTAGCGAAAAAACCATCAAGTAGGCGGTCACCCCACCCAACACCACGCCGACGAGAACCGTCATGCCAATCGACCACAAAGGAGAGACCCAGGTCGCCCCTTCGCCCGATTTCATGATGAACTCAAATACGAGAACGGCCAGGACCGCCCCAATCGGGTCGATCACGATTCCTTCCCACTTCGCCAACGAACCGATCTTCCGCGCGGGGCGAATATGACTTAACAGCGGCCCCACGACCGTTGGCCCGGTAACCACCACAATCGCTCCCACCACCGTGGCAATCGCGGGAGAAAATCCCACCACATAGTGGGCAGCCAAGGACGCTAAGCCCCACACCACCAGCGCACCAACGGTGACAAGGCCACCCAAAGCGGGTCCGACCTCGCGCAGTTCGTTGAAGCGCAGGCTCATCCCACCTTCAAACAAGATGACGGCGACCGATAAAGAAACAATCGGGAAAAGCACTTGCCGTCCGATGATTTCATCGGGGCTTTGCGGCAGCAAACCTGCCAAAAAGCCAAAAGCCAATAGCAGCAAGATCGAGGGAAGGTGGAGACGCCAAGCAAGCCACTGGGCAGTAATCCCCAGAGCCAAAATCCCGGCAAAGTAAATCAGATATAGATTCTCTTCCACGACATACGTCTCCCGACCGTCGGAGCAAGATGGGCGCCGACTTCCCCATGGATCATTAACCTACCTTACGCTACCCCAAGAGCAAACCCCGCAGATCTTCCCAAACCCTAATGATTTCCTTAGGTTAGAGAGATATCCCTATCGCCCCGCTAAGGTCCTTTCATTTCTCGCCAGGAACTTCGTCAAATGCCGCTTAATCGCTGCCAACCTAACTTAAAGCTGCTTGCCGCGACGATCTTGCTGATTGTTTTCACGGCTGCTTCACTGACGACACCAGCTCACGGCCAAGATACGCCAGGGCTTACTGAGCAGGAAATCGAAGACGGCTGGATCTCGCTGTTCGATGGCAAAACGTTGTTTGGCTGGCGTCCGATGTCCCAGACCGACTGGAAAGTAGTCGACGGCACCATCGAAGCGATCTCCGGCGAAATCGGCATCCTGTGTACCACGACACAGTTCGCCGACTATATCTTGCGTGTTGATTTTCAAGCAGACGAAAACACGAACAGTGGTATCTTTCTGCGGACTTCACCCAACCCCAAAAGCCCGAACTACGATTGCTACGAACTGAATATTGCCCCCCCCTCGAATGCCTATCCAACCGGCAGTTTTGTCAGTCGCGAGAAAGTCACCCCAGAGTGCAAGCCAGGCGAGTGGCATACGTTTGAGATTCGCTGCCAAGGCCCCGTCATCGAAGTGAAACTCGATGGCGAGGTCGTAACCACGCTGCAAGATAAAGATTACCTCGGCAAAGGTTTCATTGGTTTGCAACATAACGGCGGCAAAATCCGCTTCCGTAATATCAGCCTAAAACCACTTGGGCTGAAGTCGATTTTCAACGGCAAAGACCTGACCGGCTGGAAGACCTACCCCGACATGGAAACCGAGTTCACCGTAACCGAAGAAGGCGAAATCCACGCCAAGAATGGTCCTGGGCAACTCGAAACCGAACAGGCCTACGCCAATTTCGTGCTACAAATGCAGGCCAAAACCAACGCCGAGAACTTGAACTCTGGCGTCTTCTTTCGCTGCATTCCGGGGGACAAGATGATGGGCTACGAAAGCCAGATTCATAACGGAATTGAAGCAGAAGATCCAACCAAGCCGCTCGATTCCGGTACCGGCGCGATCTTTCGTCGCACGGTCGCTCGTCGTGTGGTCAGCCAAGATAACCAGTGGCTCATCAAGACCCTGATTGCCGAAGGGGCGCATATCTCGGTGTGGGTCAACGGCTACCAAGTCACCGATTGGACCGACCAGCGTAAGCCCAACGAAAATCCACGACGCGGTCTACGTTTGGAAGCTGGCACCATCATGCTGCAGGGGCACGACCCAACCACGGATGTCTCGTTCCGTGATTTTCACATTCAAGAGATTCCAGAACGCTGGCCGGTGAAGCGAACCCAATAAGCATTGGGCTCGCGAGACCAGCGATCAAGTAATGCTAACCAACTTGCGCAGCTCTTTCGGAAGAGGAAAATGAACTTCCTCTTCACGGATCGCGCGGACTTCAATGGTGGCATTAAACCGCTCGACCAGGTAGTCGAGACATTCTTCCACAACTACTTCGGGGGCACTGGCGCCGGCGGTCACCAAGACGGTTTCAATTCCCTGGAACCATTCTGGGACGATATCTTTTGCCCCGTCCACCAAATAACCTGGGGTGCCAGATTCTTTGGCCAATTCCTTCAACCGTTGGCTGTTCGAGCTATTTTGGCTGCCGAGTACGAGCACTAGTTGGGCTTCGCTGCCTAAAATTCGCACGGCTTCCTGGCGATTTTGGGTCGCATAGCAAATATCGGCCTTCGGTGGGCCTTTGATCTCTGGGAAGCGGCTCTTTAGGCGATTGATGATTCGCGTGGCATCATCCACCGAAAGGGTGGTTTGCGTCAGATAAGCGAGTTTGTCAGGTTCGGCAATTTCTAGTTTATCGACATCCTCTTCTGTCTCGACCAAAACGATCGCTTCGGGGGCTTCCCCCATGGTGCCGATCACTTCGTCGTGCCCTTCATGCCCAATCAGGCAGATCGTGTATCCTAGTTTGGCAAACTTAATCGCTTCCAGGTGTACCTTGGTCACCAGCGGGCAAGTTGCGTCGATTGCCGTCAGATTCCGAGCTTTGGCCGCTTGGCGAATCTCTGGCGAGACTCCGTGGGCACTAAACAGCAGAATCGATTCGGGAGGAACTTCCTGCAAATCATCCACGAAAACCGCCCCCTTCTTCTTGAAGGTCTCGACGACGTACTTATTGTGGACAATCTCGTGATAGACGTAGACTGGGGCCCCGAACGACTTAATCGCCAGATCGAGGCACTCGATCGCCATGTTAACACCGGCGCAGAACCCGCGTGGGCTTGCTAGAATCACTTTCATTGGGTTGGAACCTCCCTCTATGCTTTGTATCTTACCGCAACCCCTGGCAAGGGCATAGAGCAGCGTTAGCTCCCTTAACAAGTGGTAGATTTCCTACGTCGAGAGCGAGTTATTGCCGATCCGAGAAATTCAACCGGCTGCTAACCTATGCCGATCGAGCAATCGGACTTTCCCTCGGCTCGAAATTCCGCACAATTTGCAGTTTGCGAAACCTTTTGCCGTCGTAACCGTAAACCAACCCTCCGGATAACGCGTGACACCTTTTCAATATCAACTGGCGAACTTCGGACCGAAAGCCAGTTGGCAAACTCCCAGCACAAGCGATGCCTACGCGTATTGCCAAGATCTTACGGCTGCGACCTACGAAAACTTTTCGGTCATCAGTTGGTTTCTTCCCACGGAACTCCATCCCCACTTCGCGGCGATTTACTCGTATTGCCGCTGGGCCGACAACCTAGCCGACGAAGCGGCCAGCGATGCGGAAGGGCTGACCTTGCTAGCGTGGTGGGAAGAGCAGCTCGAATCGTGCTTTCAGCAAGATGCCCATCATCCGGTGTTTGTGGCGCTCAAACGAACAATTCACGAATTTAAAATCCCGATTACCCCGCTCCGCAATCTGCTGATCGCTTTTCGCCAGGATCAAACCAAAAAACGTTACGCCACCTACCGCGAACTGCTTGCTTATTGCCGCAACTCAGCCGATCCGGTAGGCAGATTGGTCTTGTACCTGGGACGCTGTTATTCGCCTGAGGCGGTCGTCTATTCCGATCGGGTTTCAACCGGCTTGCAACTGGCCAATTTCTGGCAAGACTTGCGACGCGACTACGACATGGGGCGGGTTTATATTCCCGCAGAAGACTTCCAACAGTTCGGCCTCTCGATCGAAGACATGCCGCACTGCACTCAGGAAGAATCTTTCCGCGAGTTGATCAAGTACGAAGTGCGCCGAGCCCAGCAGCTGCTGGATGCCGGCGAGCCAATCGTGGATTACTTTCCGTCGAAATTGAAAGTCGATATCGCCCTGTTTGTCCGCGGTGGGCAAACGATTTTGCAGCAAATTCGTCACCAAAACCACGACACCTGGCAGCGGCGCCCCAAAGTTAGCAAGCGAGCCAAGATGGGCCTGTTAATGAAAGCTTGGTGGGAGATTCACGTCCGAGGCAAGAAGTTTGGCATAGAAGTGATCGACGAGGCCTCCGCATGAATGACCGCCTCGCAGAAAGCTATGCCCAGTGCCAACAGTTCTCCCGCCAATCAGGCTCGAACTTCCTGATGTCGTTTTGGTTTCTGCCCCGGGAAAAACGGCGGGCCATGTTTGCCTTGTACGCCTTCTTCCGGCATACCGACGACCTGGCCGACGCGGAAGGAACCAATCAAGCTGCCGATCTAAAAAAGTGGCGCGACGACTTTCAAGCGGCATTGGCAGGTGATTTTCGCGATATCCGTTTGCCAGCGTTGGTCGATACGATTCAGCAATACGAGATTCCGGAACACTATTTTCTGGAATCGATCGCTGGTGTCGAAAGTGATTTAACGCGGTCCCGTTTCACCGATTTCGCTCAACTCGAACATTATTGTTATCAGGTCGCCTCCGCGATTGGCCTAACTTGCTTGCCGGTCTGGGGAATCAAACCTGACTTCAATCGCGAATCGGCCATCGCGGCTGGGGTGGCATTTCAGCTAACTAACATCCTCCGCGACATTCATGAGGATGGCCAGCGAGGACGAATCTATTTGCCGCTGGAAGATCTACGAAGATTCGAGGTCTCAGAGAAATCGTTGCTAAAGGGCGAAACGAGCAACGGTTTTGAAGGGCTACTGCGATTTGAAATCGAGCGTGCCGAGCAATTGTTTGACCAAGCCAAGCGACTCCGCGACGACCTTTATCCTGATGGTCGCCGAATCTACAACGCCATGACGCAGACCTACTACGATCTGCTCCAACAAATCTCGCGCGATCCGCATGCCGTGCTTCATCGCAAGATCCAGGTTGGATCGTGGCGAAAAATAAAGTTGCTGGCCTCGCTGGCGATGTCCCAGTTTGCGTTTCGCTCGCGTGAACCGATCGTCATGGAGGCCCGCTCGTGAACGCCAAGGAAATGCGTGGCCAGCGAATTGCAATTGTTGGAGGCGGCTTGGCCGGCATTGCCGCTGCGGAAGCGTTGTCACGATTTCCGTTTGAGATTCATTTATTCGAAGCGAAACGTTCCCTGGGCGGGCGTGCAGGTGCCTTTCGCGAACCAGACCGCCCCTCCTTGATCGATCGTTGCCAACACGTAGCGATGGGCTGCTGCACAAATTTTCTCGGGCTTTGCCAACGGCTCGACCTGAAAAATTGCTTTCGCCGTGACACCAAACTGCACTTCATCGACCGCGACGGCAAGCTTTATCCGTTCACATCCAATAAGTGGTTGCCTGCTCCGCTGCATTTGGCTGGTGCGTTTCAGCGCCAGAAGTATCTCTCCACAGCAGACCAACAACACATCCGCGCAGCCCTCTGGGAGATGGCCCCTCCGAAAGCGGCTCAGACCTATGCCAGTTACAAGATGCGTGACTGGCTGCTTGAGAAACAACAAAGCGAGACCGCCATTGCCCAGTTCTGGGAGATCGTCCTGGTGAGCGCCCTTGGTGCGCCGCTAAGTGAAGTCTCGTTTACGGCCGCCCGAAAAGTATTTGTCGATGGCTTTCTCCGCAATCGTCAGGCTTACCAGGTTTATGTGCCGACGCTTCCGCTGCAGGATATCTTCGACGTCCAGGCCGCTCAACGACTAGGGGAAAAGGGGGTCCACTTCCATCGCCAGTCCCCAGTGCGGCAAGTTGCTTACTTCAATTCCCGCTTTAATGTGCGGTACGGTCAGGGAGCAGAAAAGACTTTCGAGAACTTCATCGCCGCGATTCCGTGGCATCAATCTCCGAAGATCTTTTCTCCGATTCTGAAGAACCTGATGCCGAAACTCGACAAGGTGGACGAGATTGAATCGTCACCGATTTCCAGCGTTCACCTATGGCTCGACCGACCTTTGACCAAGCTCCCACATGCGGTCTTGCTTGATCGCACGAGCCAGTGGGTTTTTAACCATGGCTCGCGTCTATTACGTGACACGACTTGCTACTACTACCAGGTCGTCATCAGTGCTTCGCAAGCCTTGGCGGGCCTGAAGCACGAAGACCTGGCTCGTCAGGTGTTTGGCGAACTGGTAAGTGCCTTCGGTGCGAATCCGGCACCTTACCTACTCGACCAACAAGTAGTTACCGAAAAACAAGCGGTTTTCGCAGCAACGCCCGACCTGGAAGGCCTGCGTCCCAATCAAGGAACCATCTTGCCTGGTTTGGCCTTGGCTGGCGATTGGACCAAAACCGGCTGGCCTTCTACCATGGAAGGAGCAGTCCGCAGCGGATACCTAGCGGCGGAAGCAATCTTGCGCAAATATGGCTACCACGACCCTGTTGGCGACCCAGACTTGCCGGTAGCGTTGATTTCGAAGTGGCTCTGGGGACTGGGAAAAGAAGAATAGAAAAGCGAGTTAACCTGTCCGCAAGGTTGCGGTTTTCACTGATCAATAAGTCATTCCGCCCCGGAACACGGAGAGGATCCGCCATGCCAGCCGCCCGATACTTTTTAGCCTTTGTAGGGATTTGCTATCTGACCTTGGGGGTGTGGTGTGCCTCGGCCCCTGCCCAGACCTCGAAATCAGTCGGTTTCGATTTGCAAAAAGGAAGTGGTCAGTCCGAGTTCTTCACCGTTTACGGCGGCGTTGAGTTCGCTTGGGGACTCATCTTCCTCATGCCGCTTTTGTGGAGCGAGTTTACCAAACCGCTGCTGATTGCCTGTGTCCTGATTCACGGCCTGTCGGTTGTCTTCCGCGCGATCAGCCTCGTTCTGTTCAGTGGCATGGGGACTACAACTTACGTGTTGGCTGGCGTTGAATGGGCCATTTTTCTCGCCTCGGCGGGGCTGCTGCTCTTTCAAACCCCAGGGAAAGCGAACCTGAACTAGGCACTTTCAGAGCCTAGTCTTCCCGCATGGCGACCTCAAGCTGCGGGATAACCCCACAAAGAAAACCGGCCAACTTATCGCTCGCCTTGTTGGCCATCGCGTTTAAGTTCCACATATCCTTGATGCTGCCAGGTCGGTTGAAGATCGTGGCAGCGGCGGCCCCGATCATGCCGGAGGTTGTCCTCTGGCTCATCATCTTCTCTAGGTCTTTGGGAAGCGGTTGATCAACCGCGTCGGAGATGATCCGGACCGAGATCAGCGTCCTATCTTTTTCACGACAGGCCTGGGCGACCGCTAAGGTCTCCATATCAACCGCCACGGCGGCGTGTGCCTCGCCCAAAGCTCGCTTCTCTTCCACATCGCCAATAATGCGATCAACCGTAAGCAACGTCCCGACTGCCAAGCCTGGTGTGGCGGCGATCTGCTGCTCGGTCAGATTAAGGGGAATTTCAACCAGCGATCCTTCCTTGTCGACAACCCGGTTGGGCATAACCACGTGCCCCCGCTTCAATTCTGGCACCAAACCACCGGCGAACCCCGCCGAGACAACCCACTTAGGGGCAATGATGTCCAATGCATCGCGGGTCGCCGCAGCAGCCGCTTTCCTCCCAACCCCGGTTTCAAGTACCCCTACCACGCGGTCTCCGAGCTTGCCAACGGTGACGTTGCGTCCTTCCATTTTCACCGTCGCCACGGACTGCAGCCGCTCTTTAAAGCCCGCCGATTCGACACCTAATGCGAACAGCACCACAACTTCAGGCTTGGGAACATCTTCCGGGGCGACATCTGCGTTGGCTTGGCCTGAAATCTGCTGCGAAACCATGTCACGCACGACACTTTGGCCTTGCTGTTGCAGGAAGTTGGAAACGAGATAGCGTAAGAGCATAGGGACTTTCGAGGGTCAGAGAACCACCAGCGGACTTTGAGAAAGGGACAAAACGCCCCTATTCTCGCACTGAAAACGACCGCAGATTGCTGAAAACCGGGTTGGAGCCCTTCGCGATCCATCCGAGCGGGCTCTACAATACAAGCTTCGCTCATAAAGCAGGTAGATTGCAAGGTGATTGAATGTCGGAGATTCGTTATCAGTACGACGTTGTAGTAGTCGGGGCGGGGCACGCGGGGACCGAGGCGGCCTTGGCAGCGGCACGTTTGGGCGCCAAAACGGCTCTCCTGACGACTAATCTCGATACGGTAGCACAAATGAGCTGCAACCCAGCCATCGGCGGCATCGCCAAAGGACAAATTGTCCGCGAAATCGATGCCCTGGGGGGGGCCATGGGGCAAGCGATCGACGCGACCGGAATCCAATTCCGCCTGCTCAATCGCCGTAAAGGCCCGGCGATGCATAGCCCGCGAGCCCAAGCCGACAAGAAAGCTTACCAGTGGTGGGTTAAGCTGGCGGTTGAAGATCAGCCGAATCTCGACCTGCGGCAGGAAATCGTCAGCGATCTACTTACGGAAGAAGTGGACGGTAAGAAACGAATCATCGGAGTAAGCGTTCATGGTGGGGTTGTCTTCGCGGCCAGCCGCGTCGTATTAACGACCGGCACCTTTCTTTCCGCGGTTATGCATGTGGGCGAAACCAAGACGCCTGGCGGACGAGGTGGTGAAGGAACTTCTAGCGGAATCAGCAGCGCCCTCCATCGCTTGGGCTTTCGGCTCGATCGCTTCAAGACCGGCACGCCAGCCCGCTTAAATTACAACTCGATCGACTTCACCAAGACGGAACTCCAGCCAGGGGACGAGGATCCGCAGCCGTTCTCGTTCCTGACGGAGAAGCTTTCTGGCGAGCAAATGCCGTGTCATATCACGCATACGAACCAGAAAGTTCACGACCTGATCCGAGCCAATCTACACCGGGCACCGATGTACAGCGGCGAGATCGAATCGCGTGGGCCACGGTATTGCCCCAGCATTGAAGACAAAGTTGTCCGCTTTGCCGATAAGGATGGACACCAATTATTCCTAGAGCCGGAAGGGCACAACACCCGGGAAGTCTACGTGAACGGCATCTCGACAAGCTTGCCTCGCGATGTTCAGGACGAGATGTTCAAGCTGATCCCTGGGCTCGAAAACGCTCAGATCATGCGTTATGGGTACGCCGTAGAGTACGACTACTGCCCGCCCGATCAACTCTGGCCATCGCTGCAAACCAAGGAAGTCACCGGCCTTTATTTTGCGGGCCAAATCAACGGCACCACCGGCTATGAAGAAGCGGGTGCCCAAGGATTAATGGCCGGGATCAACGCGGCCCTGGAAGGGCGTGGCGAAGAGCCGCTGATCCTGGGCCGTGATCAGGCGTACATCGGTGTGCTGATCGACGACTTGGTAACGTGCGGCGTTGATGAACCCTACCGCATGTTCACCAGCCGAGCCGAACATCGCTTGATGCTACGGCAAGACAACGCCGACCGGCGTTTAACGCCCCTGGCTCAACAACGCGGCTTAATCACGTCCGAGCGATGGCAGACCTATGCTGCCAAAGTCGAACAAATTGACTCCGCCATGGCCACGCTGACAACTACCCGTCACCAAGGGACTTTACTGTCCGACCTGGTACGGCGTCCCGATTCCGATTGGGAGCAAATCTGTGAACTAGCCCCTTCGCTGCGAGAAATCTCCCCTGAAGTTGCTCTCCAGGTAACCTACGATCTGCGTTACGAAGGATACATTGCCCGGCAGCAGGTCGAAGTGGAACGGCAAAAGCGTCTTTCGCACAAACGAATTCCAGAATCGTTTGATTTTACGCGGCTTAATCAAATGAGAAACGAAGCCCGCGAGAAGCTGGTCCGAGTTCGTCCTACCACGGTTGCCCAAGCCGAGCGAATTAGCGGAATTACCCCAGCTGACATTGCCCTTCTGTTGGTTTATCTCGATGGCAGGATGGCCCCTAAATCCTCCTAAGTTGGGGATATTGGCGGGGTTGCTATCAGTAGCTTGGCAGCACTTTCAGCAGTTTTTTCATCTGCTGTCACTCTTGTATTTTGGTCTGTTGTGATTAGGCAAAATATTTGCCAACGATCCACTTTATATCGCAACGTGTTGCCTTTACTCAACTTACGCATTCCACATCAATCTTGACGTGGCAATTTGGGACGATATAATTCCGGCATCTGGCAAATTCGGTAAATAGGGCATATCCGGATGATGAGCGGAAATGCTTGGTTTACTGAGGGGTGGAACAATTACACACCTTCCAGAGTTTTAGGGTTTTAAACGGGATGTACCCGTTTGACACGGATGCGCAGAGCGCGAGGATGCTCAAGACGTGCGGCCTCCAACCTCACTTATCGCATTGGTTGGCAAACACGCTAGGGATAGGATGACAGCACATGAAAACAGTCTTTACGACCGGTGAAGCGGCGAAGATCTGCAAGGTCAGCCAACAAACGATCATTCGTTGCTTCGATTCAGGGCAATTGAAAGGATTTCGCGTCCCAGGAAGCCGGTTTCGACGTATCCCGCGCGACCAGCTCTACAACTTTATGCGTGAAAATGGCATTCCGACCGACGCCCTCGAAAGTGGCAAGCGGAAGGCCCTGATCGTGGACGACGACGTCGATCTCGTGGAACTGCTGGTTGATGCCTTTGAACGGGATGGCCGTTTTGAACTGCGCACCGCCAACAATGGTTTCGATGCTGGCATGCTGGTTAAAGAGTTCCATCCAGACATTGTCGTACTCGATATCATGCTGCCCGATATCAACGGTAAGGAAGTCTGCCAACGAGTGCGCATGGATAAGACGATGGAAGACGTCAAAATCTTGTGCATCTCCGGCATGATCGAACAGGACAAAGTTGCCGACTTGATGGCATGTGGCGCCAACGAGTTCATGCAGAAGCCGTTCTCGGTGGAAGCCCTCGTCGACAAGGCATGCAACATGCTCGACATGGAATCGGTAAATTCCTAACGAGCCTCCTTCCTGTTCCAACACTCCTACCTCTTCGCGCAGTTGCGGCGAATTCGCTGGCTGCGCTTCTCTTGGCGGCATGAGTTCCTTTTTTGGCTCTCATGCAGGTCCAATGCATTGGCAATATCAACCCACCAACCTCGGGTCGCGCGGTCTCTTGCGCATTCTGGAAAAGAAGGTTCTGATAGCACTTTTTCATTGACATGTGTTTATGAGACGATACCTTCGTTACTACCCCCCACACAACAGAGGGAAAACCTCATCTTACAATTAGGTATCGAAGTTCTCAGTCGGGCCCAATCGCCATGCGTATCAAGCTTTTACTTCTCATCGGTGGTATTTCCTGTTGCATCTTCGCCGCTGTCGAGTTTCGACTGTGGTCCCAAGGCACCAGCCAGCCAGAAACAATTACCCTAGCCGATCTCGGTTCGTCGGATTCTCTCTCAAACATCCATTTTGAAATCACCGACTTTACCGTCAACGACGACTACATTGTCGAACAGGATGAAAAGTCCGATAAGGTCCGGAAAGGCTGGTTCTTATTAGAAATTCCGGCGAACGACCCACTAGATCCTTTGAAATCAAACCCGACGGAGCGACCAGTTATCGCCCAAATTTCGGGTGACGAAGATCACATGGGCGAAGTCTTACGGAGCAATCAGTTGCGCGGTGTGATTACCAGTATCGGCTCTGGTCTCGATAAAGACGTCAAACAAAAGCTGGCCGCGTCGCTTCAGAAAGGATCGCTCGACGATGCGATCAAATTCGAGGTAGACCGTTCCTTTCCATCACTCATCTGGGTAATTCCTTTATTCCTGGGAGGTATCTTCTTGATCCTGGCGTTTCTCTACCTGACTTTCATTCGGCAATCTGCCTAAGCCGTTGGCAAGTAGGAATTTCTTGGCGAGAGGTTAAGATGGGGAGCCTATAGCGTCTTACCCTCTCTCGTTCCCTGGTCACAGCTTCCGTCGCATGGCATCCGATCCCCCTGATTCTTCCGCTTCTGGCTCGTCTGAGTCGCAGCGACTTCGCGATGAGAAACTGGCCAGTCTCAAGCGACTGGCTTACGGCGCCAGTCACGAAATCAACAACCCGCTGGCCAACATTGCCAGCCGTGCGCAAGCTTTGCTGGCCAGTGAAACGAACCCTGACCGACGGCACGAACTTGCCACGATCTACGCTCAGGCGATGCGGGGTTACGAGATGATTGCCGACTTGATGCTATTCGCCCGGCCACCGGTACCGCAGCCCAAGCCTTGTCGCTTGAGTGACATTGCCGCCGATACGATGCGACAAATGCTTCCTGCAGCCAGGCAGCAGCACACGGTTTTGAAGCTGACGGCTCCTGAGCATGAAATTGAACTCCACGCTGATGCCAATCAGTTGACTTTGGCCCTGTGTGCGCTGGTTCGCAATTCGCTGGAAGCACTCCAAAAGGGTGGACAAATCGTGATCACCTTGGCAGAGACCGATCAGTCCGCCATCATGTCTGTGCAAGACGATGGTCCTGGCATCCCGGCCGAAGCAATCGACGTGATCTTCGATCCCTTTCATAGTGGACGCGAAGCAGGTCGCGGACTTGGCTTCGGACTTACCAAGTGCTGGACCATCGCCCAAGCCCATGGCGGCAACGTCTACGTCGATTCAAGCGTTACCCCCTTGGCTAAGGTCGTCCTTGAGATTCCCCTTTCGCCGCACACCTAAGAGCATGAGATAAGTAACGGATGGATCACCACCCTTTTGGATGGCTCAGCCTTATTCCACCGTTGACGGCGATCGCTCTGGCCATCATCACTCGTCGCACGGTTCTCTCGCTTTTTGTGGGCATCCTGGTCGGTGGCATCATCCTGGCCGATGGCCATCCGCTTTCTGGCGGCTGGATTGCGGCGAAGGATTTTATCTGGGCAAAGTTCTGGGAAGACTCGAAGCAACAGGTCTTTGCCTTCACACTGCTGATTGGCGGAATGATTGGGCTGGTTTCTGAATCTGGCGGAATTCGTGGGCTGGTTAACTTGATTGTCCCCTGGGCCTATACTCGCGTGCGCGGCCAGGTCACCACCTGGCTGATGGGCCTCTTGATCTTTTTCGATGACTACGCCAACTCGCTTCTGCTTGGGGGCACCATGCGCGAGATCACTGATCGACTGAAGATCTCACGCGAGAAACTGTCCTACATCATCGATTCCACTGCGGCCCCTGTCTCTGGCCTAGCGTTGGTTTCTACCTGGGTAGCAGCTGAGATTGGCTACATTCAAGACGGTATCGATCAAATCACGTCGGCCACCAAACCAGAAGCATTCCAGCTCTTTCTGGAAAGCATCCCGTATCGCTTTTACAGTTGGTGGGCCTTACTGCTGGTCCCGATGGTCGCCTTATTGAAACGCGACTTCGGACCGATGCTGACCGCCGAAGTGAACATCCTGCGTGACACGGGGAACAAGTCCGATACCCCTGGCTCGAACAACCAGCACTCCCACGAGATGAACTGGATCGACCGATTCACCTCGTCTCTTTCCGACCGCTTTCAACTCAAGCCTGAGTCGCCCTTGACGTCCAACTGGGTGAACGCGGCGATTCCAGTCGGAACGCTGCTGCTGGTGGTCATCTTGGTGCTGTTTTATACCGGCTATCAGAAGGCCTCGCTCGACACCGAATCACCTTCGATTCTGCAAATTGCCGGGGCTGGCGAATCGAATTTAGCGCTGCTTTACGGATCCGGCATCAGCCTGATTGTGGCGTTCTTCTTGATCGCGCCACAGCGTCTGCTTTCTGGCAAACAACTCGGCTGGTCAATCTTGATGGGCATGAAGTCGATGGCTCCCGCGATCTTCATCCTGTGGTTTGCCGCCGCATTGTCGGCAGAAACGGCGAAGCCAAGCGAAAACGGTCTCGGAACGGCCGAATACCTGAAGACGATGATCAGCTCAAACCTTTCGGTCGAGATGCTCCCCAGTGCCACTTTCCTACTGGCCGCTGCGGTCGCGTTTTCGACCGGAACAAGCTGGGGAACAATGGGCATCCTAGCCCCGATTTCGATTTCGCTATCGCACAGCATGCTGGTCGCTGACGGAGGCGTGCTCGATCCGCATGACCCCATTTTACTGACCGTAGTGGGAAGCGTTTTGTCCGGCGCGATCTTTGGCGACCACTGCTCGCCGATTTCCGACACCACGATTCTTTCTTCGCAAAGCTGCGGCTGCAATCACGTGGCGCACGTCCGCACGCAAATGCCGTATGCGATTCTGGGGGCGATTGCGTCCGTCGTCGCTGGCACCCTGCCAATTGGCTTAGGCGTACCGGTTTTCGCGTGCCACATTTTGGGTATCGTTGTTTTGGTTGGCACGCTCTGGTTGGTCGGGCGCAATGCCGAAACGATCGCTGCGGAAACAGCCGAGCCCCTCGTCGAAGGTGACCAGTAGTTGCCCCAAACTGGTCGCCACGCTACCGGCAGCCGAACAAGCTTTCACCAGTTTTTTTGTAAGCATTACAAAGCTGCGACCTTGGCGTTAAGTGGCTCGCTGCTACCACTGCGCGGAAAGCTCTTCCCAATTGGCAGTCCTTAAGCCAACGCAACCTCTTTTCGTCAATCAAGTTGCGCGATTGTGATAGCTATGACGGCGTAAAGAGATCGTGGCTCTCTTTTGCTGCTTATTTGCCCTTCTGGCATATCACTTGCAAGATGAAGGTAGCTAGTTCCCCAGTCAACCAGCCTCAAAGAGGAGCAAGAATATGTTCAGGACGACCACGCTTACCGCCTGCGTAATGTTTGCGGCCCCGAGTTTTGTTTTCGCTCAACAACCCGTCTGGAATGCCACGAACAGCAACCAGTTCGATCCTCGGCCAATGACGCAAATGGCTGCCCCTCAAGATTGGAACGATCCCAACGCGATCGAGTTCTCCTCGACCCGTGGCACCGCCAATCGCGTGGGTGCAGTGCAGCGTACAACCGCAATGCAGCCGATTAGCACTACCCAACAGATCGCACAACAAACGGCTTCGCCCAACACGCGCAGCTATGCGAACCAGCCGGTGACTTCGCAGACACGCGTGTTTACCGAGACCGAAGTCGACGAAACGGTCACCCGCTATCCGTCTCAGCCACAAACGATTGTGTACGACAATCCTCAACCAATCGTGCAGCAACAAGTTCGCCGAGTTGAATACCCGGCCAACTACCAAACGCAAACGTCTTACTACGCGCAACCAGTTCAACAGCCAGGCACGTGGCACTCTGTAGGCGAAACGGTACAGCGGGTCGAGTACAACGCGCCGGTGACCTATTCGGCCCCCGTCGTCACGACGACCGGTACCCCGGTCACCGTTTATCGCCCGACCACCACCATTGCTTACAACAATCCGCCGGTAAATAGCGTTCCGGTAATGACGCCTCCCGTCGTTTCGCAGCCAGTTGTCGTCCCCAATGCCACGGTCTATCCGGTCGATCAAACGGCCTATCGCCCAGTGCTGCCGATCATTGGCATGAGTAACAACTCGTACGTCGGTCGCGGCCTGCTGGGTCAGCCAGAGGTTTACACCGAAGGCCAGCCGATCCGCAACGCCCTGCGATACATCTTTCCGTAACGCTCAGTTCCCAGGAGGGCAACGGAGGGTATTCCTTACGGGGAATGCCCTTTTTTTGTTTCTTGCCAGCGGAGGCAAGGCAAGTCCAAGCGAAGAGGCAATCGAATTGTTTGCGCAAGCCAAACCCAGGCGTACAATACCAAGGCCCCTGCTAACCTCTCTTGGCATCACCATGACCTCGCCTGACGATCCAGAGACCATCGACAAGTCGGTTCCCTACGAAACGCAGCATAGCAACCGAATTATCGGAATCGCCGCGATGTTTCTCGGCTTGGTAAACCTGGTACTGTTTGATCCCAACGAACTTGCCCGTCCCTGGGGCATCTGGCGCATCGCTGCCCGCATCGGCCTGGTGGTTAGCATGTTCTGCCTGGCCACGGTCAGCTTCGCGCCACGCGATTGGTCGTGGCGTCGATGGTTTGCCGTCGGGATTGTGCTAGGAGGCGTAACCTATCTGGCGGGCTTCTTTATTGCCGATGTGATAAGCCGATTGTGAAGGAACCAACAACAATCGCGGAAGGCCGCTTCGCATCTCCACCTTACGCCGCCAAGCGAATCGGTCCCTTAGGGCTCCGTAGATCGAACAAGCCGAAGATTTCTTCCTTCGAGAAACCAACCTTGGCAGGCTCGCCTGTTTGGCTAAACAAAGCGTCAAAGAGTTCTCGCTTCTCTTCCAGGACCTTGTTGATCCGCTCTTCGATCGTTCCCACGGCCAAATAACGGCTGATTGTGACCGCGCCGGCGGCGCCAATGCGGTGAGCTCGGTTGATGGCCTGATCTTCGATAGCGGGGTTCCACCAACGATCGAACAGAAAAACGTACTCGCAGAACTGAAGATTCAAACCAACACTGCCGGCGCCGTAGCTCATCAAGATGATGTGCTTGGTGGGGTCGTGCTTGAACTGATCGATCACCCCTTCCCGCTGCTTATGCGGCACTTTGCCGTGGTATTCTAGCGGGCCAAACGGCTCGACATACTTTCGAATCTCTTTAATCGTACGCGTCCACTGACTAAACAAGATCGCCTTCTTGCCGCTGGCAGCGACCTCTTCCATATCGGCTTTCAACTGATCCATCTTCGCACTCTCGCCGGTGCGTGGATCGAAGTTGCAGATCTGCTTCAACCGCAGCACTAGCTCGAAGACATGCTGGACGGTCAGTTCCTGCCCCATTTCTTCCAACCGGACGATGCCTTCCTTTTCGGCAAACTCATAAGCCTCTTGCTGGGCAGGCGAAAGATGCAGTTCGGCATCGCGATAGAGACGCGGAGGCATGTCGGTCATCACCAAGTCTTTGGTCCGCCGAATGATATATTCGCCGGCAGTGGAACTCATCGACTTGATATCCATCCCCTTGGTTAACAGCCCTGGGGCAAGAAACTCGAACACGCCGACTAAGTCGTCCGTGCTGTTCTCGATCGGCGTTCCGGTCAGGGCCCAACTGCGGGTACGGGGAATCCCCTTGGTGATCTCAGCGGTGGTGCTATTGGAATTTTTAATCCGCTGGGCTTCGTCCAACACCACCAGATCGAAGTGCAGTCCGCTTTCTTCGCTTACCAGATCTTGATCGCGCATCAGCAGTTCGTAATTGGCGATCTTCACTGGCGTTTGGTTATCGCGCCATAACCAACTTCGTTTGGCCGAGTCCCCTTCAATAATGCTGATCGGAATCTCTGGCGCCCAGAGATTGAATTCTCGCTTCCAGTTCGAGACCAAGGGCTTGGGGCAAACCAACAGCACACTTCGAATCTCGCCAGCACGCAGTAGCATCCGCATGGTGCTGATCGACTGCATCGTCTTGCCCAACCCCATTTCATCGGCCATGACCGCCGCATGCCGAGGATATAGAAAGGCGATCCCTTCAAATTGATACGGGAACGGCTCGAAGGGAAACTCCAACGCCCCACTGGTCACAAGCGACTCTAGTGACGGCTGAAGTAAGTAGTACAGCCGGTCTTCCAATTTGATCACATCCCCTGGCGGGCGAATGTGCGTCACGCGTTTCGCCTTCGGTGGCTTGGGGGCGGCGGGATCATCCTCTTCGGCTGCCTGCTGCCCCGCTTCCTTCTTGGGCGGGGCTTTCTTTTCTAAAGCTTGCAGCCATGCGGGCGCTTCTGGGAAGACAAAGCTCTTCACGCCCACCTTGGCCCCTTTGCACATGAGCGAGACCGCCTTGGGGCGAGGCGTTTTAAATGGCTCGGAAGTGATCGATATTTGTGGAGCCCGCGCAAGCGCCGCCGTCCAACCGAGCGAAATCACTTCGGACTTGATATTGAGATTATGCGAAATCGTTTCTAAGGGCTCTGTCATGTCGCTTTGCGTACCTCCTCGGGTCGCGAGGTGGCATTTCCTGGGGGGGAGTGCGTGAAGGACGATCGGTTTTGTGATGAGCTATTTGCCCACACCGTGCGCCTCTTCAATGGCTTCGCGGATCCGTGTGAACGGTTCGTTTAAGTCCAAATCAATCGATCTTTCTTGCCAAATATCTGCCAGCAGCTGGCAATCGCTTTCATGCTGGCCACTGACAGCAACTTCATAGCTACCAAGCTGGAACGACCGAATATGTGGGGGCGCAACCGCCACTTGGGTGGCTTCGCCCTGGTACGAAGTAACATTGGCCTCGGCTGGGGAAGCTTCTTCCACACAACTAGGGGGGAGCAAAACTACCGGCACATCGGCATGATCGCGTAGCGAGAGCACGTGCTCGCTATCGGTGCAGATCGCCAATGTGGGAGATTTCAACTTAGCTATCAAAGCTCCGCCGATTTGTTCGCCGTATAAATAAGGTTTTAAAGTAGGTCCGTAAAGGATTTCCTGGGCACGGTTTGCTTTCACTGGGGCGGTACAATGAAACTCAAGAGGACGCCCAGCAAGATTGAGGACTAAGAGTCCACCAAACAATCCACCTGGCGTATGCTCTACCACGGTTAAAAATCCGAGGCTGGGCACCATTTTCTCGTTCCGATTCGACATAGACTCTCCATCTTGCCCATTCTTATCATCGTGACAGCGCAACTCGTTGTGGGCAGCCTGGGCGAACGGCCCAATGATGTGAATCGGTGTTTGGGAAAGGTGGACTTTAACTATCGTAAGGGCATATCCCTTCTCGCTAGCACTGCTATTGGTGAAGGTAAATGCTCGACATTTGATACCCCAGGTGACTATACTGAGTTACTCGCCTCACCCGGAGACTTAATAAACGATGTCGCTCGACCCCAAAGACCTGTCCCCTCTCTTCACACACGTCGACGTAACCTCCAACCCAACACCTATGCAGCAATCTCTTCAGTCGAACGAAACCAACACTTTGCTGAAACGGATGATTGAACTGCAAGAGCGCCAAGCTTTGCTCTTGGAAGAGTTGCTTCAGCAACAAGTTCATACGCAAAAGCAACGCTCAGCAGAACTGAACGCCTGGCGGAAAGCTCATCCTGAATTGGCCGAGAAGTGCCGTCTGGCCGCTGAAGCCCTCAGCAAGGTTCACGCTGACTTCCTGGGCACTTTAGCCAGCGAAGTCGATGACACGGCTGAAGATATGATCGACAGCGAATACCTGCTTAGCGAGTTCGTTGATCGCTTTGGGCCTCGCATCGCCCATCTCAACGGCGTACTCCAAATGCTGGCCCAACTGGGCGCACCGGCTCAGGCCATGAAGACGAACTCTTAGTTCAAGCGTCGTACAAGCTTTCCTAAAACCTGCTAGATCGCAGGTTTTTTTATTGCGCCAAAAATTACTCGGGCAACCAAAGGTTGTCAGAACAAGTTTTTCTCGGTACCATCCAAAGAATCACATCCCTACGTTCGATCAGCGGCCAAAGTCATTGGCTGCGGTGCGTTCCTCCCTTCCCTCTCTTTTGTTGGCTTGAATCGGAATTATGGCAAGCGACACGCTAACTCCTGAAGTCGAAGCGGCAGTGAAGGCCGCAAAGGACCGACTCGACGCACACGCGTACGAGATCGTGCAATGGCATTTCCACGAATCGACCGGCTGCCCTTTCTGGCTGGAAAAGAAGAAGGAATTCAACTTCGATCCCCTCACCGAAGTGAAGGGCTACGACGACTTGAAGAAGTTCCCGCTGTTCGAAGACGAATGGCTGCGTGGTGGCCCGGTCCGCCGTTGGGTTCCGGCTGCTTACCAAGACAAACCGATCTATGTGTTTGAAACCGGTGGGACGACTGGTATCCCGAAAAGTCGTATCGCGATCGACGATTTCCGTACCGACTACTCGAACTTCAGCGAAACGCTGCCGGACAAGTATTTCCCCAAAGGGGCCAACTGGCTGATGCTCGGCCCCTCTGGCCCGCGCCGTCTTCGCTTGGCCGTCGAGCATCTCGCCCAAGTTCGCGGCGGGATCTGCTTCTGTATCGACCTTGATCCACGCTGGGTGATCAAGCTGATTAAGAAGGGGCAGATGGATCAATTGGAAGCGTACAAGCAGCACTGCATCGATCAAGCGATCACCGTTTTGACTGCTGGTCACGATGTGAAGTGCATGTTCGGCACGCCCAAGCTGATCGAATCGCTTTGCCTCGGGCTGGAAGAAAAAGGGACCACGCTCGCCGAAGCTGGTATCACCGGTATCTTCAGCGGTGGCACCGAGTTCACGCCCCAGTGGACGCGTTACTGCATTGAAGAACTATTCGGCGGCGGGCCAGAAGAAAGCGGCATCTACATGACGCCAACCTACGGCAACACGCTGATGGGCTTGGCCTGCAGCAAGCCGGTTACGGCCGAAGAAGGCTACAAGATCTCGTACTACGCTCCGCAGCCACGAGCGGTTACCGAGGTCGTTTCGTTTGACGATCCGAACGAGTTGGTCGGCTTCGGGGAAACAGGTCGCGTAAAGCTGACCACCCTGACCAAAGAGTTCTTCGTCCCTGGCTTTCTCGAACGAGACGAAGGGGAACGCGAAAAGCCGTACCTGACCTATCCGTGGGAAGGTGTGAGCGGAGTTCGTCCTTTCCACGGCTTCGCCAGCAGTACGACCGTTGGTGTTTACTAAGCCCTCCGAGAACCCATCGCTACCACTTAATTAAATTACGGACGCCTACTATGTTGAACATTCCTGCAATCCGTTGGGGCAAGCCCTACGACTCGCTCGAAAAAGAAGACGTCGTCCATTTCCGCACCGGCGAACCAATCGCTCAACTCAGTCAGGTCGGCGGTGGGATTCTCAAGCGAGACATGAAAAAGGCGCAGTCCGCTCGGGACGCGTTACTGGAATTCAGCCCAGCGGAAATCTTGGAAAAGATGGCCACCGCTGGCAAATTGTACCTGGAAGCAGATCTTCCAATCGGGGATGGTTCGCAGACTCCAGCAGCGTTTGTGCATGCCCAAAGCGCCAGCACCGGTTTGCCGGAACATATGTGCCGGGCAAACATGCAGAAGAACGCTTTCGTCATGCAAAACATGACGCAGATCCTCGACTCGCTCACACGCGGGCTGGATCTCAACATTCTTGCGCGCGGCTACGGCAAAGAACCCGCCCGCGACGTCATGCTCAGCTATCAAGCTCAAAGTCCGGTTCTCGGCGCCGTGCTGCCTTCCAATTCACCTGGGGTGCATACCCTATGGCTTCCGGCCGTCGCGCTTCAACTTGGTCTGGTTCTCAAGCCAGGTGGAAAGGAGCCATGGACGCCGTACCGGATTTATTCTGCCATGGTCGAAGCAGGCTTGCCTGCCGAAGCGTTCAGCTTATACCCAGGCGCTGGCGGCGATGTGGGTTCGGCCCTACTTTCGTCCGTCGATCGAGCGATGGTCTTTGGCGGCCAGCAAACCATCGATCAGTACGCTGGCAATCCCAAAGTTCAGCCACACGGCCCTGGTTTCAGCAAGATCTTGCTGGCCGACGATGTGGTTGACGACTGGCCGCAATACCTAGACCTAATGGTGCAAAGCGTGTTCGCCAACAGCGGTCGGAGCTGCATCAATGCTTCCGGCATTTGGGCTTCGCGCCATACCAAAGAAATCGCCCAGGCGATTGCCGAAAAGATTGGTCCGACCGAAATCAAAGACCCCACCGACGATGAAGCCGCCTTGGCAGCTTTCACCATGCCAGGCATGGCCCCAGCCGTGTGGAACATGATCGAGTCTGATCTGGCCGAAGACGGCGTCACCGACTACACCGCTCCTTACGGCGAGCGTCTGGTGCAAATGGAACGTTGCGACTACCTGAAGCCAATGGTCATCCATGCGGAAACCCCAGAGAAGCAGGTCGCCAGCAAAGAATACATGTTTCCGTTCGTTTCGGTCGTCGAATGCCCTCAAGACCAGATGATCAAGAAGATGGGTTACTCGTTGATTTGCACGGCAATCACAGGTGACGAAAAGTTCGCACGCGAACTGGTGAATGCCACGCACATCGATCGCTTGAACATTGGCCCCATTCCAACTCACAAGGTCGATTGGCTTCAGCCGCACGAAGGGAACATTATCGAGTTCCTCTTCCGCAGCCGCGCCTACCAATCTGCCCCTGTGCAAGTCGCCGCAACCTAGACAATCCGAGGAAGCTTGCCTTCTCTATCTGGTCCCCTCGCGCCTGCGGGGAGAGGGCTAGGGTGAGGGGCAGCCCCAGCAAACGGATCGCCACCACCACGCTTCCCTCTTTATGCTAGGCAACAGTTCAAGAGGGAATTCGGAACGCAACAGGATCCCGAGGCATGATTCCATTCGATTTCCAGCCACGCACACGGATCGTGTTTGGCCCGGATTGCTTACAACGACTCGGTGAACTCGCGAAAGAACTAGGGGCGACCCGCGCCCTGGTGGTCAGCGATCCTGGCATTATCCAAGCCGGGCATACGCAGCGCGGAATCGAGTATCTGGAGGCTGCCGGGGTCCAGACCTTTCTGTTTGATGGCGTTCAGGAAAACCCCACCACGCACAACGTCGCCACTGGCGTTGAGTTCGCCCGGCAACACGCGCCGCACCTGATTGTTGGTCTCGGGGGTGGCAGTGCGATGGACTGCGCCAAAGGGATTAACTTCCTACTGACCAACGGCGGCGAGATGAAAGACTATTGGGGCGTCGGCAAAGCTCAGCACGAGATGCTGCCCATGATTGCCGTTCCCACCACCGCCGGTACCGGCAGCGAAGCCCAATCGTTCGCCCTGATTACCGATGCCGAAACGCATGCCAAGATGGCCTGTGGCGATAAAAAAGCAGCTTGTCGAATTGCCCTGCTCGATCCCACGCTAACGGTCACCCAGCCACAAAAGGTTACCGCGTTGACCGGCATCGATGCGATCAGCCATGCCCTGGAAACCTTCGTCACAAAGAAACGCAATGAAGTCTCGCTGGCATTCAGCCGGGAAGCCTGGCGACTGCTGGCGGCGAACTTCACCAAGGTTTTGAACGAACCTGAAAACATCGAAGCCCGAGGGGCAATGCAGCTAGGTGCCTGCTTCGCAGGTCTGGCGATCGAGAACTCGATGCTCGGCGCCGCCCATGCGATGGCCAACCCGCTGACCGCCCATTACGGCGTAGTCCATGGTCAGGCCGTAGCCGTCATGCTGCCAACGGTTATTCGCTACAACGGCGAAGCGTTCAACAAGCTGTACAAAGACATCCTTAGCATTCCGGTCGACCTGATGGATTACCCCAGCGTTGAGAGTGGCGCTGGCGGCCTGGCCGAGTTGGTCGAATCGTGGGTCGATCAAGCAGGCTTGGCCACCAACTTGAGTCAACTGTCGATCAACGGCGAGAAACTTACCGACTTGTCCCTCGACGCGGCCAAACAGTGGACCGGCAGCTTTAATCCGCGTGAAGTCGATGCCAGCGAGTTTTCCAAGCTTTATCAAACGGCAATGGATCCTTAAACCAAACATGCTTCGGTAAGGTGCTTCGAGTAGAATAGAAGGCACCTTTTTCTCAACCTCGTAAACCTGAGAGCTTCCCCATGACGCACCGCCTGGCAAAAGCAATCGCAGCGACCTTCCTCGCCCTGCTTGCCACACTCAGCGCGCAGGCGGACTGGCCGTTGTATCGTGGCAACGCCTTGGCCCAAGGGGTAGCCGACGAAGCTCTGGCGGACAACCTCGAACTGAAGTGGAAGCTAGAAGTCAAAGACGGGGCGTTCGAGGCCACGCCGGTCGTTTTTCATGGAATCGCATACATCGGCGATCTCGATGGTCGTGTTTATGCGTTAAAGCTGGCAGACGGCTCGAAGGTTTGGACCTATGAAGGCAACGTCGATCAACTCTCAGGCTTCATGGGCTCGCCTGCTTACCGCGAGGGTCGTATCTATGTTGGCGACATCGATGGCGTGCTGCACTGCCTTGACGCAAACAATGGCAAGCTGTTGTGGAAGTTTGAAGCAGGCCAAGAGATCAACGGGAGCGTCAATTTTTATCAAGACAAAATCTTGATCGGCTCGCAAGATGCCACCCTCTACTGCTTGAACCAAGCCGATGGCACGCTGGCCTGGAAAGTGGAAATCGACGATCAAATTCGCTGCATGCCCACGGTTGTCGCGAACCGAGGCTTCGTGGCCGGGTGTGATAGTAAACTACACGTTATTGACTTAGAAGCTGGCAAAGCGCTCGGCACGGTTCCGATTGACGGTCCAACCGGCTCCGCCCCAGCAGTGCGGGGCGAGGTCGCTTACTTCGGCACCGAGGCCGGAACCTTCTACGCAATCGATTGGAAACAGTTGAAAGTAGTCTGGCAGTACGAAGATGCTCGCAATCGTCAGCAAATTCGTGCCAGTGCCGCTGTGCTGCCAGATCGCGTGATTTTCGGCTCGTACAGCAAGAACCTCGTTTCGCTCGATCTGAGGACGGGGCAGCCCCAATGGACCTTTAAGGCCAGAGGCAAAATCAATAGTTCGCCGGTTGTTGCCGGCAATCGCGTTTACTTCGGATCGGCCGACAGCCGCGTGCGTGCGGTCGACGTGGCCACCGGCAAAGAGGTCTGGCAATACGAGGCCAAAAGCGGCTTCCCCGCAGGTCCTGCGGTTTCCGACGGCTGCTTGCTGATCGCCAGCGAACGAGGCGTTGTGTATTGCTTCGGTCCGAAAACCTAAACACGAATCACCAAATTCAAAAACACCCTTTCGCTAGTACTCGCCACTCGGCCCGTTAACTTTAGCAGAAAGCAAGATTAGCTCATGGCCACCGATTCCACCAAAACCGAAGTCGGTAGTTACTTCATCTCGAACTATCCTCCCTTTTCGCAGTGGAGCGAAGACTACATCGACCAGCTGAACACGGCGATGCATTCCGCTCCGCGCGATGGGGTACCACTCGGCTTGTACCTGCACGTTCCCTTCTGCCGCAAACGGTGCAAGTTCTGTTACTTTCGCGTCTATACCGACAAAAACGCCCAGGAAGTCGAGACTTACGTTTCGGCGCTGACCAAAGAGATTGAGTTGGTCAGCCAGACCGAAGCGATGGGGGGTCGCCCATTTCGCTTCGTCTACTTTGGTGGTGGCACACCGTCGTTCCTCAGCCCGAAGCAGCTTAAACGCCTAGAAGACCGTCTTCGCTCTAGCATCAGTTGGGATCAAGCGGAAGAAGTCACCTTCGAATGCGAGCCAGGCACGCTCAGTGAATCCAAAGTGAAAGCCCTGCGCGAAATGGGCGTGACCCGCTTGAGCCTGGGCGTGGAAAACTTCTTCGATAGCATCTTAGAAGAGAACGGCCGCGCTCACCTTTCCAAAGAAGTCTATAAGGCTTGGGATTGGATCGAAGCGGCCCAGTTCCCCAACGTCAACATCGACCTGATCGCCGGCATGGTAGGAGAAACGTGGGAGACGTGGCGCGAGAACATTAAAAAGGTTCTCGAATTTTCGCCTGAAAGCGTCACCATCTATCAGATGGAACTCCCCTTCAACACGGTGTATTCACAAGACATCCTGGGCAACAAGATCGAAACGCCGGTCGCCGACTGGCCGATGAAGCGGGCCTGGGTTAGCTATGCCTTCGACGAACTGGCGAAAGAAGGCTACGTCGTCAGCAGCGCTTATACGATGGTTAAAGACCCGAAAAAGGTGAACTTCAGCTATCGTGACAACTTGTTCGGCGGTTCCGACTTGCTTGCTACCGGGGTCGCCAGCTTCGGCCATATCAGCGGTGTTCACTACCAGAATAAGACCGAGTGGGGCGACTACACCGGTTCGCTACTGGAAAAGGGAGAGCTCCCCTTGAAGCGAGCCTATCGCCCTACCCCCGAGCAGCTTCTGATTCGCGAAACAATCCTGCTGCTCAAGCGAGGCTACCTCGATGCCGATTACTTCCGCCAGAAGTTTGGCGTCGACATCCTCGACAAATGGAGCGACATTTGGAAGCAGTACCAGGAAGAAGGTCTCGTGACCATCGCTGGCGATCGGATCGAACTGACCCGCGACGGCCTGCTCCGAGCCGACGGACTGCTGCCACCGTTCTTCGAGCCGCAATTCCAGGGAGTGCGGTATACATGAGCGAGTCGCTCGTCTTCATGATGGGGAAGTTCGAGGCGAACTTCCCTACCGACCGCCTATACTCCAAAAACCACCTCTGGGCGACCCGCACCGGCAATGCATTCCGCTTCGGGTTTTCGGCCTATGCGGTCCGATTGCTCCAAGATGTCTACTTCCTTGAGTGGCAGGTTGACGAAGGTGCTACAATCAAAGAAGGTCAAGAGATAGGCTTTATTGAAAGCAGCAAAGCCGAAAGCGACCTTTATCCTCCCATGGCCGGTGTTCTCGCGCGGTTGAACCCCGATTTGATGAGTGACCCTTCCCGGATTAATGTCGATATGTACGGCGAGGGTTGGCTTTACGAGATGGAAGGAAGCAGTGACACACTGCTAAGTCCGCAAGAGTATATCGAGCACCTCGCGTCGGTCTGGGAAGTAACCCAGCGGACCATCAAGGGACAATTGAACGAGTAACCCCATGCCCAAACGTTTGACGGTTGTCGTCAGCCAAGGTCAGAGCAACAATCCAGCCAAGCGAAAGCTGGAAGAAGACATCGTGGCGGCGCTGCTATTTGAGCCCGGCATCGAGGTTACGATCGTTCCGCACTTGTACGACCTGAAACCGGACGGCCCCGGCATCATGGGGCTGCAGGCAATCACCACCGACTTTGTTGTTCTGTCTTGGCTGTACGAACGAGCCGCCCGCTGGACCTTAGATCGCAACAACATCCACGGCAAGTCCGGCACCTCCCTCTTGATTCACGAGTCGGACGAAGATGACGACGACTTGTTAGACGAGCCGGAAGAAGAAAACAAGCTGCGGGTAATCGACAACCGCCCGATCCCGAACCGGATGATCTACTGCATCGACTTACGGGTTTCCAACAACCTGCAAGAGTACGTCGATGAAGTGAAACGCATTCACCGCGAAGTCTCGACCTCGGTGGTGGAGCTAGGTGGGCTCAACGGAAGTAGCTCCCCCAGTCCAACGCCGCAACAACTCGCTCGTGTGGCGCAGCCAACCAACGATACCGCCCTCAAAGAAGGTGGCGAGCTTGAAAAGCCAATCGAAACCATCGAACCGTTTCGTATCGAAGAAGATGCCAAACGTCGCTGGTATCCGGTGATCGACTATAGCCGCTGCACCAATTGCATGGAGTGCATCGACTTCTGTTTGTTCGGTGTTTACGGTGTCGATAAGGTCGAGACCATTTTGGTCGAAATGCCCGACAATTGCCGCAAAGGCTGCCCGGCTTGCAGCCGCGTCTGTCCTGAAAATGCAATCATCTTCCCACAACACAAAACGCCTACCATCGCCGGCAGCGACGAAGTAGCTGGGGGCGGCCTGAAGATCGACCTTTCGCAGTTGTTTGGCAAGCCCCAAGAGGACGCCAAGTCACTCGATGCCGCCGTCCGCGAGCGAGACGAACAATTGCTACTCGCTGGCCGAGAAGCGGTCGGCACGGCAGTCGGCGTGCCGAAACGCCAAGCAGAGAATGCCCCGCGCGAGAAAGACGACCTCGACGATCTCATTGATGCCGTCGACGAGCTCGATATCTAATTCCGATAGGCCGTATGGCACGCGGAACAAGCGGCTTTAACCTTCTTCAGCGAAGCCGTCGCTTCGTCCGACTTGTCGGTTTCAATCTGCTTCTTCATGTCCAAGATCAACGTCTCAGTATCGGCCAGCATCTGGCGGTACTTCGCGTCGTATTGATCGTCTTCCAACAGCCGGCCGGATTCGTGCAAACCCTCCTGCAGCAGCAACGCTTGTTGTGCAGGGTCGAGGTCTTGGTGCTCTGGCGGAGCTTTCCAATCTGCCTTCTGGCAAAGGACCAGGTGATCGTAAACGCGGTCGACCTTCGCCATCGCGGCGGCGAGTGATTCGACTTCGGCAACCTCCACCAGCATAGTCAACTGGGTGGTAACCGGAACTGGACGAAACTCGGTGATCTCTTTCCACAGCCCTGCGTAGTCGGAACTGGTACCTGCACTGCGCATGAAGTCGAGGGCCTGGGCTTCGGTCAGAATTCCTCCTTCACGGCAAGCGACCGCTGCAGCGGCTGGTCCACGATGTTTGCCGTGGTGGCAATGAAAGAAAATCTTATCCTGCTGGAAGTCTTCCATCACGCGTTTGAGCGAGGCTTGGGCTTCGTCCGAGATGCCGTCGTATCCGATCGGAATATGGACGTAACGCATGCCGTGCTTGCGAGCGTTTTCGATATCGGGCTTGGCCCCATCGACCGAGACAATCACGTTCACGCCTAGTTCTTGCAGCGTCTTGAAACCTTCCTCGCCATGGGGCTGGCTGCCGCTAACCACGTGCGGCGAGACTTTCAGCACGTTGTCAACGCCAGGCAAATGCTCGCCATGGGGCAGCTTGGAAGGGTCTTGGGCATGACAGAGCGAGACAAATGCCAAGAAAAGCAGTGTAGCAAGGCAGCGCATGAGCTTTATGGGGACAATCGAAGGAGAGAATTGATCAGCAGACGAACGCCCTCAGTCTAGTGAGAACCGTCATCGGAATCAAATTCTTTCGCGCGCGAATCGACTACGTTTTCGTTGTCGAATCGGCGTCGAGCTGAACCAAGTTCTGCGGTGCGGCCGGAGGGTTACCTTCCGGATGAATCGTAGGCTGCCAGTTTTTGATGTCGAAGTGCTTCGAGTAGGCACCGTAATCGTGGAAAGCGTACTTTTTCAGCAACCAATAAACCCAACTCTTCTCTGGGATCTCGTTGCCGGGATTGTACTGCGAGGGATTCGATACCAATGCGTCCAACTCTTCATAGGCCGCATGCCGCACGGTGGTATCCTTTGCCTCGTGCTCTTTGGCAAAGCCGCTCAGCAAATCAGGCCGTTCGAGAATGATGCAGCCACGCGTATTCTTAGCGGCCAGTTCCCGGAAATCGCTGAGGAATTCCGACTCGTTGAAGACCTGACGCAGCGGGCGTTCGTCGTGGATCGATTCCTTGGCGAACTGAATCACCGGGCAAGGTTCAATGTCGCCGTAAGGGCTGATGTGATGCGTGAAACCAGTGGCAGCCGGGCACAAAGCATTTCCATCGGCATCGTGATAGGCGTCGATAATCGCGATCGGCTTTTTCACGCGCATCTCGACGACAAACTTTCGCACAGCCAACTGCTGCTCTGGAGTAAGGGCCAGGTCGGGGTTCGGTACCGGTCCAACCACGCGGTAGCCGTGATACCAGCAATAGAAAACCCCCATTTCAATCAAGCGGTCGATCCATTCTTCCCGCAGCAGATCATCGAAGTTCGATTGGCACAAGCTGGTGCAGACACCTGTCAGCAGCTTGTTATTGATGCAGTTATGGATACCTTCCATCGACTTACTGTAAACGCCCCCACGTCCACGACGTACGTCGCTAATGATCTCGGTTCCTTCGATACTGATCAAAGGGGTTACGTTGCCGAGTTTGCGCAGTTCTTTGGCGACTTCGTCGGTAATGAAATGGCCGTTGGTAAAGACTTGAAAGTAAGCGTCCTGATGGCGGCGAAAGATCTCCAAGATATCGGCGTGCATAAACGGCTCGCCCCCCAGAATCCCGAAGAAGGTATTCCCCATTGCCTTCGCTTCCCCCAGCATTCGGTCCATGGCATCGAGGTCGATCTTGGCCTGTTTCGCGGAAACGTCGACCCAGCAGCCCTGGCAGCGCAGATTGCAGCTGTTAATAACCGAAATGTACAAAAAGGGTGGAAAGAACTCCCCTCGCTTGAGGCGGGCCTTGTGCTTCTGAACCGAACGCAGCCCCTTAAAGCCCATCAACCACAGGAACTTGGCGACCAGACGTTTATCGGTTTCCAGCAGAGCGCGTTTTGCCAGGCGAAAATACATGCATAAACCTTGAGAGGAAAGACGGGCGGCAAGCGATCTATTCTAACGTAAACAATCGTATACGTCAGTTAAAAGAGAGCAATTCCACGGGTTAGCAGGAACGGCAAAGCTATCTTCCCATCATTCGGTATTCTCTAGCAGGCTCCTATTCAATTGCCGTATTGCTTGTCAATAAAGGGTTGGAAGTCGGCGCTCGTTGTGCTGATAATAGAGACACACCCTCTGACATTGCCCCCGCTGCTTTTGGTCCGCTTGACGGGCCTGACTCATGATTGACCCCGCTCGGATTCGCGCAGCTTACGAAATCGCCAAACAAGATCTCTTAAAAGAACGAGATCCCACTGGCCATTGGATTGGCCAGCTGTCGACCTCTAGCTTGTCCACAGCGACTGCGGTCAGCGCATTACAACTCGCTTTGCGAAATGGCTCACAATCGAGTGGCTCTGACATGCAGTTAATTCGTGGGGGTGTCGATTACCTACTCTCCCACCAAAACGAAGACGGCGGTTGGGGAGACACCGACCAAAGCTACTCGAACATCGCCACCACCATGCTGACCGTCGCAGCACTGACAATCACTGGCGATGCCGAGAAAAACCCAAGTGTCTTTTCAGCAGCGAACCGCTACATCGAGCAAAAAGGGGGAATTCCCGGGTTGCGGGCACGCTATGGCAAAGACAAGACGTTTGCCGTTCCGATTCTTACCAATCATGCGTTGGCTGGCTTGGTCGACTGGGGCGAGGTCGCTCCCCTTCCCTTTGAAGCCGCCGTGCTGCCACAATCGTTCTATAAGTTCATCAAGCTGCCGGTCGTCAGCTATGCGATCCCGGCGCTGGTGGGCATTGGTCAGGCCAAGTATTACCACGACAAACCTTGGAACCCGCTCGTTCGTTTGATCCGTGGTGCTACATTCCATCCGGCAGCTCAGGTGCTAACAAAAATGCAGCCTGATAGTGGTGGCTATCTTGAAGCGATTCCGCTCACCAGTTTCGTTGTTATGAGCCTCGCTGCGACCGGTCGAGCCAACAGCCAAGTCGCCCAAAACGGCCTTCGCTTTATCCGTGAGAGCGTTCGCCCTGACGGTAGTTGGCCGATTGATACGAACCTGGCGACCTGGGTTACCACGCTTTCGATCAATGCGTTATCGGTGCTGCCAGAAGACAACACGCATCTGACACTAGAATGCCTCGAATGGCTGCTTGCTTGCCAGACTAAAAACGTCCATCCGTTCACAGGGGCCGCGCCCGGGGCATGGGGCTGGACCGATCTGAGTGGCAGTGTCCCGGACGCCGACGACACCCCAGGTGCCTTGTTAGCGTTGCGACACTTCTACGATCGAGGCGACTTCGATGAATCGGTTCGCCAGCGTATTCGCACGGCGGCCAAGCATGGCTGCCGCTGGCTCCTCGACCTTCAAAATAGCGATGGCGGCTGGCCCACGTTTTGTCGTGGTTGGGGAACGCAACCGTTCGACCGCAGCGGGTGCGATTTAACTGCCCATGTTCTTCGCGGCCTGTTTGCCTGGTACGAAGAACTCGACCAACACGATTACCCGCATCTCTTGAAAGGAAAGTGGTACCTATTCAATCAGCAAGCGGAAGGATCTTGGCTCCCCTTGTGGTTTGGCAATCAAGACCGGGCCGAAGAAGACAATCCAATATACGGCACAGCCAAAGTCCTCAACTATTTCCGCGATACCCACGAGTTCGAATATCAATTGACAACGCCTTCTCCACCTTCGCTCGTTCCCAAGAATGCCATCCGCTGGCTGGCGGCCCAGCAGAATGAAGATGGCGGCTTTGGAGGAGGTAAAGCGATTCTCGCAGCCTCGGAAGGACGCTACGAGAGCACCGTCGAAGAGACCGCATTGGCCATTGAAGGGCTACTTTGCGACAATAAAGGCTTAGAAAATCACCCTGAGCTAGAAAAAGCCCTCGCTTGGCTTTGCCACCGGGTGGAAGAAAATTCTCATGTCGAATGTTCGCCAATCGGTTTTTACTTCTCTAAGCTGTGGTATTATGAAAAGCTCTATCCGCGAATCATGACGGTTAGTGCGTTGGCGTATGCTTGCCAAGCGGTGAAAGCCGCACCGGCGGCAACGTCTTTAGCGGAAGTGGAAACAGAGAATTGAGTTAAGCAACTTTGCCTATGCCTTCCCCCTCTCAGCCTGAAACCAACGGTGGTGCCACGAAGCGGGTCTCCCGCCGTCGTAAAACGGCCCATCTAAAACACGTTCCCGATCGCTTGGCCCTGCGCGAAGAGATCCGAGATCGTTGTTACCAGATCTGCGAGAAGCTCGACAAGTCGCGTCCTCTCTCGAAGGATGAGATGGAGAAGATCGTTCGTCGCCTGCTGGCCGATATGGAGCTGTCGGAGTCTTACGTCGGCTGGACGATGGTGATAATGGCTTCAGCCTTTTGGCGCGATCAGGTTTCTGCCATTCCGCCGGAACGCCGTTTATTTCTGCTGCCGCATTGCCTAAAACATGCCGAGGGCTGCCCAGCCGATTACGACCAATTCGGGCTCGATTGCAAAACGTGTGGCGCTTGCAGCATTGCCGATTATCGCACACAAGCCGAAGAACTCGGCTACCGCGTGCTGGTCGCCGAAGGCTCGCCTATCGTAATGAAGATCTTGGTCAGCGGCTATGTCGATGCCGTAGTCGGTGTCGCCTGCTTAAACGTACTGGAAAAGGCGTTCGACAAAATCTTGCTGGCCGGCATTCCCTGCATGGCCGTGCCGCTCCACTCCAGCGATTGCCGCAACACGTCGGTCGACGAGCAGTGGGTCTTCGATATGATCCACCTCCCCCATCGCGAACCTCAGCAAAAAACGGCGACCTACGTTCACCTGATGCGGGCCGCTCAAGAGATGTTCGAGCGGGAAGAGCTAACCCGCTTGATCGCTCCTCAACGTCAAACCGAAGCCACCGCCCATGCGAAGCTGGCCGACCTGCCCAACCTCGACCCGATCGGCGCGACCGAACAACTAGCAATCGACTTCATCGGACGTGGGGGAAAATATTCCCGACCATTCACTACGCTGGCCGTATACGATTCGCTGACCGGCGGACACGGAACCACCGCCAATGGCGCTGCCCACGTAGCCGAGTATTCGGATGCCGTCAAACGGGGTGCCCTGGCAATCGAAACGTTCCACAAAGCTTCGCTGGTCCACGACGACATCGAAGACGACGATGAATATCGCTACGGCGAGCCCACAGTTCACCGCCAGTTTGGTATTTCGACGGGGATCAATCTGGGCGACTACATGATCGGACTCGGCTATCGCCTGGTCAGCCGCGAAGTAAAAACGCTCGGGGCTGGGGTAGTCGCTAAAATTGTCGATCACTTGGCCGAAGCCCACATGCGGTTGTCAGAAGGGCAAGGCGCTGAACTGATGTGGCGTGATTCCGCCAGCAAAGAGTTGACTCCGATCGATGCTTTGAAAATATATGCGTTGAAAACTTCTCCTGCGTTTGAAGCGGCCCTGCACTGCGGGATCGCCTTGGCACAGACAACGGAACAGTATCGCGAAGAAATGCGTAAGTTTGCCCGCCACGTCGGTGTTGCTTTTCAGATCCTGAACGACCTGAAAGACTGGCTGGGGGATTCGGACAATAAGCTTTCTGCAGGCAACGACATCATCGGCGGACGCCCAACCGTATTGTGGGCACTCGCCCTGCAAAACTTGAAAGACGATCGCAAAGCGGAACTCATTCAAGTTGCCAACGCCCCAGACTTGACCGCCCACGCCAAGATTCAACGCGTCCGCAGCTTGTACCTGGAAGGGGGCGTTTTTGATGCCGCCGAACAGTTGGTGGAAAAATATCGCGCAAAAGCAGAAGAAATTGCCGACGGTATCGAACCCGAATCGTTCCGCCGATTGTTGTATTATCTAGTCGATTCGATTTTAGAAACCACAGACAACCACAAACCGACCATCGTAATTCCGACCACCACGTTGGAGTTTCCCTTGGCCGCACCGACTTCGTAGCTCACTCGCTAAATCAACAAAAAGCTCGCTTCACCTTCCGCCTAGCCCACCCCACGTCAGGCAACGAAGCGTCAAACAACCTGTTGGCCACCTCAAGTTTCGTCCACTTTCCCGAAGCAAAGGAAACGACGTGAATTCCTCTCGCCATACGATGCCTGAGTTAAGCCAATTGATTGCGTTGTTCTACGCCCAGCCTGAAAAGCTCGGCCAATTCGAGGAAGTCTCGGCAGAAAAAACGCCCCCTCCCTTCCGTCAGCTTCTCGCCCATAACGAGCACATGACGGTTACCGTCGAGAAGTTCCACGGCTGCAATGTCGACGTCAAAGTCTTAGAAACACGCAATGCCGGCAACTTCTATTCACGCAAAATCTTGCTCACCCGACAACGTGACGGCAAGGTCGTTCAATACGGAATTGTCCGCCTCAACTGCGATTACCTCGACGATGAACCCGCCAACGAAATCAAAAGCGAACGCATTCCCCTGGGACGCGTGCTGATCCAACACAACGTGCTCCGCGAAGTCCAACTGACCAGCCTCTGGCATGTACAGCCTGCCGCAGAACTGCGTGAACTAATGGGCCTGCAGCCGCAGGAAACCGTCTACGGCCGGACCGCGTTGATCTACTGCAACGGCGAACCAGCGGTCGAACTGCTAGAGATCGTCACCCGCGACTAGTCACTTTCACCAACACAAGTGCATCAGTGCCCCAAGTAACATGCTCTCGTTTAGTTGAGCATGTCTTTTCCGTTTCGCCTGCTCCACGAAGACGTGAATGTGGCACCTGAGCTCTGCTTGGCCAGCTAAGCAGCGGGCTGTCTTTGCCGCGTTAGTTCCGCTTCCACTTCTTTCCACGCCACATCTTGCGGCAGACAGGCATTTTTCGCGGCAAGTGCTGAAGTGATGCCGGCGGCTTCTCCCATCGCTACGGCGTTGCCGGTCACGCGGTAACTGGCATGGGCGAAGAAATCGCCGCTGATACATCGACCTGCCATCATTAGGCCATCGACATCGCGGGCGATTAAAGCCCGCAACGGAATATCAAACGGCTTCGCTTTGACGCCTTCGTTATGGTAAGCCGCCTTCTTGTTGGCCTCGAAGGTGGCAGCATGAATATCGACACCGAATTCCGAACGACAAATCGCATCTTCGTGCCGTGCCCCCAAGCGGACATCGTCTACCGTCACGAAGTAACGTCCTTTGATGCGTCGCCCATCCCGCACGCCAATTTGCTCGGCAGTGGTCACCAGTTTGCAATCCTTCCATGCGCCTCCTTGGCTACGCAGCCCTCGGGCAATTTCGTAGAGCTCGCGGCGGGCTCGGATGGTCGCTTCAGTCACTGCAGCGGCATCGAAGGGACGCACGCCATACTCGTGATTCATCATCACGGCTGCGACCGCTCCTCCCAAATACCACAGCGTTGGCTTAGCATAAGATGGATCTCGTCCAGCGGCCTGGATGAACTCGCGGAACCGATCTTTCGTTTGCCCTCCCTTCAGCCGGTCGAACTGCTGCAGAGCTTCCGGACTGGCTGTGATGATGCCCATGAGCGACATCGGCTGACAGGGGCAATCTTGATCTCGACCGAATTCCCACTCGCAGCCAGCCAAAGCGCCGACGTCGCCGTCGCCAGACGTATCGATCACCGTGTTAGCACGCCAAGCCTGACGCCCCGACTTTGATTCGGTGATTACGCCTCGCACTCGATTGGAAGCATTTTTTTCGACCGCAACAACGCGAGTGTGATACTGCACACCGATTTTGTTTTCGTCGCACATCTGCTCGAGCAGTACTTTCATGCTCTCGACATCGTACACATAGTTCTTCGGCCCGCTTTGGCGCTGAGCGTCCATTTCTTTCAGCCGCTGGGGCAGTTCGGCATTCAGCCCTGGTTTTTCGGCATCCATCACGTACGAAAGCATCCCGCTCGTCCAGACGCCTCCCAAACAACCGTGAGCCTCTAAGATTTTCACGGAAACCCCGGTTCTGGCCGCGCTAATGGCGGCCGCAATCCCCGCCGGGCCGCCACCACAAACCAGCACATCCGTAGTCCCAGCCACGGGAATCGTTCGTGCCGCTTCGGCCACTTGATCCAGGCCATCTTTCTTTTCGGTATCAGCCGCACGTAGCGCAGCTGGCAGCATAATGCCTGACAAGGAAGCCGCAAGAACTTGGCGACGCGAGACGGACTGGGGCATGGATGAACTCTCGAATGCAAGGAAGAGTCAGCAGCAAGAATAGGCAGTTACCCTCAATCGGAGGGGCACCCTAGTCTAACGCAGTCGAGCGAGAATCTCCAAGGCATTTTCACCAAAAGCTGGAAAGCCAAACGCCCCTTTCTCCACCGCTTACTTGCACCATCTCGGCGATTAAATCAGAAGAAAGAGTGCCGATAATCGTCTGGTAACTTGCTTTCAGGCCGTTTAGAATGAGCCCGATAGTTGTTCAACCAACTGTCTTTGCAACGTGTTTTCCCGCCCCACTCAAGCTCGAAGGCCGCTCTCCCATGAGATATGTGGTATGGCTACTGGTCGTAGCCCTCATCATTCTTCGCCAGGACCTCTGGCTTTGGAACAACGGAACGCTCGTCTGGGGCTTCATGCCGATTACTTTGCTGTGGCAAGCCGGGATCTCGATCGCCGCGTCCATTGTCTGGTTCCTGGCAACCATCTTTGCCTGGCCGACAGATCTGATCGAAGAAGTGCAGCGTGAATCGGAGGAAGGCGAATAATGGTACCGTTGATTGTCATCTGCGTTTATCTCTCACTGCTGCTAGGGCTAGGCATCTTTGCCAGCACCTTGTTTCGCGGCTCTAGCCAAGACTATATGCTGGCCAGCCACTCGATTGGTCCGTTCCTGCTGTTGATGAGCCTATTCGGCACGACGATGACGGCCTTTGCCCTGGTCGGCTCGACCGGCGAAGCCTATTCCGAAGGGGTCGGTGTCTACGGCTTGCTGGCTTCGTCCAGCGGGATCATCCATTCCCTTTGCTTTTTCATTCTAGGCATCAAGCTGTGGTCGTTCGGCAAGAAGTACGGCTACACCACGCAGATTCAGTTTTTCCGCGATCGCCTGCAAAGCGACAAGATTGGGGTGCTGCTGTTTCCCATTCTCGTCGGTTTGGTGATTCCATATTTGCTGATCGGTGTGATGTCGTCCGGCACGGTCGTAAGTGCCGTGACCGTTGGGGCGTTCCGCAGCGAGTCCTTTGCCGCCTATGATTACGGAGTCCCACCGTTCATTGGCAGCCTGGTGATTTCGATTGTCGTTTTGATCTATGTTTTCTTCGGCGGTATGCGAGGTACGGCCTGGGCCAATGCCTTCCAAACGATGATCTTCATGGTCTTGGGCATCATCACCTTCTGGATCATTTCAAGTGACCTGGGGGGCCTGCAAGCGGCGTCGCAAGCGGTTGCCGAAAAGCACCCTTCCAAGCTCATCCGGAATGTTGCTCAGCAAGATATCGACACCTTCGAGACCGATTTAGCCAAATGGCGGACTCTCGCAGAATATAATTACGCCACCGAAGAGACCAAAGAACTAAAGCTCACCGACGAGCAAAAAGCAGAAGCTGCGGCGGCTTACAAAGGCCCTAAGATCGGCAATTGGAAAGCCCGCGCCGAAGCTACTTTCGCTGCGAAGAACGATATGCTTAAGTTGTCTACTCTGGACAAAAACAAAGCCTACGTTCTGCAAGATGACCGCTTCCTGCCGGAAGAAGTTCCTACCTCCTGGAGCGAGGCCATCCTGTCCGGGCATCAACTGAACGAACTTCCGCGCGACGAAGGGGCCCCCACGCGTGCCCTGGCGAACAATCCGATCTACAACAAAAACGTCGGACATCCGGAAGACGACCTCAATCCGAACGATCCCAGCAAAGGGAAGAAGTGGACACGCAAACGTGCCGAGGGCGTTTACAAGGCCACCAAATGGTCGCCCGAAGAACCGCATGGCATGTCCATGCTCGAGTTCGTTTCGTATATGTTCGTGCCTCTTTCCGTTGGCATGTTCCCCCACTTATTCCAACATTGGCTCACCGCTAAGAACGCCAAGAGCTTTAAGCTGCCGGTCGTTCTCCACCCGCTGTTCATTGCCATCGTCTGGATTCCGTGCGTCTTGGTAGGTGTTTGGGCGACATCGGCAATGAACGGCCCAGCGCCGATGATTCCACCCCACTTCAACACCAATGCCATTCTGCCGAAGATGGTGTCTGATATGAGTACGCCTTTTCTTTCTGGGCTTCTCATCGCCGGCGTCTTGGCGGCCATCATGTCTTCGCTCGATAGCCAGTTCCTTTGCATTGGCACCATGTTCACCGAAGACATTGTGGTGCATTACGGCGGTAAAGATCGCTTCACCGATAAACAGGTGGTGCTGATCGCTCGCTGCTTTATCATCGCGATTGTCGCCGTTACCTATGGCCTAAGCCTATTGGAACCTCGCAGCGTCTTCACTTTAGGTGTCTGGACGTTCGCTGGATTTTCTAGCTTATTCCCGCTCGTGCTGGCCTCGCTGTACTGGAAACGCTTGACGAAAGCCGGGGCCTATGCCTGCGTAATCTCGGCGTTCGCGATGTGGTGCTACTTCTTCTACGATTCCGACTTTGCCGCGAATCGAAGTTACACCGTGTTGCACATGAACCCGGCTGCGACCATGGTCATCGGCTCGGCAATTGCCATGGTGATCGTTTCGCTCATCACCAAGCCACCCAGCGAAGAACACTTGGAACGCTTCTTCCCAAAGAAGAGCTAGTTATCCCAATCAAAAAAAGCCCCTCAACCAAACTTGGCGGAGGGGCTTTTTTATTTGCATTTGCTAGAAACGAATTAAACGCGGCTCACCGTCATGTTATCGCGGTGGATCACTTCGTCGTACGGATGCTGACCGAGGATGCTTTGGATTTGATCGGTCCGGCAGCGCAGAATCTTGGCGACTTCGTCCGACGCGTAGTTCGTTAGCCCGCGGGCGATCTCTTGCTGTTGGCTATTACAAACACGAACGACGTCCCCTTTCTGAAACGTGCCGCGAACTTCCGTCACGCCGATCGGCAGGAGGCTTTTCCCTTTCTCGCCGAGCGCCTGGGCGGCTCCGTCATCGACAATCAAATCGCCCCTTGGCTGCACCGAATAGCCAATCCAGCGTTTACGCGGCGTGACCGCTTTGCCTTGGGCTAAAAACAGCGTACCGATATCTTCGCCAGCGATCAGTTTCGGCAGCACATCCGGCACGCGGCCAGAGGCGATGATCATGTTTTCGCCCGCCGAGGTAACCATCCGAGCCGCTTCCAGCTTGCTGGCCATACCTCCTTTGGAGTGTCCTGTCTTCTTGTCGCGAGCATACGAAAGAACTTCGTCATCCAGCCGAGGCACTACCGACAGCAGCTTCGATTCCGGCAACTCGGGCGAACCGTTGTACAAGCCTTGCACGTCCGAAAGCAAAATCAACAACGGAGCCCGCAGCAAGTTCGTTACACGAGCTGCCAGTCGATCGTTATCGCCGAAAGTCAGCATCAGCTCTTCGACAGCCACAGTATCGTTCTCGTTGATAATCGGGATCGCCCCAAAATCGAGGACGCTGTGCAGCGTGTTACGGATATTGAGATAACGCGTACGATCGTCCAAGTCTTCGGCGGTTAACAGTACCTGGGCAGCGTGTCGCCCGTTGTCTCGCAGCACAATATCGTACAGTTCGATCAGCTTTGCCTGCCCCACCGCAGCAACTGCTTGCAGTTTTGCCAAGTCGGAAGGGCGCTGAGCCAACCCAAGCTGACTCATACCGGCACCGACAGCACCGCTAGAAACCAAAAGGACACGTCGCCCCGATGCCGCCAATTGCGAAAGCTGCCTCCCCAACTGGGTAATCTGCTCTTCGTTGAGCACGCCCTGATCGGTTGTCAGAACGCGGGTTCCGACTTTAACGACAATGGTATGAGCAGACGTCGCGATTTCCTGCCGCAGCAAGTCGGTCATGATGAAAGCATTTTCAAGAGAAAAAGGGACAGATCGTAGGGATATCTTAGAGTTTGACGGCCCACTTGCCATGGGGTTCAAGCGGGAAAAGAGGGCCAGAATCAAACACTTCGGGGAATCGCAGGACGCAAGCGGTTGAGGATTCGCAAGGTCGTCCGTAGAATGAGAACGTGCTTGCTAACCCGGCCCACGCTCCTACGCGAACATTTCCCCCAAAGGGGGAAATCTACAGCAAACGGCAGGATTGAACTGAGATTCTATGAGTGAACTCTTCCACGAATGTGGTATCGCGGCGATCTATCACCTTCCCAATGCTGACGAAAGTCCGCTCTGTCCCGACCAAGGCCCAGAAGAAGTTTCGCGGATTATGCCGCGAATGCTGCTGGATATCCAGAACCGAGGACAACTTGCTGCTGGCTTCACAACATTCAACCCCAATCGCAACCAACTGATCACCACCCATCGCGATATCGGTACCGTGCAGGAAGTTTTTCGGCTTTCGCACCGGGGTAAAAGCGAATCGTTGATGCGAGAATACGCCGGGCGAGCTGCCATTGGGCATGTTCGCTATGCAACTTGCGGGCAAGACGACAAAAGTTATGCCCAACCGTTCGAGCGACACCATCTGGTCAAGCACAAGTGGTTCAGCTTTGCTTTCAATGGGCAATTATCCAACTATAGCGAGCTACGCGATCGCCTACTGGCCGACGACGATCACCATCTGTCGCGTGAAACCGATACCGAAATCATCATGCACGAGCTAAGCCGTGAGATGACCGGTGCCAAACGCATCACGATGCTCGACGCCCTCAAGCAGGCCGCCCCGCGATTTGACGGGGCCTACAGCATGGTCATGCTGAATGCCTACGGCGAAATGCTGGTGGCGCGCGATCCTTATGGCATCAAGCCCCTCTGCTATGCCGTGCAAGGTCCGCTGTTCGCCGCCGCCAGCGAAAGTGTTGCCCTGATCAACATCGGTTTCGAACCCGAAGAAATCCAAAACGTCGAACCTGGCCAAGCCGTCACCATCGTCGACGGCAAGATCGAGACGCATCAGTTCATCGAATCGAAACGCAAAGCCCACTGTTTCTTTGAGTGGATTTACTTTGCAAACGTGGCCAGCACGCTGGACGGGCAAAGCGTTTATGTTAGCCGTACCAACCTGGGCGAAGAACTAGCCGCGATCGAGCAAGAGCGGAAAACCGTTCCCTTGGACAACGATACCATCGTGGTCCCGGTCCCGGATACCAGCAAAGCCGCCGCCGACGCGATGGCGTTTAAACTTGGCGTTCCTTCTCGCGAAGGCCTGATCCGTAATCGCTATTCTGGCCGAACGTTTATCGAGTCTGGCAACAAACGCCGCCGAGCCGCTGAGATCAAGTACACGCCCCTGCGCGAAGTGCTGGAAGGGAAACGAATCTTCCTCGTGGAAGACTCCATCGTTCGCAGCACGACGATGAAAGTCCTCATCAATCGTCTGCGAGAACGAGGCGGAGCGAAAGAAATTCACGTTCGCGTGGCCTGTCCGCCGATCATCGCTCCCTGCTTCTATGGGATCGATATGTCGACCATCAGCGAATTGTTCGCTCCTAAGTTCATGGGGGACAGCTACCTGTTGACCGAGGAAATGCAGGACGCCATGGCCGAACAACTCGGGGCCGACTCACTTCGCTACCTTTCGGTCGACTCGATCGCTCGGGCCGTGAATTTCCCTAGCAGCGAACTGTGCCAGGCCTGTATCACCGGCGAATACCCAACCGCTGGCGGCGAAGCCCTCTATCAAATTGCCCTCGAAACCAAGGGCTCGGAAGGAGACGGCGGTCGTACTTACGAACGCCGTGCTGAAGAGCAAGCCGCCACCTCAACTGGTGCCTAGCGGCTAAGCGGTTTTAACGAACTGACTGCGGAAGACATCCATATCGTTCTTCCGCATGCGGCGTTCGAAGTGGGTGCGATAATCGAGATCGTGCTCAGCGGGGGTCTCCTCGACCGGATTAGGCCCTGCCAGCTTCGTGTGAGCATGCAACGTCTCGACCGCCATCTCAAAGTAGTCGAGCACGTCGGTCCAGAAGTGCAACTTCCCGCCCACCCGCAACGCCCGTTCGATCTCGCGGCAGAACGTTTCGTTCATTAAACGCCGCCGATGATGCCGAGCCTTCCACCAAGGGTCGGGAAAGTAAACGTGAACCGCTTCCAGCGAGCCGTCTTTCACGTATTGCGGGAAGATCTTTTGCCCATCGCCATGAAACATCACCGCGTTGGTGCGTCCCTCTTTGGCCAGCTTGTAACCCGCAAAACGAGCGTACTTGAACGCGATCTCAATCCCGAGAAAGTTGTGCTCTGGGTTTTCGCCCGAAGCAGTCTTCATGAACAAGCCTTTGCCGGTGCCGACTTCGATTTCGAGCGGCTGCTCTTTCGCAAAGTACGACGGCAACTCTGGCTTCTGCTCGAGAACGTCCGCAGTGAAAAAGTGATTCGAGAAATCGACTTCAGGATTCAGTTTGGGGAGTGCTTTTCGGCCCATGATGTTTCGCAGAGGATCAACTAGAAATGAAAGTCGTTATTCCGGCGCGGATCGAACTGAAAGGCTCGCTCCTGCTTCAAAATCAACTTATAGGTCGTATCGGGAATCAAAAAAGACAACAACGGCATGACCGCCATGCCAAAAACAAAACCACCGATGTGGGCCCACCACGCTACACCGCCGTCGATATCGAGATGCAACGCCCCCACCCCTTCGACGACCTGCCCAAGCATCCAGACACCTAGCACCGCGACCGCCGGTAGATCGACAAACAAGAAGATAACGAAGATGAACAACAAACAGCGAATCTGGGCCGTGGGATAAGTAACCGCGTAGGCCCCCAGCACCACCGCCACCGCGCCGCTCGCCCCAACCGTAGGCAGTATGGCCCCTAGCCCAGTCGTCGCCGACCAGTGAGCTAACGCCGCAAAGATACCGCCAACGAGATAGAAAAACAGGTACGGCACATGCCCTAAACGATCTTCGACATTGTTACCAAAGATCCACAGAAACCACATGTTGCCGATCAGATGAAACAAACCGGCGTGCAAAAACATCGAAGTGAAGATGGTACCAGCTACGGCCAGGAAACTGCCTGAAAGAACGATACGAGTATCTTGCTGACTTCGCTCTAAGACTTCGAGGGCCCTGGGATCGTCAGCTAAGAGCTCTCGCAGATCGATGACAACGTTATCGTGCGTCGTCAGAGCCGAGGTTAGCCGCTCTGGCACAAACCCATAGTGAATGAAGAGGCGGTTATGTTCGACCGAAGAAAAGCCAAGCATGGCTAACACCAAAAGCGTGTTCACCACGATCAAGCCGACGGTAACCACCGGTAGGCGCCGGCTCGGGTTTTCGTCAAAAAGCGGGAACAGCATGGGGAGTCACCGGCGAGGAATCGACGTACTGACCAAGCCGCTCCCCAGCTTTTCCTAAGGCAAAGCTCAGATTGCGTCGGGAAGCGGGATGCCACGAATGACACCCTGAGCCACCATGGCCGTGCCGACAAAGCTTTGGAAATTGCAGACTAGCATTCGCCCGGGACTGAAGCGAGTCTTTTTCAACACGCACAGCAGCCGATCGCCAGGACGAACAATGCCACGAAATTTGACTTCATCGAGTCCGCCAAATCCCATTCGTTTGCCCGGCATCAAGTCGTGCGTCACCACATACCAGGTGCTAACCTGAGCGGCCATTTCGCACATCAGCACACCAGGCATCAAGGGCATGCCCGGCATGTGGCCTCGCACCCAAAAGGCATCTTCAGCAATGTCCAAGTAACCAGCACAAATGCCAGCTTCGACATCGTCGTAAACGATCCCGCTAAGCTGTTCCATCTCGTACCGCTGAGGATTCGTTTTACGAACCGCTTCCAGGTCCGAAATTACATTATCAAAGTCAATCGACGCAGGGTCGAGAATCAGCTCTTCTCGCGCCACCGTGAATCCTTCAGCTTCGGTCTGGGAACTTGGAAGATTACAAAACAAATGACCTGGATCGTCCAAGCCATCGGTTGCCGGTCAGCACCACACGAACCGGCCAAACGCCAAGCTTAGGTCTTGATCGACTTACGCTTGCTCTTACGAGCCTTGGCATTCGCAGGACGGGCACCATGATTGGCTTTTTTCAACTTACGGTGTGGCTTGGCCATGGTTCATTCACCTTATACGAGAAAATACGGAATATGGAGGGCGGACTGGAAAGTCCGCGCCGGATTTTGGAGCACAATCTATTCAGTATACCGATTTAGGGCCGCAACGAAAGCCCTAATGAAGCCCGCTGGGGAAGCGATCCGACCAACTCAGAGGCATAACGTAACTCTTGTCTAAAAAAAGAGTTACCGATCGGACGGGTGATGCGGAAACAAGTCGCGCACTTCGCGTGGCTCAGAGACCGGTTCTTTATGGGGGTGAGCCCCCGGGTCATCCGGCAGTGCTGCCAACTTGCGCCCACGAGGCCGTTCCCGGACTGGGGCAGGTTCGTTCTCGGTATCGGTCGTCCGGCGACGGAAGCCAGACAACAACGTCAACAGACAAGGCAACACGACCAACGAAGTAAACAGGCAGCAAGCCACGCCGATCGTCAGCACGCGTCCTAAGCTGGCTAGGCCCCGGTGATCGGCTAGCATCAACGCTCCGAAACCAATCATGGTCGTCAGCGAGGTAATGATCACGCCGGTGGCAGTCGAAGCTGTTAGCGAGTAGCCACGTCCTTGCCGGCGGAAATCGTGGACCACGTGAACTCCATCGTCGATCCCAATCCCCAAGATCAGCGGCAGCACAATCATGTTCGCAGGGTTCAAAGGGATATCAGCGAACCCCTGAATCCCGAACAGCATTAACATACCTAAACCAACCGGGGCTAATGCCATAAGCGTGTGCGTTAAGCTGCGGAAATCGATCAGTAGAATTATCATCACGGCAATCAGCGAATAAAGTGCCGCGTGGATGTAACTTAGCTGCATCTGGCGCGAGGCATGAAATGTCTGCAGCGGCTGGCCGGTAACCTTCGGATCGACCGATTCGACATGGCGAACAAACCCTGCCAAAGCATCCATGTCCCAAATACTGGCATTGGGATAAATCCGCAGCAGTAATTGATTATCTTTCCCCACAAAACGCGTTACCAAAGCTTCCGGCAAATCCTCAGCTGTCGGAGGAGCAGGGTTCGAGATCGCCGCCAACGAGTGAAGCCATTGAAGGAGCTCGCCTGCCGAACGCTGCTGAAACTGGGAAATGATCGCGTTGTAACGTGGTTCTGGCATGCCACGCAATAATTCGCGAATCTGAGCCAGTCGCCGGTACGTATGCTGAGCAGCAGGGTCGTTGGTGGGCAAAAGCCGCTGTGAGTCTGCCAAGACCTGACCTAAATGGGCTGCCGGCGGAATACTGAGCGTCGGGGCGTTTTCGGGCAATTTGGCCAGTCGATTGTTCAAATCACGAATAATCGCCAGCTTCTCCGGAGGACTGTCTGGCATCAGCGAAGCAATTTCCTCGACACGGTTAACCGTCGATAAAGCTTCAAACTTCTTTTTCCGTTCTAATAAAGTCTCGCGATCTTCGGCAATCGAGAGGGCAAACCAGACACTTCGGTCCGTGTCGTTGAGCAGCTTCTCTTCCCACCGCACACTATCGAGCCCTTTCGGCTGTAGGTTCAACAGGTTGTGATCGTAGCGCAGCTTGGGGGTTCCGATTGCTAACAGTCCCACGCCCAACAACGCCACAAATAACGTTACTCTGGGTGTTTTCAATAGCGGCAAAATCCACCAATCGAGATGCAGCGGCTTAGGCAACTGGTATCGGTTGCGGTGCCGGTCGGCCAAGTGGATCGAAGCAGGCAGCACGGTCATGGATGCCAGTAAACAGACTAGCAAACCTCCTCCGGCGATGATTCCGAGCTCGGCCACTCCGGTAAAGTCGGTCAACGAGGCGGTGAAGAACGCCACCGCAGTCGTCAGCCCCCCGGTCACAATGCCAGGACCAATATCACGTGCGGTCTGCACTAACGAATCGTCTGTGCCCCGGTCCTCAGCTTCTTTCAAATAGCGGGCCACATAATGCACGCCAAAGTCGATCCCCAGGCCGATTAAAATGACCCCAAAGGAAACGCTCAGGATATTGAGATGCCCCACAAAGATCGTGGTGAACCCAACCGATAACGCGATGCCGACCAACAAGGCGACCACAGCCAATAAAGGATGCCGCAGCCCACCAAACGCGGCCATGAACAGAAACGCCACGCCGACGAGACTGATACCGCTGGCCTTGGTCATGTCGATCTGACTTCGTTCCATCTCGTCGTTTTCCATGACCGGCAACCCAGTGAGCCCAAACTTGAGCCCTGGATATTCTGCCTGAAAACGATCGAGGATCCGGCGCAGCTCAGCGATGGCCTCTTTGCCCTGGGCGAATTCTTCCTCGTTCTTCACTAACCGCAGTAAAATCAGGCCCAATTGACCGTCGTTGGCCAGAAAATAATCCGAGTCAATCTGACTCATCGCACTCAAAGCGTCGCTTGGCGGAACCAGGACCGAGCCTTGCGGTTCGCCCTGCCCCATGGCGGCTAACAAATTGCTGGCCAGTCGATCGAGCTGCTCGCGACTCTGGGCGGCCATCATTTGCAACTGAGGGGCTTCCGGCTGACGCTGAGCGAACAGCATTTGCTGATTCAAGTTGTAGGCCATCTGGCCGACGCCGATCGAATCCCATTGCCCCTGCATGACCGGGCGCAGTCGTTGCAGTTGCTGATCGATCTTCACCAAGTTGGACTCAGGCAGAAAATGCAGCCCTTTCTCGCGAACCTTGCTCAAGCCACGTTCATGCAGCACGGCGTAGAATGACTGATCTTCGGCGGTTAGTTGGGTATAGAGATCTTCCATTGCCGGAACGATCTCTTCTCGCCCTGATCCTTCGATAATGACAACCACGTCATCGTCCGCGCCGAATTGATCAAGGTACTCACGCCACAATTGATTGAAGTGGCTGTGCTGGTTGATCAAATCAAGTCGGCTTGTTTTGAATCCCAAATGATTCGCTGCATAGAAGACCGACGCCCCGGCCGCCGTAAACGCAATCAGCAGCACCAAGATCGGATAACGCACGATCAGCCGCGTGCCGTAGGCCAACGGCTTGGAAAGGAGCGATTTTTCTTCCGTCGTTTCGGTATTGTGGGGCCGCATTCGCCTAGTTCGCCACGCAACGCAAAACGGCGCGCAGCCACCTTTTATGTTTTCAGTTGAGACCGGGTGGAGGTTGGGGAATCTTACGCAAACGCCTTGTCGGCGCTAAGAGCGAACCATCGACCTAGCAATGCTAGCACGAAAGCGCTTATTTCGAAGCGTTGAATCGAGGCAATCCAGCCGAATAGGCCCCCTTCAGCCAGCCCCAGAAAGACTAGCCACCCCCTCCTCAGAAAAAAGGGAGGCAACAAAAGAAAAACGCCTAACCTATTTTAGTAAAATAAGTTAGGCGCCGTTGTTATTGATTATCGCTAGGGAGCTTAGCCCAATCCCAGCCAACGAGAAATCGACGGACCGCTAAAGGTATCGATCGCGGACTTTTCGTCTTTGTGAATCTCGATCACCTTGCCGATCTTCATGATCTGGAAAACTTCCAAGATATTGCCGCTCACATTGCAGACCTTAAATTTGATTTTGGCCTGCTTGCAGTTCTTATTCAGCAAGATCAACTTACCGATCATTGCGGACGACATGTATTCAATTGCGTGAAAGTTCAACAACAACTTTTTGGAGGTCGCGGCTTCCAAGACAAGTTGCTCGAATTCCTTTCCCACGCGATCAATCGCAGTCTCGTCCAGAATCGACGATTGAATGAATTCGGCCACCACGACATCCTTCACGTCGCGAACTTTAAGATAATGGTATTTGATTGCCATCGGGGGTCGGCTTTCTAGAAATCGGGCGGTTGGCTTGGATGAAAAACAATGATTTCTGCTAGGGTATGAATAGTATTCCCCAGAGACACGGATGGAGCCAGCCCACTCCAGAATCGTTGATTATCTCAACCAAGCGGCGGAAAGCAAACGATAATCTTGCCACTCAGCCGTTTTCCGGCCCGATTGGAGGGGTACGAAGCGCGCGAATCCACAAAATTCCCCCACTCACCGCAGCCGCAAACGCGCAGCCAGCTAAGCCCAAGTAGGCAGACTGCAAATCTGTGTTTTCGCCGACTAAGCCAGCAGAAATCGCTCCGATTCCGTTTCCCACCGCGAACGAAACGCCATAACAAAGACTGCGGCGCGAGCGGGGCGTGTACTTGGCAATCAAGCTATTGAACACCGGCTGGTGCATAAAGAACGTCGGAGCCCACGCCGCTACGAACCACCATTTCCACTCTGGCGAAGCGAAACTCATTCCTATCAAAAAAGGAATCGTACCGGCACAAATAAGCATCAATTGCCACTCTAACCGCTTAGGCCGAGCAAAGTGGCCGGCCAGGAATTGGCCAAAACACCCCAAAATAAGCGCACTCGCCGCGCCGACATTGCCCCCAATCTCGCTGTCCATTTGCCAACCCAGCACCGAGGCGTCGGAGAGGAATCGAGGCAAGAAACTCGTCACGCCGTGATAAGACAGGCCAATGCAGCTAGACATGACCAGCAAGATCCCAAAGCTGATCCAATCTCCTCGGTCTTCGGCATGGGCTCGACCAACGCGGAGGAAAACCCGTTCTGGCGACTGCCGGGTCAGGTAAACAAATACCAGCCCAAGCGAAATCGACATCACCGCCAGCACAAGATAAAATGCTTGCCACGAGTGGGTCAGTGCTAAAACCCCAGCGGCCAGCAAGGGCACGCCGCCGATGCCCAGCGAACCGAACACACCATGCCAACCGAGCGTTTTCGGCAACGTATCTGGAGTCATTTCATGCGACAACAACGCCAGACCAGCGGGGTGATAAATACTGGCCATGATGCCCATCACGAACATTGAGACAAACAACAGGTCGAGCCCCGGCAGAGTGGCTGCGGCGATACACGCACCGCCAGCTCCTAATAAATAGAGGGCTAACATTCGTTTAGCCCCCACCCGGTCGACTAACCATCCGGCCAGCAACGCCCCGACACCCCAAGGGAAACGCCACATCGTTTGTAGCCAGCCGGTGGTCTCTTGATTGACGTCGTACTGAGCGGCAATCGATTGCTCGACACAAGGCAGCGAGCCCTCTAGCACATGCACCATCGCATGCGCCGAGCAAACCGCCAGAATTAAAATTAACAGTGTCGTACCGGTCCGTTTCACGAATGACTAACCTCGGCCAGCTTCGCCAGCTTTTCTGTGGCGGCCCCACTGTCGATCGCATTCTGAGCCAGGCGGGCACACTCGCTGAGGGAGTCGCTCTCACCAATCGTCCAAAGAGCGGCTGCCGCATTGATCACCACAATATCGCGGGCAGCTCCGCGGTTGCCTGACAGGATTCCCCGAATCATGGCAGCACTTTCTTCCGGTCCGTCGACGAGCATATCTTCTTTGCCCTGTCGCTCGAGCCCGAATTCTTCTGGCTGCCAGACAAAGGGCACGAGCCCGTCTTCCGAGGCGACAATCACATCGGTCGCGTCACTCAATGTCACTTCATCCATCCCATCACGACCAGTCACAAACACGGCTCGCGTGGTTCCTAACTTTTGCAGGGCACTGGCCAATAGCTCGCGATATTTCGGCTGGCCCACACCCAATAGCTGATAAGGGGCATTGGCTGGATTGCAAAGCGGGCCCAAGAGATTAAAAATCGTCGGAACCCCCAGTTTTTTTCGCACAGGAGCAACATGCTTCATCGAACCATGCATTAAGGGGGCAAAACAGAAGCAGATCCCCACTTCTTCCAACGACTTCTCAATCGTTGTGGCATCCGCTTCGATATTGACCCCCAAGCGGGCCAGCACATCGGCGCTGCCCGACTTGCTAGTCACGCTGCGGTTGCCATGCTTGGCGACGGTTACCCCAGCCGCTGCAATGACGATGGCCGTCGCGGTGCTGATATTGAAGGTTCCGCTTTGGTCTCCCCCTGTTCCGCATGTATCGATAAACCGCTCGCCGGGAGCGTTAATCTGTATCATGTGGTTCCGCATCGCAGTTGCCGCACCAGCGATCTCGTCGACAACAGGCCCCTTTTGGTTCAGGGCCAACAACAACGCGGCAATATCATCATCCGCCCATGTCCCATCCATCATCTGGCTAATTGCCTGGGACATTTCTGCGAGTGAGAGGTCGTTTCCGGCTTGAACTTTGGCAATGACTTCTAAATGGGACAACCGACATCTCCCCGCGTGATGGGAACCAACCTGAAACAAACCGGCATTTTAGTCCCCTTTGCCCCACGGTCCTAGCCACGATCTCTCTGACACGGCCGCGAGGATTCTGATACAATTTAGCTGACAGCATGTTATCTTCTCGTTAAATCGCCTTGGCAGCAGGGCTGAAACAATTGAGAAGTTAGCTCGGTCGCTTCGTTTCGATCCTTAAATTCAGGAAGGCAGGAGGTCCCGTCTCCTATGTCACGGAAGGTCATCATCGACTGTGACCCGGGGATCGATGACGCAATTGCGCTCATGATCGCCTTATTCGATCCACGCTTGGACGTGGTCGCAGTCACTTCAACGGCCGGCAACGTGAATGCCGAACAGGCTTACACCAATTTGCAGGCTCTGATCGAGTTTCTCGATCCACCACGTCGTCCTCGCATTGGGATGGGGCCTGGGCCACGGTCGGCTCCCCCTGTCGACTCCACCTTCCTGCATGGCAGCGATGGTCTAGCCGAGTTGAACCTGGCCGCCGCTAAGCTTCACCAGACCCATCCGGCGGAAAAGCTCATTAGCGACAAGGTACGTGAGTTTCCCGAAGAGATCACCCTGCTCTGCCTCGGTCCTTTCACCAACATCGCCAACTGCCTTCAACGCGATCCAACCTTCGCCTCGCAAGTCGGACAAATTGTCATGATGGGAGGTTCGCTGAATGGGGTCGGCAACGTGACACCGTGTGCCGAATTCAATTGTCACTTCGATGCCGAGAGCGCCCGCCGGGTCTTCCACTCGAAGACCACCAAGACGCTCGTTCCGATCGACATTACCAGCCAGGTCACGTTTAGCATCGACCTGCTCGATCACATTCCGAAAGCGGAATCGCGTGCGACACATATTTTGAATCACATTCTCCCTTTCTCCTTTCGCTCGCACCGACGCCACTTGGCACAGGAAGGAATCTTGCTGAACGATGCCGTGGCACTGGTGGCATTGCTGCAGCCAGAACTTTTCGAGGCCGTGGCCCTCGCCGGCGATGTCGAAACACAAGGTGATTTGACCCTGGGGGCAACCATCTTCGATCAACGCACTGTGAGAACGTGGACGAAGAACATGGAAGTCATGGCCAGCGTCGACTCGGCCAGCGTGAAAGACTGCATCCTGCGCGGGATTATTTTGGCAGCAAAAGAAACGGCGTCGTAACCCTCAACTGCCAATTTTGCCGCAGCATCGCATGACATCCTCCAGCCCGAAATCAGCCGACCGCAGCCCGCCAAGCCCAAAAATTGGTGTGCTTGGCGCGGCGGCAATTGGTATCGGTGGCATGGTCGGCGGAGGAATCTTCGCCGTCTTGGGTACCGCCGTCGCCTTGGCCGGAGGTGGCACGCCGGTGGCTTTTCTGTTGGCTGGGGCGATTGCTTTGTTGACCTCGTATTCCTATGCGCGGCTGTCGGTCACGTTTCCTTCGGCCGGTGGCACGCTCGTTTTTCTCGACCGAGCGTTCGGCGTGAACTTGCTTACCGGTACGCTCAACACAACGTTGTGGTTGAGCTACCTGGTAACGATCGCCTTGTACGCGGCAGCGTTTGGATCGTATGCGGCAACGTTTTTCAGTGACGCCTCGCCACTGCTAAAGCACATTTTGGCAAGTGTTGCCATTTTAGCACCCGCAGCGATCAACTTATTGAACTCCGATATCATCAGTAAGTCAGAGACGATTGTCGTAGTGATCAAGCTTTCGCTGTTGGCCTTGGTGATTGCGGCTGGGGTGACACATATCGATCCAGAACGACTTCAACCTTCGACCTGGGCCGATCCCCTTTCGCTGGTCATGGGTGGAATGGTAATCTTCGTCGCGTACGAAGGGTTTGAACTTATCGCCAACGCGGCCGAAGATGTGAAGAATCCTACCCAAACTTTGCCCCGTGCTTACCTCGGCTGTGTCGCCTTCGTGGTGCTGCTTTATGTCTTGGTTTCGATTGTCACGGTAGGCTCGGTCAGCCCTGACAAAATCGCCCAAGCCAAAGATTATGCCTTGGCCGCAGCAGCCAAACCGTCGTTGGGGAACACCGGTTTTGTCCTCGTTTCCATTTCCGCCTTGTTGGCAACGTTCTCTGCCATTAATGCGACGATCTATGGCAACGCACGGCTTGGTTTCTCGTTAGCAAAAGATGGCGATCTGCCGAAGTTATTAGAGAATCGCGTGTGGAATCGTCCCGTCGCCGGCGTGCTGCTTACCTCGGGTCTCTCTCTATTGCTCGTCAACCTGATCGACCTACAAGCAATCGCCATTCTCGGCAGCGCCGGGTTCTTGGTGATCTTTGCTTTTGTCAACATGGCGGCCTTTCGCCTAGCCAACGAAACCCAAGCCAATCGCTGGATCGTGGCCTTGGCCGCTATCGCTTGCCTGGCAGCACTCGCGGCCTTGCTCCTGAATACCTACCAAACCGATCCCAAGGCCCTGTTCGTGTTCGGTGGCTTGCTTGTATCGGCAACGCTTTTCGAGCTAATTTACCCGCGTTTTGCGAAACGGCAGAAACGACATCTCCATCACAAATTTTGCTCTCAAGGCCAAGCCCCCGCGACCGAAACGGATTAGAAGTTCCTCGTTATTGAAACGTCATTTCAACGATACATCCACACAGGAATAAGCCATGGCGGCGGTTATTCGGTTTGTGCTCAGCAACTTTACGCTGACCTGCCTAGTTATTGGCTTGCTGGTCTCGCTTGCTGCATTGGCGTTTCGCCCTCGTCCTTGGCCCGGTGCTGTTGTGGTAGAGCTGTTTTTGCGTTGGTTTCTCTTCTTCTCGATTGGAGTGTCGTTCTTTTACAACTTCGTCATGCACGTCTTCTTCGGTGAGATGAGTGCTCGGTTCATCGGCTGGCAGCCCAGCCCTTTTCAAACAGAAGTCGGTACGGCCAGTTTGGGATATGCGGTGGTTGGCTTTCTGGCGTTTCGTGGCAGTCTGGGCATGCGACTGTTGGCAATCGTTGGGCCAGCTTGTTTTCTCCTGGGGGCAGCTGCTGGGCACGTAGTGCAGATGGTCGAGTCGCACAACTTTGCCCCAGGCAATGCCGGCATCATCTTCTATACCGACATCGGAATTCCGATCCTCGGCTTTGTGCTGCTCTGGCTTCAATATCGCTACGCCGCGACGAACACCGCCCCTTCCAATTCTTCGCCCAGCTCGTAACCACTGGCATGGTTCTTACATCAAAATAAGTTACCCCACGCGATTGCCAGGCCAACCGGCCTTGGCAAGCAGGATTCTGCGCAAAGATTTTTTATTATCACCAGCCTCCACCCCCTGCTATTCAGGCGGTTATCCGAAGTCGAACCACAGGGTGGGTTGTGGTGTCTGACGACGATATGCTTTGCTAATTAAGATGGTTTCTTGCACGGTTCGTGCTGGAAGCCGCACTTAGAATCAAGAGAGAAGCAGGCCCTCAATATGTCAGAACATTCGACGACGCAAGCCGTTGAATTCGAGCAAGTTCGTCCTAATCCTACTGAAGACGAAGCGGGCATAAGCCTTCCGCTAACGATTCTATGCGCCGCGACCGTCGGCTTGGTGGTGGGCAATCTCTATTATGCGCAACCTTTGTTAGCGGTGATTGCGGAAGACCTGGGTCTCTCCGAAGCTCAAGTGGGCGGAGCGGCCTCGTTCGGTATGCTGGCCCAAACAATCGGCATGTTATTCTTGCTTCCCTTGGGCGATGTCTATAATCGGCGTCCGTTCATCCTGGCCTCGGTGGCAGCCTCCGTCATTGCTCTGTTGGCGGTTTCGTTTTCTGATGGGATTGTCTGGTTCTCGCTGGCCTGTTTTGCGTTGGGCTTGTCGACGTTCGGCACCCACATGACGATCTCCTTGGCGGCCAGCCTGGCCCATCCGGCGAAGCGAGGCCAAGTGGTCGGCACGGTGTTCGGCGGGCTTTTGACCGGGCTTCTTTTATCGCGAACCGTCAGCGGTATGATAGGCTCGGCTTGGGGCTGGCGACCGGTTTATTATGTCGGGGCATCGGTGTTGACCGTGCTGTTCTTTCTGCTGTGGGTGAAGTTACCCAACTCGGTTCCCCAGTCGCAGATGTCGTATCCGCGGTTACTTTGGTCGATGGTCAACTTGCTTCGCACCCAGCCGGTATTGCGATTATCGTGTGCTTATGGTGCGGCGGCGTTTGCTTCGTTCAATGCCTTTTGGATCACGCTGGCCTTCCATCTCGAACGACCACCCCTGGAACAAGGTAGCGATGTAGTCGGCATGCTGGGTCTGCTCGGGGTGGTCGGAGCATTGATCGCCGGACCAGTGGGCAAGCTGGCCGACATGTACGGCGCCCAGCGGATTCTTGCCACCTCGATGTTGCTCACGTTCGTCTCGTTCGCCATCTTCGGGCTAGGAGGCTATTCGTTGTGGGCTCTCTCGTTCGGAGTGATCGTAATGGACCTGGGCATTCAAGCCATTCAGGTCAGCAACCAGGCTCAAATCTACAGTTTGATCCCGGAAGCCAGAAACCGCCTCGGCACGATTTACATCGTTGTCTATTTCCTGGGAGGCACCATTGGCTCGGCGGTTGGCGTGTGGGCTTGGAGCCGCTTCGGCTGGCTAGGCGTTTGCACTAGCGGCGGCATCTTCATGGGCCTGGCCATTCTGGTCTACATCGGCCAGTGGCTGTATGGCCATCTGAAAAACTAGCAGAGGCAGGAGCAGGACTGGTTCGCTTGCTTTCGTCTGCTAGGCAAGCTTACGCAAACGAGCGTATTTCTTCCCGGTCACTTCGCACGATGCCGTGGGTTAGTTCTCGAACTGTTTTCGCGAGGCCAGACGGACGGTCTTTTCGATGAACTGGCCGTTGCGGTAGATTTCGACGCGGATATCTTCTTCCAGCGGGCAAAGGCTGACGATGTTGATCAGCTGTAGGTCGTCTTCCACTTCCTGGCCGTAGAACTTGGTAATCACGTCTCCTACTTCAATCATTGCGGCTTCCGCTGGTGAGCCAGGCGTGATTCCGCTGACCTTCGCTCCATGGGCCCGGAACAAACCAATCTTGCTGGCGGCGACTGCATCGAAATCGGCATCCATGCGGACACCAAAGAAGGCCCTTGCCACTTGGCCATGCTCTAGCAACTGCTGAGCGACGCTCAACGCGGCATGAATCGGAATGGCAAAGCCGATTCCATCGTTTCCGCCTGAGTTACTGGCAATCGCGGTGTTCAGCCCGATGACTTCTCCGCGTAGATTGATCAGCGGACCACCGCTATTGCCAGGATTGATCGCAGCATCGGTTTGAAAGAAGTTTTGCAGCTTCAAACCTTGTCGTCCCAACTGTAAGTTCCGGCGACCGACGGCACTGATAATTCCATAGGTGACCGTTTGGCTCAAACCGAAAGGGCTGCCCACGGCAAACACCTTCTCGCCGACTTCCACGCGCGAACTATCACCTACTTCCGCTGGTATTAGTCGATCGGCCTCGACCTCGACCACGGCCACGTCGGTATCCCGGTCAGTCAGGACGCGTTTCGGCTTAATCTCGCGTCCATCTTCCAAATAGATCTTGATGCGCTCCAGCGGGGCTTGGTTAATCACGTGCCGATTGGTCAACACGAAATAGCTGTTGTTATGCTGGAAGATAACCCCAGCCCCTGCTTCATCGACTTGATTGCTTGAAGCGTAGCCTGATTGATTGGCGGTGGTCGTTTCGATATGGACAATCGAAGGACGCACATACTTCACCACGCGTTTCAGATGGTTGAGCTCGCGTTGCAGCAAGTCGGCTTCCGCCAAAATCTCTTGCCGCATCTCAGCCCGATTCTTCTGGGTTGTGGCCAAGTCTTGGGCAACCGCGATATTACCGCAGATCAACAAGAGCGTAAGAGTTACGAGAGTGCGCATCGCATCAATACCATAACCGGGGGAGTTTTGGGATGAGTTCGTCATGAATCCCATCACACCAGTTAGATCGTGCTAGCAGCCGGGCCGAGAAAAGAAAAACGGGACGAGTTTGACTTCGTCCCGTGGAAAGTATGCGGATTGTGCCGGCTGTGCATTAGTTGACGGCCTGGGTGTCGTCTGTCTGAGCCCAGCTGACGCCATCGGGGCCGAGTTCTTCCAGTTCACGTTGGCACTTGATGCAAAGCGTTGCATAAGGCAGCGCTTGCAGACGTGCGATCGGAATGGTCGTGTTGCAACCTTCGCACTCGCCGTATTTGCCTTCTTTGATTCGCTCGAGCGCCGTGTCGATGCTAGCCAACTCACGGCTTTCAACTTCGGCCAATTGCGAACTTAGTTCGTCCTGGACCGAGTCGAGCGCGAAGTCAACCACGTCGCCAGAGGTCTGCTCAAGTTCTTTTAATAGACTCAAGTCTCCCGCGAGTGCCTTTCGCAAGGCATCGCGACGGCGGAGCAGAATCTCCTTTATCTTGCTTATGAACTCGTCTCGTGAACGTGCCATGATGTCACCTTAGGAGCAGGAAAGTCGTATTTTTAGCGATTCGTGTCGCCCCTGCCTAGTATTTAAAATGGAATGCAAAGTCTTTGATTCTCAGTCTTGACCTTGCCCCCCTTAGTGGCGGGCAAACCTTCTTCTCATTGACGTAACGAAACTATAGTACGCCGTAGGAATAGTATCTGGAAATTTTTTCCTCCGTTTTACGTTTTCAAGTTGACTACTGGGAATTCGGCTAACTCGTTCCCAGAAATCACCTTAAGAAGTTCTATCAGCAGAACGGTGGTCTCTCTTAGTGATACGTACGACGGTCGCATTTTGATCTTGAGACACTTCCCCCCATGAAAAAATAACTTCCAGAGGGTGAAAAAGGGCACTTTCGGCGCAATCGGTAGATCGACATTTTCCACAAAAAAGCCTATCGAAACTGCTCCGTTTAGTTCTTTTTAAGGCTGAAAATCTCTCTTTTTCGGTTTTTGACCACCGGGCTCCTGTGACCTATATGCCTTAGTCAGATAGGTACTTGCCTGAAATTCTTGCGCAATTTTGTTTGTATTCCAAGACTTCAGGCCGGCCTAAGCCCCCACTTCTTGAAATAAAACCATGGTCAAAAACAACACCACGCCAACCCAGCACAAAGCTTCCAAGCTACTTGGCCAAGCTACTGCGCCGTTGGTTTTAAAGGTGGAAGGTACCGAACGAGACGGGCAGGTCATTCGGGTTCATTCTCCTAAATGCCTCGTCGGTTCCGGCGTGGATTGTCAATTACGCTTGGTTGCCGCGGATATCATGCCCAAGCACTGTGTCATATATCGCGGCGAAAGTGGCATGATTGTTAAATCATGGACACGCGATACGCGCATCAACGGCAGCACCATTTCGGAAGCTTGGCTACGGATCGGCGATCACCTCAGCCTGGGGAGTTTGAGTTTTGAAGTTTTGGGCATCCCGAGTGATGCTCCGCAAACCGAAACACTCAACACGGCGGAACGCGATCGAGCGAACCGCCAACAGCGGCGGCGAGCGCATCGACGGATTCGAAACCTGCTCGATATTGTCCGCCAACACAAGACAAGCTTTAGCAGCTTACAAGCCAAGCTCGACGAAACGCAACAACTAGTCGATTCCCTTCTTTCGCGTGAAGAACAATCTTCGGAAGCAATTAAGGAAGTAGAACTAGGTCTGCGTCAACAACATAGCGAAACCCGCAAGCGCAAGAACCAACGTGTCCGCAGTGTCGTTAATCATGTACGCGAGCTGGTTCGTAGCAACCAACAACTGCAGGACGAACTGCGCGAACAGCTGGAAGTCAAACAAAACCATCTCAACGAAGTGCGTCACGAACTGAATTCGACCGCCGCCGAAACGGAAGCCGAACGTTCGCAACGCCGTCTGCTGGAAGTCGATTTACGTGAAACGGAAGAGACCGTTACGCACCTGAAAGAGCAAGCCAACGAACTTCAATCGCGTGCCGATTTACTACGAAAGCGTTGGCAATCAGCTCGCCACAATGGACGTTCGCGCGTCAAGACAATCTTATCGCACTTACGCACGGTGCGCGACCATCTTTCGCAACTCGATTCATCGCAGGCCAACGCAGATGAGCACGAGGACGCAACCTTAGCAGAGCTTCGCTTGGCTTATGATGATGCCCTGCGAGAACTGCAGGCAAATCGAGATTCGCTGAAAGAAGCCGAAAGCGAGTTGGCTTGGTCGCAAGCGGAATTGGAACAGAGTCAACAACAAGCTGACGAACTGACCGGCAAGATCCGCGAACTGGAAGAAGAGCTGGCTGCGGCCCGTCAACAGCAGGCCGAAGTCGCCCAAACGTTGGCGGCCACACCTTCCGTTCCGCAGCCCAATCCTGCCCAACAAGAAGAAATCGATCGTCTACGTACGCAGCTCGAAGAACAAACACAATTGGGCGATCGCTTGCAGGTTCAATTAGACGAACTACGTGAGCAGAACGTTGAATTACAACAAACGATCTCCTCACAAATCGCCACCGAAGAAGACCTACAGCAACGCCTGGAAGAGGCTCAGCTAGCCTCGGCAGAACTACGGCGCCAACTCGGAGAAGAACAACCAGCAGAAACCGAACCGTCCGAATTGGAATCAACACCCTCCGAGGAAGACGAATGCTCGGCACTGGAACATCTCCGCTCGATGGGAATCTTGCGGGATACGACGGTTGAAGAAGAAGACGACGTTGCCCCATCATCCTCTGAGAATTCCCCCGAAGAAGAAAATGAGCCGGATGCTGCTGAAACGGCTTCTTCCCATTCGAGTACGGGATTAAGCAGCTTTCCGAACTTTAAATTTGACGAGGACGAGGTGACACCAGAAGAAGAGCCGGTGAGCTCTTCGCACGAAACCGTGCATTCGCCTCCAACGTTCGCCGACCATGACCCCCATGCCGACGACCGGGAAGCAATCGATTCGTACATGCAGAGTCTCTTGCAGCGAATGCGAGCCAAGCACGCCGGCAGCGAACCGCATTCCGAAGAGAAAGCTTCAAGCTCCGTAGCTTCTCCCGCCCAACCGCCAGTGGAACCGGAGCCGGAGCTAAGGACGCCCATCTCGCACGAAGAATTTGTCCCCTCTCGTTTCGCGCCAGAACAGACGTCCGATATCCGCAAGCTGCGAGAATTAGCCAACGAAACCGCTCAAGCTGCAATCGACTCGGCCACCGTCAACCGTTGGGAGCTTCTCTGTCGCTCGAAGCTCGGGGTTTCCCTGCTGGCCCTGGCCACTGGGCTGGTGCTGAATTACATGTCGCCCAGTTATCTTAGCATCCAATTTACCGGTGCCTGCTTGGCCTATGTTGTGACCGTGTTCTGGTGGCTGCAATCAGCCGTCATCTATCAACACGTCAAGAACCATCGCAAGGAACGACTCGAAAAGCGATTTCAAGACGAGATCATCACCGCACACGGGCTCTCAGATAACTCCGTGCCAAGCGATTCCCAATAGATACGCAAAGAACGAAACCCAACGTTTAAGTGCCACGGACGTTGCCGAACCATTCAATTTGGCGACGATGACACACGGTTAAGCCATGCGTTTTGGCCCATGGCTCTAACCAAGTTCCAATGGCCTCCAACTGGGAAACTTCGATCCCTTGCGGCATGACAAACACCCGTTCCCGTTCCACGCCGGGTAGCAAGCTCAGGTATTGCAACACTTCATCGCAATCGGTCTGCCGATCGATCACAAACTTCAGCTGGTAGGGAAACTCGTCCAGCAAGCGTTGGACGACATCCATTTGCTGGCGGGTTTGTTCGTGACGCCGGCTCCAACGGGGATAAGTTTCCGCATCTGGAGTCGAGTTAGAGAGTTTCGGGCTCAGCGACATCAAATCGCAAACCAACGGCAAATACAACGTACCAGCAGTTTCCACCGTAATGTGCCGCCCGGACTTCCGAATTCCTTCGCACAGCGGAATGAGTTCCGCGAACAACATCGGCTCGCCGCCGGTCAGCACCACGTTGGAAACGTCTAGCAGTTCGATACGTCCCAGAATTTCTGCTACGGAAAGATCTTCCCCTTCCGGGTTCCAGGAAGCATGCGGCGTATCGCAAAACCAACAGCGCAGATTACACCCACTCGCCCGCACAAACGTGCTCGGTTCGCCGGTAAGCAGGCCTTCGCCTTGAATAGATGGATAGATTTCAGCAATACGCACAGCAGAACACTCTGAAAGTCCGTCAGCAGGGCCGCAACCAGGCAATCGGTGGGGATTCGCCCAAAGGCCAAGCAAGATCACGGCGAGGAATCACGATCGATCTGGCAGTTGGTTCCTAGACCGAATTGCCCAGAAATAGGTTCGGGACAGGCCAGGCGAGATGCTTAAACCACTCGGTTTTCCGCATTTCAGCTGTCCCTTTCCTCCCAGCGATGTCCATGTCTGGCCTAGCCATAAGCGCTAGGACACCCCAAAATAACAGTTTACCATCCAGCAAGGAGTTTCGGACCGTGCCAGAAGACTTTCGTGCAATTCTTGAAACCTTCGAGAACCAACACCCGCAGCGAGATTACGAGATCGAAATTAGCGTGCCTGAGTTCACCTCGGTTTGCCCCAAGACCGGCCAACCCGATTTCGGCACCATCACCATTTCGTACATCCCGGAATCGCTTTGCGTGGAACTGAAAAGCCTGAAGATGTACATGCAGGCCTTCCGCAATCAGGGGATCTTCTACGAAAACGTAACCAACGAAATCCTAAACGACCTCGTCGCCGCCATGCAGCCCCGCTGGATGCAAGTTCGCGCTGAATTCACCCCGCGTGGCGGTATCAGTTCGACCATCACCGTCGAACATTACAACGAGACGCCCCCGGATGAACTGCAGGTGATTTAGTTCAACGAAAATTGCCTTGAATACGAGGTGCTTGCCTCGCCAAGTAGTTCGCCGAAGCAAAGCCGCAGGATGACTTCATTGCGTCACGATTTTGTATTTCGTCTACTTCTTCTGGTACTTCTCGCATGGGTGGTTCCTGGCTGCCAACCACAGTCAGAGGAACTTACCCATGCCAAGAGGCTCTTGCGCATCTCGCAAGGCCTAACCAAATCAGGCGAGCGAACTGGGGTCGTAACCCAACCTTGGTTCCAGGGCCAGAAAATCGATCTCGCCGAGCTTGATCAAGCACTAGCCAAAGGAAAACAAGATATCCTGCAAGTAAGAAAAGAATTCGAACTTGTTAGCGTTCCAGATACGCCAAAGTCTCGGCACTTCTCGAAGCTTGTAGGAGAATACATCGATTGGCAAATTGACGTCGCTTTGCCCGCCTTCCAAGAAGTCGCCGACTTAATCAAGCAAGAGAATCCCGCCTCCCCTGCCACCAGGCAGCATGTGATGGAACTATTAATCACGATGAATGACAATGAGAGGGCGAGGAAGCGCGAAATCAATGCCCAAGCGAGAGCCATGGGTGCGTCTATCCAACACTAAGCAACTATTGGCTTATTGAGGTCTGCGCCATCCATTCAATAGGGGCGACCAACGGAAGCATCCGGATTCGTGGCAAATTAGTCCGTTGCCACGTTGGATTTTCGGCGCAGACATCCATACACTGTGCCATGCAAGGAACGCAGATGAATGTTTATTTAAGCCGCTTTCAATTGCGGCAGCCGCTGGTCGGTTTGTAAGTCCGTGAATAAGACGCCCAAACAACGGACACTCTTGCCCCAGTCGAAAGCCTGACCAGGGATGTTGGTGGCGGCGGTGACGAGGGTACCTTGTTCTTGTTGGACAAGCCGGACTTTCAACTCTCCCTTCATCGCCCAGACCGACGATGGAAGTTCCGCTGCGATCGCACAGCCATCGCGATGCTGTTCGACCTCTTCCAGATTCTGCTTATTGCGTGCCAGCGAACACATCGTGCGAGCAATGGCTACGCCAATCGGCACCGGTAATACTTCGCTACGCTCCTTGCCAGTTCGCACGCCCCACGAAGCCCACAACGGTTGAGCAATTGCAGCTAGGCCTGAATACGACACACCGACCGGAACAACCTTGTCGACGATATCGAAAAACTGTTCGGCTGAAAGCCCTGGGCATGCTTGCTTCGCATGGCTGGCAATGACAGCACGTACTTCCTTCACGGCAACCACATTCTCGTAGCTCGGATCGAACTCCCAGGCGAGCGTGGCGGATACCAACGAATCTTCATCCGCCGTAACCACTTCCGCTTCCCCATGAAGCGAGCTACCGCATTGAAAGCAAAAATTACCGCTCGCTTTAACCCCACAGTGGGAACAGAACATCCTTGTTCTCCTTGCGCGAAACCGATCGTAGAAAACACCCAGGCCGTATGTTTTATCGGTCAGAAACGACCATTCATTCAGTACGAGTGGGGGATGTCTGCTTTATTGAAGACCATTCCAATGAGCGAACAACTCTAAGCATTCGTTCCGCATCAAATTCGGTACCAGCGTAGGGCTCCCCTCCCCTGCTTCTGGCAGCTGATACGTGGGAAAGTTTAACTCGCTAAAGCCTGCCAAGGTGGCGTCGGCAGTTGTGGCCCCAAAATAGACTTTCTCTACCCGGGCCCAGCAAAGCGCTGCGGTACACATCGGACAAGGTTCGCATGTCGTGGCCACAATTGCGCCTTCCAAGTACGGGCTCCGCACAATCTTGCCCGCTTCTCGCAAAGCGTTCACCTCGGCATGGGCGGTGATATCGATCGATTCCCAAACCGTATTATGGGCAACAGCAATTAACTCGCCGTTTAATGCAATCGCGCAGCCGAACGGTGTTTGTCCTTTGCCGATGCCTTGTCGGCAGATATCAATCGCCAATGCCATCAACTCTTCCGGTGTCATACGTCTTGCCTTTCACAGATGCCAAGCCAGTAGAAGGTTACCTTTGTTTTGGCGGCGTCTGACTTCGATTCCGAAGAAAATTAGCCTTTAAAGCACACCGAAAGAAAAGTATTTAAATCACAAGATATCACAGCGGAAGGTTACCAATTGAAGTCTATCGATCCGACCCAACGATCCAGAAAACCTCTACCGAATCTCCTTGCATCGCGCTGTTATAACCGTTCAACTAGACTGTGCGCGGATTTTGGATTTGTCCGTTCCCCCTGTCTGGAATACGAGGAGATACCTCATGCGACGTTCGTCTTTGGCTGCTGCGGCTGGTTTTGCCCTGCTGCTGTGTGCGAGTTCGGTTTATGCGATCGACTTGCCTGGCTTTTCGGTTGGTGAAGTGAAATTGAAGTCGGCTGGGCCTTTGGCTTTCGCCCCGGACAATACCTTGATCGTCGGCGATCCGAAGGCCGCGATGGTCTATGCGATTCAGCTAGGCAAAGAAACCGCTCAGCCCCCAGCCAAGCTCGAAATGACCCTGCCGGACGATCTGCAAGTGGCCGACTTGGCCGTTAGCCCGGACACCGGCGTCATCTATCTTTCGGTCAACGAAGGAGGCGAAGGCAAAATCATGCGGGTTGACGGCGAGAAACTGTCGCCGGTCGCACTCGATAAGGTCTCGCGTGCTTCGGCGCAATTGGCAAACGCCCCCGAAGACAAAGTGGTCGGCGAAGGTCGCCGTCGGGGCAACCCTCGCAACGAATCGATCACCGACTTGGCATATGTCGACAACCAAGTGATCGTCACCGGACGTACCTCAGGCGAAGCCTCGGCTGGCGTGCATGCGATTCCTTACCCCTTCCAAGAGGAAGGCTCCGCCACGTCGATTGAAATCTATCACGCTGCCCATGGCCGTTACGAAGACAGTGCCGTGGCTCGCGTGTTTGTGCCGTTCACCATCGATGGCAAGCCACACTTGCTTGCTGGTTTCACCTGCACGCCGCTGGTGAAATTTCCCCTGGGCGAAATTGCCAAAGCGACGTCGACTTACCGTGGCACCACCGTCGCCGAGCTAGGCAACCGCAACCAACCGCTCGACATGATTGTGTACGAAAAGGATGGCGACAAGTTCTTACTAATGGCTAACAGCGCCCGTGGCGTGATGAAGGTGAGCACTGCCGACATCGAACGGAACGAAGGGCTCACCGAGCCTGTCCGTGGCGGCGGAGCAGCTGGTCAGAAGTACGAATCGATCGACGATTGGCAAGGCGTGGTTCAACTCGACAAGCTGAACGATACGACCGCCGTCATCATCACCAAAGCCGACGGCCAACCAACCGTACTGAAAACGGTCGAATTGCCGTAACGCATCGCAAGTCGCAATAGCTTCTTCATCGTCCCGTTCCCCCTCCCTTCGCAGGGGAGAGGGAACGTTTTTTTGTGAAACACAACAAACAAGCCGTGCGGTGCCTTCTTAACGCACCCGAGTTTGTTCTAACGCTTACCAGCCACCAATGTATGGTAACTCAGGCGATCTCCGGCAGGCGGCTGGCAGGTTTTCCCGCCGCCAGTTTGCGTTTCTACGCTTTCATCGCTTGATCTTCGTCTGGCAAGGCTAGGTACGTCGAGGCGCACCCTACGAGACGCTGGGCCAGTATAATAGCCTGTTCTTGTGTTGTACGTTCCCATTTTTTACCTGCCAAGCTTTCATGAGTCTCTTTGCGAAAATCAAATCGTTCTTCACCGCCAGCGGCAGCGCCGCCGCTCCGCAGCAGGAAGCGGCCGACCGCCATTGGCAAGAAGTCTACGACGCACGGGCAGCGTTCTACGAGCAGCACTTCGGCCCGTTGCCAGACGACATCCTGAAGCTCGGGCACCTGTTCGGTGTGTGGCCAGGAGGCGGGCTCTACGTGATTCCGGCTAGCAAGCTGGGCGAAGGAATGTACGCGTACACTACGTTCGGCCTGACCAACCCGGACATGCCAACCACGACTACACTGATCGAGTGCGACGAAGCCTGTGACGAGCAAGGAAGGCCAAACCAGACGACCACTAGTCTCGGCCCGAAGCAGCCAGCCGAGACGCCGGAAGGAGCAGCCGGGTATGGTTACGAATTGATGATCGTCGCCCAGGAAAACGCCGAGTGGCCGATTTGGGTATTGCAGTGGGCGGTAGGAGCAGAGTTGCTGAGCGATGCCGGTATTCTTGGCCGCGTGGAAGAATTCAACGGACTGACGGTCGAAGGCATTCAAGTTGGTTGCGGCGACGAAGCGAATCTGCTGATCGCCAAGGCCCGCGAGCCGCTTCCTGCTGGCGTTCAACTTCCCAACGGCAACATGGACCTTCTAATCGCCACCGTCATCACCAACGAAGAAATGCAATGGGGCATGGAAAACGGTCGAGCCGCTTTGCTCGACCGACTAGCGGAAGCTGGAGTTGGACAGACGAGTGTGCGTGAGCGCGTGTAACCCAGCGAAATCCGCTAGGCCATACTGCCAATCGTTTTGCGAAAGCGGAATAGCGCGAAGCTGAAAAACACAGTTCCGATTACCCCTAGCCCAAGCATCTGCCACCAAACGATGCTAAGGCTTGCCCCGCGAAACAAGATGGCCTGGGCCAAGATCACGAAATGCGTGTTAGGGGCCAACAGCATCACATACTGCACAAATTCTGGCATACTTTCACGCGGCGTCGTGCCACCGGAAAGCAATTGCAGCGGCAAGTAGATCAAGATCAATAAGAGCCCAAACTGAGGCATCGAGCGGGCAAACGTCCCCAGGAAGATTCCCATAGAGGTCGTAGCGTAAAGCTGCAAGGCCGTGGCGATCATGAACAACACCAGCGAACCATGCAACGGTGTTTCTAGTGCCAAGTGAATAACGAATAGCAGCGATGCCATGCTGGCCAATAAAACGATTAACCCCATCGACCAAATCTTGCTGACCATGATTTCCAGCGGCGTGACAGGCATGACAAGCAAATGCTCGACGGTTCCTCGCTCACGTTCGCGAATAAGCGCTGCCCCGGTCAAGATGATCGAAAGCAACGTGATGTGGTCGATTAATTTCATCACGGCGCCAAACCACGATTTGCGCAGCTCTTGGTTGAAACGCACGCGAACCACCAGGCCGATCGGCAGTTCGTGGTTATCGCGATAGCGACTGACAAACTTGTTCACCTCGGCATCGACGATCGTCTGAATGTAGCCACTTCCATTGAATGCCTGGCTCATCCGCGTTGCATCCACATTCAGCTGAATCACCGGCTGCCGACCCGCCAAGACATCGCGTTGGAAGTTGGGGGGGATATCTAGCGCGAAAGTATCGAGCCCCTCGTCCATCCTTGTGTCCATCTGATCTTGTGTGACCATGTTGGGCGGCAGGAAATAAGGAGAAAGAAAGGCCCCCACAATCCGAGTCGAAAGGGGAGATTGATCTTCATCGACAATCGCGATAGGTGCCTGATTCAGCGTCTCTGGCTGAGCGGTCGCACCGGCATACACCGAAAAAGTAAATGCAAAGAGTATCAGTAACAGCAGCGTCGGATCACGAGCCACGCTCCACAGCTCTTTGACTCCTAAGTGAATGATATTACCAATGTTCATCGCTAAGCCTCCTGCTTCCGGAGAAAAGTGACGCTAAGCATCAACATGGCCACCATGAACAGCAGCAAAGGAGGGTAGGCGTTTTGCAAATCGTAGAGCCCAAGCTCTTTCGAGAAAGCCCCACGAGCAATGATCAGAAAGTATGTGGTTGGATAGATCTCACCAATCCACGCACCGCTTCCCTCTAAAGAAGAAACGGGGTCGAGCAAACCGCAAAACTGCACTGCCGGCAAAATGGTAACAATCGCAGTCGCAAAGATGGCGGCAATTTGGCTTTTCGTGAAGCTGGAAATGAACAGCCCCATCGCCGTTGCACACCCGACATACAACAGCGCACCGAGCGACAATGCCAGAAAACTCCCTGTGATGGGCACACGAAACAGGAAAATCGATAGCAAGCACAAAACCACGAAGTTGAACATCCCAACCGCGATGTAAGGCAACTGCTTGCCCAATAAAAATTCGAGGCGAGTGACCGGCGTAACGAACAAATTGGTAATCGAGCCGAGTTCTTTTTCTCGAACCACTGACAACGCCGTGAGCATTGCTGGAATCAAAAGCAGCAGAAGGGGAATCACCGCAGGCACCATCGCGTACAAGCTTTCCACGGTGGGGTTGTAGCGATACCGCAACTCGATTTTGGCGGGCTGAACAAGGCTGTCTGCGGTACCAGCATGAAGTGCTTTCTCGGCCAGCCATTGTGCGTGCATGGTGCTAACATAACCACGAATCGTCTCGGCCCGCATGGGCATCGCACCATCAATGAAGACCCCGATCTCGGCTTTGTCCCCCCGGGCTACGTCCCGAGCAAAACCAGGTGGAATCTCGATTGCCAGGCTCAACTCGCCTGATTGCAAGCGTCGCTCCAATTCAGCGTCGTCCGTAATCGGAGCCTTTTCGATGAAGTAGCGAGAGCCCGAAATATTCTCGACGTACTCTTGGCTGGTCACTGATTGATCTCTATCAAGCACAGCAAACGACAGGTCATCGACATCCATGCTAAGGCCGTATCCCATGATCAGCATGAGAATCACAGTGCCGACCAGTGCCATCGTCAGGCGAATCGGATCACGGCGGACTTCCAGGCCTTCACGCATGCTATAGCTGGCCATGCGGCGGAAACTAAAAGAGCGGCGATCAGGCTTGGAGGACTGGGTCTCTTCGGGTTCAATCGTGTCGGGATCTGCCTCTTGGCTGTCAGCCTGGCGGGTCGCATCTTCCAGGTAGCCGATAAATGCTTCCTCCAACGAATCGGCCCCTCGCGCAGCGATAAGCTGAGCAGGTGGATCACTAACGAGCACTTTTCCTGCGTTCATTAACGAAATGCGATCACAACGAGCCGCTTCGTTGACAAAGTGAGTCGAAATGAACACCGTGACACGATCTCGCCGTGAGAGTTCGGCTAGGTGTCGCCAGAAGTCGTCCCGTGCAATCGGGTCTACCCCAGAGGTTGGTTCATCGAGAATTAAAATAGCCGGGCGATGAATCAAAGCAACCGCTAACGACAAACGTTGACGTTGTCCCAGTGGCAGCGAATTGGGCAATTGATCGATGACATTTTCCAGGCCAAACCGCTGCACCATTTCGGCGACCCGCTGCGGAATTTCGGAAGGTTTGAGCTGAAAAAGCCGCGCATGCAGCACCAGATTTTGCCTGACCGTAAGTTCGCTATACAGCGAAAACGATTGCGACATATAGCCAACCTGACGGCGAACGGCCATGTCTTGCGCGTCGATCGTCTTGCCTAACAGCTTGGCCTGACCAGAGGTCGCCGGAAGCAGGCCGGTCAGCATTTTCATCGTCGTCGTCTTGCCGCAGCCATTCGAGCCAAGGAAGCCGAAGATCTCTCCCTGCTGAATCCGAAAGTCGACATGATCGACCGCGACGAAATCGCCAAACTGCTTTGTAAGCCCTTGTGCTTCAATAACAACAAGATCGTGATCGGCTTGGCGTGGCTGAATGTCAACCGCTTGATGACCTTGGCGTTTCTCTTCGGGCAAAAGCTGGATGAACGCTTCGTCTAGATTGGTCGAACCCGTGTTTTTTAGCAGCTCGTCGGGGGTCCCTACCGAGAGAATCTGGCCGTCGTCCATGGCCACCAATTGGTCGAAAGCGGCAGCTTCGTCCATGTAGGAGGTGGCCACCAACACACTCATGCCTGGTCGCGTTGCCCGAATACGGGTGATCAGTTCCCAGAATTGTCGGCGTGAAAGAGGATCGACACCGGTGGTCGGCTCGTCCAGAATCAACAGGTCAGGGTCATGAATCAGAGCGCAGCAAAGACCGAGCTTCTGCTTCATCCCGCCAGAGAGCTTGCCAGCGGGGCGATCTTGAAAACGTGAGAGCCCCGTACTTGCGAGCAGCGACTGAATTCGATGCAAACGCTCGGCACGCCGCTGGCCAAACAAGCGACCAAAGAAGTCGACATTCTCGAACACCGACAGCGTAGCGTAAAGATTGCGACCCAGCCCTTGAGGCATGTATGCAATCTGCGGACAAACGGCCCGTCGGTGATCGGCGCTCCGCATGTCGCCCCCCAAAACCGACACGTTGCCGGTTTGGACCTTTCGTGCGCCAGATACCAACGCCAAGAGACTCGACTTACCGACACCATCAGGCCCAATCAGGCCGATCATCTTGCCTGCTGGAATCTTTAAGTGTATGGAGTTGAGCGCGCAGGTCTCGCCGTAATGCAAGCTGACATTTCCTAGCCGCGCGACGAAATCGTCTGGCGGTTGCAATCTGTCTGCGGGCTCGCTCATTCAGGAACCTTTACCTGCAAACGTTCTGGCCACTGCTTTGTCTCATCCAGACGAACGTAGGCCATGCCTGGCAGGCCAGTTTTGACGCTGCGAATATGCTTCTTCAAAAGCTCAGGATCGATCTGAGCTTTGAGGCGGAACATCAGCTTTTGGCGTTCCTCTTCGGTTTCTACCGTCTTAGGCGTGAACTGAGCGACATCCGAGACAAACGTGATCTTCGCAGGAATGACATATTGCGGCACGGCATCCAAAATAATCCGAGCTTCGGCACCGAGCGAAACCTGACCAGCCTGCAGAGTCGGTAGGTAGAAGGTCATGTACACGTCTTCGAGATCGACCATGTTCAAGACTTTTCCCCCGGAAGAAAGGACTTCGCCTGGCTGGGCAATTCGATACTGCACGCGGCAATTGCGAGGTGAGGTCAAAGTGCAATCTTTGATGTCAGCTTCCAGGCGTTCGATCTTGGCTTGGGCGGCGTTAACAGAAGCGTCGGCCTGAATGACCTGCGATTGAGCCGTTTTGATGGCAGATTCCGCGCCAGCGACATTGGCATTCGCCGCTTCGACGGCGGCTTCCGCTCCGAAAAAGCCCGCTTGTTCGGTATCGAGTTCCTCTGCGGAAATCGCGTCCTTCTCGATCAGAGCCTGGGCTCGTTTGTATTTGCGATCGGCCAGATTAAGCTCGGCCTTGCGCTGCTTGACTAGCGACTCGGCTGCCAGCTTTTCACTTTCCCGCTGACTAACGGCGCTCTTGGCCGTATCGACGGCGGTCTTGGCTCGGTTAAGATCGGCTTGGGCTTCACGCAATTGGGCGTTCAGCACGTCGGTGTCCATCACGGCGAGCGTTTGGCCAGGGATGACGAAATCTCCTTCGTCGACCATCACCTGTACCAACCGGCCAGCCGTTTTTGTGGCGGCGTCAATCTCGACGGCTTCGATGCGGCCATTGCTTGCCGCGAAGCCAGGAGGCAGCGGAGGCGTTTGAGAGGATTGCCATGCCCAGTAGGCGAGCCCTCCTCCTGCGGCGATTAGCACAAGCGTAATAATCGTCCATTGATTTTGGCTCATTGGTTCTCTCTCCTGCGTGCTACGGCACGCTCAGCATGAGCCCCTGAATCCTCGGCTGCCATGCAGAGTAACGCTGCACAGTTTATCGCAACCGCTTCTTCTAGGGGCGTGAAATTCAAGTGTGTGGGTTGCGTCATGGACGCGACCATCACGAGGCCAAGCATGGCATTTGCGCAGGCCTCTGAGAATTGAACGTCTTACTTTTCCCAAGAGCAAACCGGAATAAGGAACTTCACGGGTCACCGTAAGTAATTTAGGCCGCATAAGCCAATTTGCGCTTTCCTTGCGCTTGCCGCTAGAGAGAAATGGGGGGGATGTACGAGGAACCCCAGCACAGCCGAGTAATCATTCTCTCATGATATATCCATCCCAACGAAAAAGGCCTCGCATGAAAGCGAGGCCTTTTTGTATTTCAGGAAACGGGTAAGCAGCGAAAGCACTAAGCTTCGTCGCCGCCCCCTTCACTCCCTTCGCCACCGGAACCGGCGCCAACGGCTTCTTCCGCAGCGGGCTCTTGGAGCGAACCTTTGAAGTCGAGACGAATGGGCTTGCCTTCGTCGTTGAAGATCGCATCGACCGTGATGGTATCCATCCCCTGGAACTCACCCTTGAGCAGTTCTTCGGAAAGTGGATCTTCGATCGAATTTTCGATCGCGCGACGCAATGGACGAGCACCGAAATCTTGTCCCTTGTCCGACTGGTTGCTGCGGCGGATGATCAAATCCTTGGCAGCGTCGGTTAGGGTCAGGTTGTAGCCACGTTCTTCCAAGCGTTCGCGAACCTTGGCCAGTTCCAGGTCGATGACCTGCTTCAAGTCTTCCTTCGTCAGGTGATGGAAGATGATGACCTGATCCAAACGGTTGATGAACTCGGGACGGAAGACCTTGCCGATTTCTTCTTCGACACGGACCTTCATGCTTTCGTACTCAGCACCTTCATCAGGGGCTTGGAAGCCGAAGGCCGATTCGTTCTTGATCGCGCCGGCACCAGCATTGGTGGTCATGATCAAGATCACGTTCCGGAAGTCAACGTTGCGACCGAAGCTGTCGGTCAGGCGGCCTTCTTCCATCACTTGCAAAAGCATGTTGAAGACATCGGGGTGCGCCTTTTCGATTTCGTCCAGCAGGACAACCGCATAAGGACGGCGACGAATCTTCTCGGTCAGCTGACCACCTTCTTCGTAACCAACGTATCCCGGAGGGGCACCAATCAGACGGCTGACGTTGTGCTTCTCCATGTATTCGGACATGTCGATTTGAATCAGGGCGTCGGCATCACCGAACATGAATTCAGCCAAGGCCTTGGCCAATAACGTTTTACCCACACCGGTAGGCCCGGCGAAGACAAACGTACCGGTCGGACGCTTGGGATCTTTCAAACCGCTACGGCTACGGCGAACGGCCTTCGAGATCGCCTTGATGGCGTCGTCTTGGCTAATCACCTTCTTATGCAGAACGTCTTCCATCTGCATCAGCCGCATGCTGTCTTCGGTACTCATACGAGTCAGCGGAATGCCGGTCATTTTGCTGACCACTTCGGCAATCACTTCTTCGTCGACAACGCCATCTTTCTGGCGGCTCTTGGCCTGCCATTCTTTGACGATGTCTTCCTTCTTTTTCTTAAGCTTGTCAGCCTGATCGCGAAGGGAAGCCGCCTTTTCAAAGTCTTGGTCGGCGACCGCTTGTTCCTTCTTGCGATTAAGGTTCTCGACTTCTTCGTCGATCTCTTTTAGATCCGGCGGACGGGTCATCACGCGAAGCCGCACGCGAGCACCAGCTTCGTCGATTACGTCGATCGCTTTGTCTGGTAGGCAGCGTCCGGTGATGTATCGATCCGAGTATTCAGCTGCGGCAACGATAGCGTCGTCGGTGATTTGCACGTTATGGTGCTCTTCGTACCGATCGCGCAGCCCTTTGAGGATCTCGACCGTTTCGTCCTTCGAGGCCGGGTCGACCTGAATCTCTTGGAAACGACGAGCCAAGGCGCTGTCCTTCTCGATGTACTTGCGGTACTCGTCGAGGGTAGTCGCACCGATGCACTGGATTTCGCCACGGGCCAAAGCTGGCTTCAAGACGTTGGCCGCGTCGATCGCACCTTCAGCACCACCAGCACCGACCAGAGTGTGCAACTCGTCGATGAACAGAATCGTATTCTTGGCGCGACGAACTTCGTTCATCACGGCCTTGATACGTTCTTCAAACTGACCGCGGTACTTGGTACCGGCAACCATCATCGCCAAGTCGAGCACAACGATTCGCTTGTCGGCCAACAGTTCCGGCACTTCGCCGTCGATCACGCGTTGGGCGAAACCTTCGACGATGGCCGTTTTACCGACACCAGCTTCCCCCAGCAAAACCGGGTTGTTCTTGGTTCGGCGGCAAAGCACTTGAATGGCCCGTTCGATTTCGCGTTGGCGACCGATGACCGGATCGAGGTTCCCCTTCTTGGCCAACTCGGTCAAGTCTCGACCGAAGCTATCCAAGGCCGGAGTCTTGCTTTTGCTGCCTTTGCCAGGAGCGCCACTGGGGTCAGAAACACCCCCAGGCTCGCCACGACCTTCGCGGCTGCTGTCCCCTTCCATGCCGTGCCCTAACAGGTTCAGCACTTCTTCGCGGACATCTTCCAGCTTCAAACCCAAGTTCATCAGTACCTGGGCGGCAACGCCTTCTTGCTCGCGCAAGAGCCCCAGCAAGATATGCTCGGTACCGACGTAGTTATGGTTTAGATTACGGGCCTCTTCCATCGAATACTCGATGACTTTCTTAGCCCGTGGAGTTTGCGGTAGCTTGCCCATGGTCACCATATCGGGACCCGATTGGACCAGCTTCTCGACTTCCAGGCGAATTTTGCGGAGGTCGACTTCCAACGTTTTTAATACGTTGGCGGCCACACCGCTTCCTTCTTTGATGAGCCCCAGAAGGATGTGCTCGGTTCCGATGTATTCGTGGTTGAACCGCTGGGCCTCTTGATTGGCCAGCTGCATCACCTTGCGAGCACGATCAGTAAATCGTTCGTACATGGTCATCCGTCCTCATATCGAGTTGGCGACTGCTTCAGCTACTGTCTATCCAACTCTATGTTGTCTCACAATTACGCGGCTTCCGGTAGGCTGGGTCTGCCACTCTCCGCGTTTTGTTCACCCAAGTTTGTTGCTGTAGTCTTTGATGCTACAGCTTGGGCCTCCGTTTCCCCTTCTTCTCGCTCGGAAAGAAGCTGCTTCTCACGGTGGATCTCAAACCACCAGCGTCTGCTGGCATCGAGACGCTCGAGCCGGTCGAGGATCTCTCGCGCTTCTTCAAATTGCTTCATATGTCGCTTTAGCGTCGCTAATAATAACAACGCCTCGGCATCGTCAGGCTCGCGCCGCAATAGCCGCAATAAAACGGCCTCGGCCTGATACCACTGACCTTTCAAATAGGAGGACTGGGCAGTCTGGAAAAGCTGATCAATCGTGGCATCAATGGCATCCCAACTCCCCGAAGCGAGTCGAGCCCCCATCCAAATACTGTTGACCAGCCAGAAGCCGAGAACCAAATACCAGAGTCCGCTACGGATCCAGACGTTTCCTAGCTCTGGCCAAACCCCCTTGGAAACTAGCGCCGCATTCAATAGCAACGTGAATCCTAGAGCCCAAACCAGTCCTGTCCACCGTCCCCGCAGCCAAAGCTCGCTGAGCCCTGGCCACAAGCACGTAATCCATGGCGTTGATAGCATCCTTACTATTCCTGAAATGTGCGAAAAGTCGCTGTGCGTCGACAGACCTCCCGCGAGGAAACGCCGGGGAATTGTAACTTCCGATTCCAACAGGAGCAAGGTAAGTCGGCAGACCGCTTTCACTTAGATAAACTAGGTCCATCCGGCAATCGTTACCAACCGCTCATTCCACGGGCTGCCCCTGCCATCTGGCCCCTTAAATACCGCTAAATCGGTATGATCTTTACCGGGTAACCAGTTCCCCAAATCGAAATTGCCATGCTTGATCCATATAACCCCAACCAAACTGATAACTTGCCTGGAATGGACATTTCGCTCTGGAGAACGCTCGATGCCGCTGCTAATCGGGCGAGTGAAGGATTACGTGTCCTTGAAGATTTCGTCCGCTACGGCCAGAACGATAAATTTCTGACGAGCGAGCTGAAATCGCTTCGCCACCAACTAGACAGTACCCTCCAACAGTTTGATCGGCGTGCTTCGATCCATGCTCGTGACACCTTCGGCGACGTCGGTACGACCGTTCAGGGCAAATTGGAGCAAGCCCGTGGCAATTGGGCTGATTTGCTGACCGCCAATTTCAAACGATTGCAGCAGGCGCTTCGCAGCTTGGAGGAACATGCCAAGCTAATCGACGGCGAGGCTGCTGCAGCGTTGGAACAGGCCCGCTATCGAACGTACTCCCTCGAAAAGATGGTCATGACCACCATCACTGCTAGCACCATGTTCGCAGCTGGGGCGGTCTATGTATTGATCGATGGTTGCGAGAGCGAAGCAAAATTGAAAGCACTCGCCGCGAAATTGATCGAAGCCGAGACCGATGTCATTCAGCTTCGCGATAAAACACTCGACGACCGCACGCTGGTTGCCCGTGCTCAACTGCTTCGCCAGCAAACTGCCGGCACCAGCACCAAACTGATTATTAACGACCGACCTGACATCGCCCGGATTGTTTCTGCCGACGGGGTTCATGTCGGGCAAGAGGAACTAACCGTTGCCCAGGCCCGTATGGTGCTTGGCCCCAGTAAGTTGGTCGGCGTCTCGACCCACAATATCGATCAGGCCCGCCAAGCAGTACGTGACGGAGCCGATTACATCGGCATCGGGCCGACCTTCCCCAGCGGTACCAAGTCGTTCGATCACTTCCCGGGCCTCGACTTCTTACGCGAGGTGGCCGACGAGATCACCTTGCCTGCGTTTGCGATCGGTGGGATCGAATTAACCAACGTTTCGCAAGTAGCCGCCGCTGGGATTCACCGCGTGGCCGTTTCTGGCTGTGTGAACCAAGCGAGTGATCCGCAACAGGTCGTCGTCACTCTGAAAAAGCAGTTAGCCATTTGATCGCGTCCTGATTCGTGTGGAAAGAATTTAGATGTTATTGATGTCTGCGACGGTAATCCAATCTGGCAATGGACCGATTTGCCACGAATCCGGGGCTTCCGTTGGTCACCCCTATTGATTTGGCAGCGCAGACCTCAATAAATCCGTAGCGGATACCATAAGCAAGAGCTAAGCTTTGATATCCCTTGGCATCCATCACTCTTGACTGCGACACGATTTCTGTGACTGAAAATCCGTTCGACTCTCCGACTCTTGATACAACCGAAGACGTGAAAACTCCGCCCAGCAAGCCGATGAAGCGGCCTCTCGGAGTTACCATTTTAATGGTACTGTTGGGCGTAACCGCGTTGGTATGCTTAGCTACTGGCGTGAAGGTTGTCTCAGCTGCGTCTGGTTTAGAAGTTCTTGGTGCCGCTTTGGGCGGGCTCATGTTTCTTTTGGCTGGCCTCGTTTTGGCTACAGCCATTGGAATGTCCACCGGTGAGAAGTGGGGCTGGTGGTTGGGGACGGTTGGCTATGCGATTAGTGCTGTTGTGAACGGGGTGAACCTAATCACAATCGCTATTATGTCTCAGCAAAATAGCGCCGTAGGAAGCCTCTACACCAAACATGGCCTGCGAGGCTTCTTCGCCCTGCTGATTGTCGCCTACCTATTTCAAGGCCACGTGCTGCGTTTTTTTGGTTTGCAAGATTGGGGGAAGGGAAAGCTGTTTGGCGTTCTCGCAGGAGTTACCCTGGGGTGCTGTGTTGTGTTGGCCATCATCGGTGGGGTTGTCCAAGTGTTGATGTTTGGTGTTGCTGGTGAGTAGACACAACAGACTGATAAAACTTGTCCCGTATTGGCCAATGCAAATTCGTAGTGGTGAGCTCTGCTTGTGAACGAGAATCCATTTGACTCTCCGGCAGTAGAACCGGAAGCAGGTTCCGCCTCGTTGCCGAGGATGAATCGTCCGATCGGGATTTCGATTCTTGCGGTTCCTAGTCTGCTTGGAGGGCTTTTTTACCTGGCAGAGGCAGGCTTCATGTTCTTTATGGGGCCGATACCCTTCATTTCGACGAATGGCGCGTTGGTGATTTCTCCAACTCTTCCTTGGGGAATTTTACTGCTCGGCACGCTCGGAACAGGAGCGGCGATTGGGATGTGGCAGGGAAAAAGATGGGGCTGGTGGTTGGGAGCGATCCAATACGTTTATGGGGTAGCGAACCACATGACACTGTTAGCCTGGGTCTTTATGACCACCTTTGCACTGGGTAGTGTCAGTCATAATCCGGATTACTATCTGGTACATAGTGGCCTTGGTTTGATTTTTAGCGTTGTGTGCCTGTTGTATCTGTTCCGGGAACATGTGTTGGCTTACCTTGGCTTCAACCAAGCATCCCACGTTACCAGGCTGACAGGCGTTTTGGTCCTCGGAGCATTTCTCTTCGCTGCGTTTGCCATGTTTCGCCTGCGCTAGTTGATTGATCGCAGTTACTCTTCACGCTTCCGTTCCGCCACCAGGTGATCGCTGTACGTGTCGAATTCTTTTTCTTATTCGGCCTGTTGGCGATAGGCCTGGTCGCCGTTCTTTGGATTCGCTTCTGGACCGCATTTCGCTTCCGGCATCGTACCAAGAAAGACCCGCGACAAGTGCGCAAAAAAATGCCTGGATCTTTCTCGTGTTCATGATGACCGCGATGCTGTTGCTTCCGCCCCTAGCCGAGGTTGGCGAGTGGCCCCGGCCGAACCTTTCGATCCGTTGATTTCGGAGCGTGATCGCGGATGGTATGGTTTCATCCCCAGCTATCGATGGATCGGGGGAGACGTTACGCGTCGAACCAACCCCAGCAAATGTTACCCTGAATTACGGCGGGCGGACACTTCTGGCCATGCCGTTGCAGTTCGATTGGTATTTTCTCGTCGGCCAATGGGGGATGCTCTGGATCGGTTGCCTGCCTTATCTACAGACCGTTTCGCAAGAGTAATGGCAAGTCGAGTTTTGGTAGATTACTTTGGTGAGGGTTCACGTTTACTTTGTAAGTAAGCAATTTGCCCGCGATCTGAGACACCCAGATTCAAGATAAGGCCTTGCGCAATCTGCTTTCGCGGAAGGCCATAAGGGTCATCCGATAATACGTGCTGTTACTTCGCAAGTGAGTCTAATTCATTGAGAAGAAGGTCGAACACACCACCTTGGGAACCTTGTTCGTCTTTCATTGATTGAATTTGTTGCCGCAGCAGAACAGAAGCGTCAAGGGGCATGTTATTTCCCGGATTGGCGGCAATTCCCATGTTGTTGCCGGCAGTCGATTTTGGGTTCAATAGTTTACGATAGATGGCGGCTGCTGTGCGCGATTGAATCGCCAAATCGCGTAGGTCCTTCGCGACAAAAACCTCTTCCGTTCCGTCTGGATGCTCGAGCGTGAGCGAAATGGTATTGGGCTTTTCAACAATCGTTATGTTGTTGCCATTAAGAGTTGCTTCCGTTGTGCGTGTCCACGCCTCGTTGGCACCTGTATTTCCCGAAATCATCGATTGTTTCATTCTGGAAGGTTTCTCAAGATTCATTTGGGACAGAGCTGCAGGTTTTGGGGCGACTTGCGCAGGATTCGTGTTGATCGATATCGAAGTTCCACCGCGCGATTGCGACTTTGTACGCGTCATAGCGCCACCGATACCAAAGCCCCGTGAATCCCCGTCCGAATTCCCTCTTCCCATACCTGCTCCAGCACCCAAGCCGTCGGCAGACCCTGACCCTCGAGAAAATGCGTTCGCAGATACGGACACGTTCGGCCCGCCGGCATCTTGGTTCACCACGACTTGCTCTCGCTGCTGGGCAATTGCAAATGGCATGAGACTTAAAACTCCCATTGCCGTCACCGCCCAAGCGATAAACATCGTGGGTTTGTAGTGTGCCTGGTACATGGATGCGATCCTTTCCTTGAGACTAGAAGTCGAGCCTATCATTGCCACGGTACTAACTGGAGTTGCCGTAGCATGTTCCGCAAGTTGTAAGAGAAGACGGGCGAATTCGCCGCGATTTCCGCCAGTTTTCGCAATCGCGATACGGTCGCAGGCCATTTCCTGAGACAGGAGATATCTCCGCATAGCAATCCAAACCAAAGGATGGAAGAAAAGTACCGCTCGCGACCAAACGAAAAAACGATTCCATGCTAAATCGCCACGTGCCAAGTGCGCCAGTTCGTGGGTTAGAGATAATCGCAGCTCTGACATTGAACATGATTCAAGCCACTGCTCCGGGAGAAGTATGATCGATTGTTTTCTTCGGGTAAGTACACAGGGACTGTTCGATCCTGGTACCAACCGAACCTCGGGAATAACGGTCAGGCCTAGCTTGCGACTAATCGCCCGTACATTCTGCATGAGCAGGCTACTCGCGAGGGTGGAGGTCGATTTCTGCAATTTCTTTCGGACTTGCCTGCCGCACTCCCAAATTGAAATCGCGCAAGCGATGAAGCCGATGAGCCAGACTGAAAACAGGAGAAACTTCAATAGCGGCAAGGATGACTGCAAAGATTCGGGAGGAGAAGCTGAAAGCGTAACGTTTACGAATTCGCTTGTTATCGTAGATACGTTAGATTCGGCCGATGCTGGAAGCAGTGGAAGGGGAATTGAGAGCGGTAGTATTGCGACGGCGATTTTGAGAAAGGCTAATCGCCACAGCCAATTTCGCCAGATGGGCGGCATGGACTTCCATTGGAAGTCGATCAGCAAGGCAATCAGGACCACGATGGTTCCCTGCCAAGTTACTCTCCAGATAGCATCGAACCAAATCGTAAGGTATTGAGTCAGGAAATCATTCATTTCTTCCTCCTCGTATCCTTTTTGGCCTGTTTTGTCTCGAGCTCTTCCACCAACGATTTCAATTGAGCCAACTCATCTGGATCGACTTCCTTCTGGCCCTGCAAATAAGCAACAAAGGGAGAAACGGATCCACCGAGCATCTTCTGCACAAAGTCATCTACAATTCGAGGTAATAGCTCAGATACAGAGACGCGGGGAGAGTAGTGGTTGACCCCATTGATTGAACGTCGCGTCAGACATCCCTTGGCCCGCAATCGTTCGAGGGTTGTCAGGATGGTCGTGCGAGCCTGACCTGTTTTGTCCGCCAGATGTTCTACTAACGCTCGAACGGTAACAGGTTGCAGGTCTTCGACTGCTTGCAGCAGTTCGAGTTCAACTTTGCCTAGAGGTTTGCGCTTCGGCATTGCTTTTCGCCTTGTGTGACTACTCGTGTAGTCGGAATATAGCGACTGACTACACAGGTAGTCAACTGATTTGGATGAGAATTAGAGGAATTCCCAAGGGCCCCGGGAAGAAAACAAGACTCACTGTTTGTTTGGGAGCTTTTCTACCTCGGTCTACCGCGCGGTCGAAGGGGCGAATCCCGGGGCAGACGGCGGGCTGTTGCGAAAAACAACTCGGCGATAAGGCAGGCCGATGGTCGTTTTCTATCTTATGGTGAACTATACGCAGTTCGGGACATCGCCATTGTCAAAGTCGCCATTGCGAGTTAGCCCATAGTACTCGTTGTCGTCCCAGCTAGCGTTATCCCATCGCACAAAAAGAAGACGCACCAAGTTTGGACTCAGCATCACTTACCATCACTTCAGGCTGACAACCTGCAATGAACGCACCCAAGTCATTCAGGATGTGATCGATTTCTTCGATGGTCGACATAGGGAGATTACCTTCAAATCGAGTAAGCCCTTCAAATTCAGTAAGCTTTGCCAAGACTCTTTGTTTCTAGGGGGGAACTCGAAATGGTTAAGGCGATATCGGCCTTTAGTTTTCCGACTTCCGTTCCGCCACCAGGTGATCGCTGTACGTGTCGATCACAATTGTTCCGTCCTGGCTGTACGGATCGAACTGGCCGACCAGTTGTGGCAGGGGAATTGCCTCCAGGTGGTGGCCGAAGCAGAAGCGTAAGATCTTCATGCGGTTCTCTTCTGTGTCAGGAAAGCGAAGCTGGAACTTGGCTTCCGACTTCTGCACGTCAAAGCCTGCTTCGGCCAGGGCCTGCTGGACATCTTCCGACATGTAATACGGGACCGGCTGATCGATCAGGGCGAAGCCGGCTTTCCAGAACTCGATGATCGTGTTGTCGCTGTTGGCGATCGCAAAGGCCAGTTTGCCTTCTGGCTGCAAGGCCCGTCGCATCTCGCCGATGGTGTGCACTAGATCGTGAACGTAGTACAGCACATGGTTGGAAAGAATCAAATCGAACTGTTGATCTTGTGCCGCAGAGAGGTGTTCCAGCGTTTCGACCGAATGCTGGCTGAAGCGGGCAACCCGCTCGGCAGCTTGGGTAAGTTGATGCGTGACCGGTTCGCAAAGCGTGAGATGCAATGTCTCTGGCGGAAGATTCAACGCATTCAGTAGCGGAGCCGAAAAGTCTCCATTACCACACCCAAAGTCAAGCAACCGCAGCGAAGGATGTTCACGAAGAAAGCCATTTAGTTCTCGCTGATAGGCCGCAATATCGCTTTCCGCTTCGGTGGCATGGGCCATGAAAAAGGCATAGTCATTTTCAATCGGTGCAAAATCTTTTTCAGGCATCTTGGGATCTCAGAAGCGAGGGCCGTGGGGGTGGGTGTCTGGGTAACGAATCAATATACTAGAAGCAAAATCCGGCACCATCCTTTCGTCCTGTTTGAAAACCATTTTCATGAGCACCGTCGAGATTCTACCGGTTCCGTTTTTTAGTGACCTGGCCAACCTGGCGATGGGACTTCGTCGCGAGGTCTTCGTGCTGGAACAAGGGGTGCCAGAGGATGGCGAATACGACGAACTCGATCCGAAGGCCCAGCACTTCGTAGCCATTAAGCAGGGCAATGTGGTGGCAACGGGACGAGTTATTTACGGGGAAGAAGTCGCTCGGATTTCACGTTTTGCCGTGCGCAAGTCAGAACGGGGTACTGGGGTGGGGGCCCAGCTAATGGCATTCATTATGCAGCACCTAAGCCAGCAAGGGCACGACAAGGTCTTTCTCAACTCGCAGCAAGACAAGATCGGTTTCTACGCCAAGCATGGCTTTGCTGCCTATGGCGAAGTTTTCTATGAATGCGATATTCCGCATCGCAGGATGACCAACTGGGGAACCGCTTAAATCGGTTCCCCAGCGGTCAGTTCCGCGAGCTGTTAGGTATCGAGAAAATCGACCACACCGGTCGACAGGTCGTAGTAAGCCCCCACGACTTTTACTTTGCCGCTTTGAACAAAGTCCGGCACGATGCTGCCGGTTTTGGCCAGCTTCTTGGCGTTGTAAACGGCGTTGGCTTTGGTCACGTTGACCAGCTTATTGCCTGGTTTGCCTTGCTCTTGGCGAACGACGGGACGAATGTAATCGACCATCCCTTCGATTGCCCCTGGCAAGGTGTCGTTATTATCGATGTGATCGATCGCTGCCCGGCAGGCACCACACGAGCTGTGCCCCATCACCACGATCAAGCGGGCCCCTAGCTCGGCCACGGCAAACTCGACGCTGCCCAGCAGAATCGGGCCGGAACCGACCATGTTGCCAGCCACTCGCAAAGTAAATAGCCCACCAACCGGTTGATCAAACACAATCTCTGGCGGAACACGCGAATCGGCACAACCGAGGATAATCGCTGGGGGAGCCTGGCCTTGCGCGTCTCGCGCGAAATCGGCCGGTGTGCGAGGTTGAACGGTCGGCTTGCCACTGGCAAAACGAATGTTCCCAGCCACCAAATCCGACAAAATATCGTCCGGCACGAGGGAGCTTGGTTTGGTCTCGGCAGAGAGCGAGGCAAGAGGGCTCAGGCTAAATGCCCCCGCAGCTAGGGCCGTATTGCGCATGAACTTGCGACGCGAGTTTGAGCGGGAATCACACATCTGGGAAGGTCTCCAGCGAGGCGATATTGGGGTAGGTTCAAGAGGATCGGAGACCTTGGCCTCCACCGAACTCTAGCACGGTTTCGGTAGCCAGGCGCATCCTTTTTTGAGTAATAGAAACCGGTCCCCTGAGCGAAACCGTGATGAATCCTTGAGAAATCTTCGGCCCTAGTTGCGCATTTGCAATCGAAAGGTAAGTTCAAGAGAATAAATCAATTCCCGCTTACTCCTTAGTGGAATCATCCAATTGAAAGCCTAACGATGTCTTCCAAGTCGATTCCGATATTCATTGCGTTGGGATTACTGGTGCTGGTTACGAATCCTCGAAACCTTTCAGCTCAACCCAATCAGGCTTCGTTGCCCTACTTTCATGGCGATCGAATCTTCGTGGAAGGTGCTGTCAACGGCAAGCAAATACGCATGCTGCTAGATACCGGAGCAACCCATTCTGCTTTGTTTCTGCCCGCAGCCAAGCAATTGGGAGTCCTCGGCGATAAACCAATGCTCGCCGGCACACCGCCATTACCTTGGACCGAGGAGTTTCAAATCGCCATGTTTGGCGAGCAGGCCAAGATGCGGATGCCGGTTCTCGATTTCTCGCCGCAGGAACCCATTGCTGGCGTTTTCTCTTGGACGAACTTGGGAGCCAGTTTGTTGCTGATCGATGGTTATCAACGTGTGGTAGCCCCGCTTACCACGATTCCGCAGAACGATCGCTGGCAGAAATGGAAGATGCAAGAGGGAAGCGGGCAACTGTTCTTTGAAGTCACTCAAAATCAAAAACCATTAGGGCGTGTGTTTCTCGATACAGGGGCGGTTTTTGGTTTGCGCGTTCAGCCAGCACTGTGGAAAAAATGGCGCGAGAAAAACCCTGACGCTGGCCTTACGCTCGAAACGTTTCGATATGGCTTAGGGAAAACGACAGTCCATGAAATGGCCTGGGCGAAAGAGTTTCACTTGGGAGATTTGGTCTTCTATGATGTTGCCGTGAGTCCTTTCTCGGAAGAAGAAGTAAAAATCGGCGGGGATGACTTTGTTGCTGCCATCGGAATCCAAGCCCTGCGCAACATGCGAGTTTTAGTCGACCGGGAAACCAATTCGGTCTACACCGAATCGATCGCACCAGCTCATATTCAAAACCGCTTGGGTGCTGTGTTTGTGGCCGACGAAGATCAACAAGGCAAACTTATCGCTCATGTCCTTAAGGGGACTCCTGCCGATGCCGCTGGTATCAAAAAAGGAGACATCCTGATCGCCGTGGAAGGACTCGATTCGCTAGATGAAGGCGCCGTGAACCATCAATTCTTTCAACCAGCCGGCACACGCTTAAAGCTCAAGCTACAGCAAGCTGGCGAAGTGAAAGAGGTGGAAGTCGAACTGAAAGACCTTTTGCCGTAACCGCCTTTGCCACACGGCTGACCTTACGCAGGGTTGCTGTCGACAGCCCCCAACCCCGGTAACGCATCTAAAAACGAGGCAGTTTCTTCTCGCTCACGAATGGTTGTCTCGTCGGAGTTGATTTCAATCGAACGAACGATCTTTGGTTTCACATCTGCCAACGTATTCCAAGTGGGCTGGTCGGCAGTTGCGCCGGCAATATCGCGGGGCTCCATCCAGTGAATGCCAGAGGATTCGACTTCCAGAACGATCAGCGGCTGGCTATCCGGCACATAGTAGGCAATTTGATCGTTTTGATATGGCTTTGCTTCGAGCGGTCCTGAAACAAGGACCACAAAGCGAGTTTCCTGAGAATGGGAGGAGTTGCCTGATTGGTAGAACTTGCCGACGTTAGCGGGGTAAGGGAACTTGTCGCCAGGATGATGCCGCTTGCCGTCGACCAAATCGTCGTTGGTCGGATCATTCCAGGCAGCCTTGTTGTCGTATTCATCCCAGAAACTGTTTGCTTCGATAAATGGCAGAATAAGAACCCGCCAACTATGCAGCGGCTTGCCATCCGCATCGGTCACGAGTATGGGCGGACGCTGGTTGAAGGTGTCTTGGTAGTTTGATGTCGCCAAGGCAATGGTCTCTAGCTTCTCGCTATTGGATGAGTTACACGAGGCGAAGCAACCCAGAATCAGAGCTAGGGCGAATCTACCAAGACTTGGCAAGCGTTTTGGAATCAACAAACTCATCCAATCGATTTCTCAAAAAACATCTGTTAATCGTTTCAACGTCTTTCCGGTTGCTGTGTCAGACGCGAGATCTCGCCTTGCAAGTTTCCTTAGGTGAAGAGTTCTGGCAACCGCATTGATGCGCTGCCGGCTTCGCTGAGGATCACCTAGTTCCACGATTCTATTTATTAGAAGAAGGTAATTCCCCATGGCTTTCCGACGACTCGCTCTTGCTGCTGTATTTGCGTTTGCACTCGTTACGTCTTCTGCTTTCGCCGAGGATGCGAAGAAAGCGACCGGTGCGAAAGACATTGTCGACACCGCAGTTGCCGCTGGCAAGTTTAAGACTTTGGTCGCGGCAGTAACCGCCGCCGACTTAGTCGAAACCCTGAAAGGCGACGGCCCTTTCACGGTATTCGCCCCCACAGATGAAGCCTTTGCCGCTTTACCAGAAGGCACGGTTGCCTCGTTGCTGAAACCAGAGAACAAGGACAAGCTCGTCAAAATCCTGACCTACCACGTTGTGCCTGGCAAAGTGATGGCCAAGGACGCGATGAAGCTGAAGGAAGCGAAAACGGTGGAAGGATCGACCATCGATATTGAAGTGAAAGATGGCAACGTAATGATTGACGAAGCCAAAGTGATTAAGGCTGACATCGTGACCTCGAATGGGGTCATCCACGTGATCGACAAGGTCATTATGCCCTAACCGCTGACGAATGATTCTGACAGCGAATTGGGGAGCTCGATCTGGGCTCCCCAATTTCTTTTATGCGTTAACCTTCTTCATTTGCGGAACCGTTTGCCGATTCAGCACGGCATCTAACGCCAAGCCTCCCAGCATCGCTGCCGGCAAATACAGAGGCAGGTCGATAAGGGTGAACCATAAGGGAAGCCCCAACGAAATTGCGTTGATCAAGCCCATCGCTGTAAAGATTGCCCCAATTACTAGCGACTCGCGCCAAATCGGCTCCCCTTCGATCAAGCGGCCAAACGCCGCCCCGCAGCCAGCTCCGCCTGCGTGCGCAATCAGCACCAGCACGAATGCCGATGTTGGTAGCGAGGCCAGGTGACGCCCAAATGCCTCGGCATCAGCCGGATTGTTCAGATCGATGCCCGCAGGGAGCGGGTACATCAAGAAACAGGGAGTCAGCAGCAACAGCATAGCTGCCATGCCGGCGAGAACGCCTAACGGAATCGACGCAATGGCCCGTAAAGTTGCCATCATGCAAGTTGCCACCCCGGTTGCGGGTAGTGACCTCGAATTGAGAGAGGGGGGGGAAATCGTAAGGAAAGGCACCCACCGCCGCACAAACGGGTCGGAAGATGTCCGCCTATTATCGTCGGTTTTTCTCACTACGATAAGGGCATTTATGTGCTTTGCGCTAACTTCTTCTGAGAGGGGAACCACGTGAAATACCCAGCGACGTGCTAGCATTCCCAAGCGACTTTACATGAATAGTCTCTCTAATCGGTATAACTTACTGAAGCCTTACGCCCGACGTGGTCGATGAAAGAAGAGACGAAGCGGCATGGGATGGCTGCGAAAAAGTGCTAGCACAAAAGCGAGACGGTTTTGTCGACAGGGACGATTTCAAATTCGAATGGGGACGAACACCCCCAGCTTCCAACCGAAGACGCACCGGTCTCGATGTTGTCGTCCGTGCAATTGGCGCTGTTCAATTGGTTAGCCGATTGGGGCGGTGTCGCGATCGACACGGTTACTTCGATCGGCGTGCTGACCTTGTTCGCCTGGCGCACGATTGTCTGGACATTCGGACGTTGGCCTCGCCGAGAAACATTGTTGCCCAGCTTTTACCAGGTCGGCGTGATGAGTCTGCCGGTGGTTGCGCTGACGGGCACCTTTATTGGTATGGTTCTGGCCGTGCAAAGCTATTACCAATTCCGTGAACTGGGACTCGAGACCCGGTTAGGAGCGGTTATTAATATGTCGCTGGTCCGCGAACTGGGACCGGTGCTGGCCGCCACCATGTTGGCTGGCCGCGTTGGTAGTGCCATGGCAGCAGAGCTAGGAACCATGCGGGTAACTGAGCAGATCGATGCCCTTACTTCCATGGGTGCAAACCCGATCCACTATTTAGTGGTCCCCCGGGTGCTGGCCATGTTGCTACTGATTCCAGCTTTGACCGTGATGGCCGACTTCATGGGATTTGTCGGTGGATACTTCTACTCGGTCATCATTATTGGCATCGACAAACACTACTACTTATACAATTCTCAGATCTTTGTCGGTTCGTGGGATATCTTCTGCGGGCTGTTTAAAAGTATTTTCTTCGGCGGCGTGATCGCACTGGTTAGCTGCCACCAAGGGTTTTACTGTACCGCCGGGGCCGAAGGAGTTGGCAAGGCGGCGACGGCGGCGTTCGTCTATTCGTTTGTCATGATCTTGGTAATCGACCTGG